>JAFIEB010000047.1 GCA_020832735.1 Oceanicaulis sp.
TCTCCCCTATATCGCCCACCCATGAGCGATGATCCCTTCTCCGATCCGAACCGTCCCATCAATCCGGCTGACCGCAAGAAGCGGCTGACCTTCCGCGCCTGGCGGCGGGGGTTCAAGGAGGCGGATCTGATCATGGGAAGGTTCGCGCAGGCGCGGCTGGACACGCTGTCGCCCGAGGAGCTGGACGCGTTCGAGCGCCTGCTCGATGCGCCGGACACCGATGTGTACGCCTGGATCACCGGCGCGGCCGAGACGCCGCGCAATTACGACACGCCGGTGCTGGATGCGCTCAAAGCCTTCCGCTTCCATGCCGATGCGGCGCTGGGTGATGGGCCGTCCGTTTAGGCCACACCGAATCACCTGCGCAGGCGATTCGCCTAACGCTTCCTTTACCCTCCCCCGATAGCGTTGCGCCTTGTACGATCCGCAAAAGGCGGACGGTGGATGGAGATGGCGGTGAACGCGCTAAAGCGCTTCAGCCTGACGGTGGGACTGGCGGTGTTCATCGCCTATCTCGGCTATCACGCCCTGCACGGGGAGCAGGGCGTGCTCAATCATGCGCGCATCCAGGCCCAGATCGCCTCGACCGAGGCCGAGCTGGCGAGCGTGCGCGCCCAGCGCCTGCGCATGGAAGACCGGGTCGCAAGGCTCGACGACCGCACCGGCGCGGTGGATGTGGATTACCTGGAAGAGCGCGCCCGCGCCGTGCTGCGCTTTGCTCACCCCAGCGAAATCGTGGTGCTGACCGAGGCCCCGCGCGGCAACTAGCTCTGCGGAATCAGGTCTTCAAAGCCCCGAACACGTCGCGCGTCAGGCGCGGATCGAAATGCTGGCCGCCATCCACGCACACGATCTGGCCCGAGACTGACGGGGTCTCCAGGAAATAGCGCAGCGTGCGCACCAGATCCGCCGGCTCCGGCCCGCATTTGAGCGGGTTGTCGTGATGCAGGCGCTCAAATTCTTCTTTGGAGTGATAGGGGCTGGGCAAGGTGAGCCCCGGCGCGGCGGCGTTGACCCGCACCTTGGGCGCCAGCGCCCGCGCCAGCATCTGCGTCAGGGTCATCAGCGCGGCTTTGGACAATGTGTAGGAGAAGAAATCCGCGTTGATATTGAACAGCTTGTAGTCCAGGAGGTTGAAGATCATCGCGCCGTCCGGCGCCTGCTTCGCGAACGCCTGACTCAGAAGCGCCGGCGCCAGCGCATTGGCGTCCATATGCCGGCGGAAGCTGTCGGCGGTGATTGTGTCGTGGGAATCGTCCTCGAACACCGAGGCGGAATTGACCAGCACGCTCAGCGGCCCCAGCGCCGCGTGCGCCGCATCGATCAGGCCCGCCGCCGCGTCCGGGTCCGACAAATCCGCCCCCAGCGCCGCCGCCCGGCCGCCGCCTGCGCGGATCGCGTCTGCAAACGCCTCGGCCTCCTCGCGTGAGGTGTTGTAATGGACCGCAAGCGCGTAGCCGTCCTCCACCAGCGCCTGCGCGAGCGCGCGCCCGATGGGTTTTGTTGCGGCGGTGACCAGGGCTGCGCCCTTGTGCGTGTCATGTCTGGCTGGCATGTGCGCCTCCTCGCGGGCGCCAAGCCTGGTGTTCACACGCGCCCGGAGCGGGCATATAGCGTGTTTGACGCGCAAGAAAGAGGCGCCGCGCCATGAAACTCGAACCTGTCCGCCCCGGCGCCGCCCCGGCCGCCCGCCCCGCCCACTCGCAAGAACGCACCTGCGTGCGCGTGCGCGGCCTGCGTCTGGACGCGGAAGTGGGCGTATATGACTCAGAGCGCGGCCGGCGCCAGCCCGTGCGCATCGACCTCACCGCCGAGGTGGATTCCGGCGCCGCCTGCCCCTCCGGGCGCCTCACCGATGCGGTCAATTACGCAGCGCTGGCCGAAACCGTGCGCCAGATCGTGCTGGCCCGCCATCACGACCTCCTGGAAGACCTCGCCCAGACCATCGCCGACACCCTCTTCACCGACCCGCGCATCACGCGCCTGGCGCTGAGCATCGACAAGCTGACGGCGCTGGATGATGCGGACAGTGTGGGCGTGAGTTTGGAGCGGTGGCGGTAGGGGGTTTGCGCCCTCATCTGGCTCGCGGGCCGCTCTTGCGGTAAACTCTCGTCCATGACCGCGCTCTCGCCCGAAACCGCCGCCCGCCTCGACTCGCTCGTACGCTCAGGCCGCTTCGCCAGCGCGGATGAGGCTGTGGCGTATGCGCTGGACCTGATTGAACGGCGCAAGGACGCGCTGGACGCCGCGCGCATCACACTGGACGACCTTCTGGACGACCGCCTGTCAGACGCTGTCGACACGGACGTGACGCTCAGCCTGGCGGAGGTGAAGACGAGGCTCGACGCCCGGCTGGACGCACTCAGCGCTTCACCGAGAGAGCATGACATCACGCTGACGCTGGGTGATCTCGAATCACTCTACGATGCCCGCAGCTAGCCGCAGGCTGGTCTGGACGCCCCGAGCCGGGGGCTCATCTTTTTCACATCTACCGGCATTCGCGCGATCAAATGGGGCGAAGCCCATGCCGACCTTTAGATCCATCAACTGTTTGGCCGTTATGCTTCGCCTGAACGCAGCAAGCCCGTCTTGCCTGGATGCTGCGCCTTTGGGTTCTGGCGCCAGCTAAACTCCACCCTGACAGGGATGCGCCACTTTTTGGCAAGACGGTCAACTTCTTTCCAGCAGTCTTGCGCCGCCTGTCCTTGCACGGAAATTCCTAGGTCCGGGTGATATTTGAACCCTTCTTCGAGGTACTGTTCAGCTCTAGCTGGGATCGCGAGTTCGCGCACCAGCTTTTCTCCCTCCAAGCCCTTCGCTTTCACTTGCCCAATCATGGTGAGCAATATTGCCGACCAGTGCGGGCGGTGCAGCGCCTTTCCGTTAATCGAAGCGGCGAGCGGCTTGGTGAAGGACAGACCCGGTGCGCTGTCGAACACCATCGGGCCGCCGTTGGTCGTTATAGCCGCACTTTCCGGTACATCGTCGCGCTCCATGCCAAGCTGCTCCATAGCCTCTAACACGAGGCGGTCGATGGTCTCGCTAGGCGTTTTGGTCCCGAACCATGTCTTAAGGGTGCTCAGGTCAGCAAACGTTGCGTCGTTGATTCTAACTACTGGCATCATATCCATCTCCATATAGCCGCGATAGGCGATATGTAACATATCGCGCCAAAGCATTCAACTGCATATGTAACATATTGACATCTGTGGTGCCCCGCTGACGCGGCGCGCGCAGCACCCTATCTTGGCGCCCATGGTCAAAGCCGCCCGACCCGATGCGCCGCCCATGGATGCGCAAGGCGACGCCGCCCCGGCGGGGGCGGCGGACGATGCGCGTTCGGGGCCGCAGATCATCGCCGATTACGTGAAGCAATTGCCAATGAAGCCCGGCGTCTACCGCATGTATGGCGCGGACGGCGAGGCGCTGTATGTGGGCAAGGCGAGACGGCTGAAAAACCGTGTGGCCAGTTACGCCAAGACCGGCGGTCACACCAACCGCATCGCCCTGATGATCGCGCTGACGCGGTCCATGGAGTTTGTGGTCACCAGCACCGAGACCGAGGCGCTCTTGCTGGAGGCCAACCTTATCAAGCGGCTCAAGCCGCGCTTCAACATCATCCTGCGCGACGACAAGTCGTTTCCCTACATCCTCATCCGCAGCGATCACGCCGCGCCGCAGCTGACCAAGCATCGCGGCGCGCGCAAGGCCAAGGGCGCCTATTTCGGCCCCTTCGCCAGCGCGGGCGCGGTGAACAACACGCTGAACACGCTGCAGAAGGCGTTCCTTTTGCGCACCTGTTCAGACAGCGTGTATGAGAGCCGCACCCGGCCCTGCATGCTCTATCAGATCAAGCGCTGCGCGGCGCCGTGCGTGGATTATGTGGACGAGGCCGAATACGCCGCCCTGGTGGCCGACGCCGACAGCTTCCTGCGCGGGCGCTCCAACCAGCTGCGCGAGCAGCTCCAGGCCGAGATGACCGAAGCGGCCGAGGCCATGGATTTTGAACACGCCGCCAAGCTGCGCGACCGCATCCGCGCCATCGCCGCGGTGACCACCCGTCAGGACATCAATCTGGACGGGGTGGAGGAGGCCGATGTGGTGGCGGTGCATTCAGAGGGCGGACGCTCGTGCGTGCAGGTCTTCTTCTTCCGGGCGGGTCAGAACTGGGGCAATCGCGCCTTCTATCCGCGCCATGAAGCCGATGCGGGCGAGGCCGGCGTGCTCGCCGCCTTCATCGCGCAATTCTATGACGACAAGCCCGCCCCGCGCCTGATCCTGGTGAGCCATGCGCCCGACGAGGCAGCCCTCCTGTCCGAGGCGCTGGCCCTGCGCGCCGGACACCCGGTAGAAATCCGCCAGCCCCAGCGCGGCGACAAGAAACAGCTGGTGGAACAGGCCGCCCACAACGCCCGCGAGGCGCTGGCCCGCCAAATGGCCGAAAGCGCATCCCAGGCCCAGCTCCTCAAAGGCGTCGCGCGGGTGTTCGGGCTGGAGGCGCCGCCAACGCGCATCGAGGTCTATGACAACTCCCACATCCAGGGCACGAACGCCCAGGGCGCCATGATCGTGGCGGGGCCGGAGGGGCTTGAGAAGACCGGCTACCGGCGCTTCAACATGAAGGGCGATGATGCAGCCACCGATGATGATTACGCCATGATGCGCGCCATGATGCGCCGGCGCTTTGCACGGCTGAAACGCGAGCGCGATGACGGCGCGCCGGCCCCCGATCTGGTGCTGATCGATGGCGGTAAGGGGCAGCTGTCCGCCGTTGAGGGCGTGATGGAGGAACTCGGCCTCACCGACATCCCGCTGGCCGCTGTGGCCAAGGGGCCGGACCGCGATGCGGGGCGCGAGGTGTTCTACCTGCCCGGCAAGGCGCCGGTGCGCCTGCCGCCCAATGATCCGGTGCTGTATTACATTCAGCGCCTGCGCGATGAGGCCCACCGCTTCGCCATCACCGGCCACCGCGCCCGGCGCCAGCGCCAGATCCGCGAAAACCCGCTGGACGATATTCCCGGCGTGGGCGCCACGCGCAAGAGCGCGCTCCTGAAGCATTTCGGCTCGGCGCGCGCCATCGCCCGGGCCAATCTGGCCGATCTGGAAGCCGTCGAGGGCGTCTCCAAAACCCTGGCGAGGACGATTTATGACCATTTCAACGAATAGCCCCCTGCGCCATCTGCCCAACGCGATCACGCTGGCGCGCATCGCCGCCGGGGTGTTTGGGGCCTATTGCCTGTTGCGCAGCGCGGGACAAGAGACCGAGAGCGCCGCGATGGCCTGGGGCGCGGCGGCGCTGGTGTTCTTTATCCTCGCCGCGCTGAGCGACTGGCTTGATGGCTGGCTGGCGCGGGTTCTGGATGCGCGCAGCGCGCTGGGCGCCCTCCTCGATCCCATCGCCGACAAGGTGCTGGTGGGCGCGTACTTGCTGGCCTTCGCCGCCATCAGCGGCTGGATGGTCTGGCTCGCCGCGCCGGTGGCGGTGATTGTGGGCCGCGATGTGCTGGTCACGATCTTACGCTTCACCCGCCCCGCGCCCGCCACCCTCAACGTCACCGGCGAGGCGCGCACCAAGACAGCGCTGGCCATGATCATGACCGGCGCCCCCTTCGCCCTGGTGGCGCTGGACCTCTACACGCCCGTCACCCTGCCGCTGGACGCCTGGTTCTTCTACTGGGTGGGCGGGGTGTGGTTTATCGCCGTGCTGAGCGCCTGGACAGCGGTTCCGTATGTGCGGGGGGCGATGGGGCGGGGTTAGCCCCTACCCCTCCGCCTCGCTCAGCACGACCAGCGCGGCGCCGTCGCTCACCTGCGCGCCAGCGGCGGCGTTGACGGTTTCCACCACGCCGTCGCGCGGGGCGGCCAGGGCGTGTTCCATTTTCATGGCTTCGAGGACCACCAGGGTCTGACCCTTCTTCACCGTGTCGCCCGGTTTGACGGCGACGGAGAGGACCTTGCCGGGCATGGGGGCGAGGATGGCCGCGCCGCCTTCCAGCGCGTCGGCCTGGGCGGCGGGGTTGTATTCGGTGATGAGGTGGGTTTCGCCCTGGGCGGCCACCAGCGCGCCGCGCGATGGCCACAGCTCGAAGCGCGCGCTGACCGGCTGGCCGTTCAGGCGCGCCGTGAACAGGCCCGGCTCAAAGCGCGGCTCGTCGAGCACCAGCGTCTCATCGCCCGCTTGCGCCTCCAGCGCGCCGTCATTCAAGGTCAGGCGCACACCCACACGCGCGCCGGCGTGATCAAGGCCGACTTCAAACACCGGATCGCCATTGACCCGGAAGCCGTCGCGCACATCCCAGGGATCGCGCGCGGGCGCGGCCAGCGGCCCGCCGCCTGCGAGCGCCAGCGCCCCGGCGATCCAGCTCAGGGCCGGGGGTGATTTGGGGGCCAGCACGTCCAGGCGCTCGTCAATGAAGCGCGTGTCCACACGGGCCGCACGGAAATCGGGATGGGTCAGCGCGCGGCGCAGGAAGCCGGCATTGGTGCGCACAGGCCAGACGACCGTGCGCTCATCCAGCCCCGCCACGAGCATATCAATCGCCGCCTCACGCGTGCCGCCATGGGCGATGAGCTTGGCGATCATGGGATCATAGTGCAGCGACACCTCGCCGCCCTGCTCCACGCCGCTATCGGTGCGCACCCCTTCGGCCTCGCCCGGCAGGACCAGGCGGTCCAGCGGGCCGATGGAGGGCATAAAACCGGTGGCCGGGTCCTCGGCATAGAGGCGCGCCTCCATGGCCCAGCCCTTGATGGCGATGCGGTCCTGTTCGGGAACCGATCCGCCCGCGGCCACGCGCAGCTGCAGCTCCACCAGATCATAGCCGGTGATGGCCTCGGTGACCGGGTGCTCCACCTGGAGACGGGTGTTCATCTCCATGAAATAGAAGCCGTCTTCGCGCAAAGGCCCGGACCCGTCGACGATGAACTCCACCGTGCCGGCTCCGACATAGTTCACGGCCTCGGCCGCGCGCACGGCGGCCGAGCACATGGCGGCGCGCACATCGGGCGTCATGCCTGGCGCCGGGGCTTCCTCGATGACTTTCTGGTGGCGGCGCTGCAGCGAGCAGTCGCGCTCGAAGAAGTGCACTACGCGCCCGCGCCGGTCGCCGAACACCTGCACCTCGATATGGCGCGGGCTGGTGATGAATTTCTCGATCAGCACGCGCTCATCGCCAAAGCTCGACGCGGCCTCGCGCTGACAGCTGGCGAGCGCCTCGGCGAAGGCGCCGGGCGCGTCCACCTTGCGCATGCCCTTGCCCCCGCCCCCGGCGACGGCCTTGATCAGGACCGGATAGCCGATCTTGCCCGCTTGCTCGGCCAGAAAGTCCGGGTCCTGATTTTGCCCGTGATAGCCCGGCGTCACCGGCACCCCGGCCTTTTCCATCAGCGCCTTGGCGCGGTCCTTGAGGCCCATCGCATCGATGGCTTCAGGGTCGGGACCGACGAAGATGATCCCGGCCTTCTGGCAGGCGCGGGCGAAATCGGCGTTCTCCGACAGAAATCCGTAGCCGGGATGAATGGCGTCGGCGCCGGTCTGTTTGGCCGCCTCCAGAATCGAATCGGCTTTCAGATAGCTCTCGCGCGCCGGCGCGGTGCCCAGGCGCACCGCCTGCCCGGCCATGCGCACATGGGGGGCGCGCGCATCAGCGTCGGAATACACCGCCACCGTGGCGATGCCCATGCGGTGCGCGGTGCGCATGATGCGGCAGGCGATCTCGCCCCGGTTCGCGATAAGCAGCGTCTTGATCATGGCGTTTCCCGGTCAGGAGAGAAGGCAGGCTTCAGACTGGGCGCGGTTTTGGGCGATGCGCCCGCCAGGTGCAAGCGCGCGGTCAGTTCTTCACCCACCAGGGCTTGCGCTTCTCCAGGAAGGCGGCCAGCCCCTCGCGCCCCTCATCGCTGACGCGGCGGTCGGCGATTTTGTGGGCGGTCTTGCGCATCAGCCCGTCATCAATGTCCTCGCCCGCCACCATGTCGATCAGCGCCTTGGCGTCGCGCACCGCGCCCGGAGCCGCGTCGAAGGCCAGCTTGGCGATGTGCTCCATCATGTCGTCCAGGTCCTCGGCGCTGTCGACAACATACTGGGCCAGGCCGATTTTATGGGCGAACTCGCCGTCAAACCCCTCGCCGGTGACGAACAGGGCGCGGGCGTAGCGCGGCCCGATGGCGCGCACCACGAAGGGCGAGATGGTGGCCGGCGTAAGGCCCAGGCGCACCTCGGAGAAGCGGATTTTCGCGTCCTTGACCGCCACGGCCATGTCGCAGGCGGCCATCAGCCCGGCGCCGCCGCCCATGGCCGCGCCATGGACCAGCGCCACGGTGATCTGGGGCAGGTCGTAGAGCCGGTGCAGCATGCGCGCCAGGCCCAGCGCATCGTCCTCATTATCTGCGCGCGTCCAGTCGGCTGCCGCCTTCATCCAGTCGAGGTCGGCGCCGGCCGAAAAGCTGCGCCCGGCGCCGCGCAGGAACACGATGCGGACCTGGGCGTTGGTGCGCAGGGTTTCGAAGATGTCGGACAGCCGTGCGATCACATCGGCGTTGAAAGCGTTGTGCTTGTCAGGCCGGTTCAGTGTGATGATGGCCGCGCCGCCTGGCGTGACATTGAGCAATACGTCTTGAACATCGGCCATGGCGAGCTCTCCTTGTTTGAAGGCAGAGCTTTAGCGCGCCCCCGGCGCAAGGCCAAGGCGCGTGACCAAGGAGACCTGCGCGCCGGACGCACAGGGACCGCCAGGGCGCTCTGGCGCCCGGCGGTCCCGTGGTAACGGCGCGAAGGCCTGCCTAGCGCGGCAGGACGATCGACTTGAGGATGAACAGCACCGTAATGCCGATCAGATAGGCCACAGCCGCAAAGGCCACGTATTGCAGATAGGCCATGTCGGTGACGGGGGGCATTTCAAACCCGGCGCCCGCACGCACCATGGGCAGCGCGATATCGACCACGACATGGACGATCGTGCCAACCACGGTGAAAATCAGAATGGCGCCGAACTGCTGCATAAGCAGCGCCATGACCAGGGCGATCACGCCCATTTGCAGGCCCAGGAACATCCAGTTGATTTCCCCGCCCGCCGTATGCGGTCCGTAAGCCGCCACGCCTTCCAGAAGCCAGCTCCAGATCGGCGCGACATAACCCCAGATCATATCCACGATTTCCATAATATTCCCCTCGCTCCACGGCCTCCCTCGGACCGTTCACACGGTGGCAGACTGCCCGAAGCTTAACAGAATGCAAGGAAAAATAAACCTGTTCACCTTCCGTTAAGGAAGCTTGCGTGACCTGAACAACACGGTTTGGGCCCCATCCGGCAAGGCTTCATGGTTAACGCCGAAGCAGCACACGCTTGAGCAAGGCGAGGATCAGGATCACCACCAGATAGCCCGCCAGCAACACAGCCACATAGCGCCAGAACGGCAATTCCAGCACCTGAGGCAGGACCAGCGGCGAGCGCCCGGTGAGGACCGGAAGCAGCGTGTCGACCACCAGATGGACCAGCGTGGCGGCCACCACGAACATGGGGATGCGCGCCAGATTGGGCAGCAACACCGCCGCGACCAGGGCGATGATCAGCCCCTGAACCGCATTGACTTCATTGAATCCGGTACGGAAAAAATTCAGCAGATCCTGCAGCAGTTCCATCCGGCCCTCCCCTCGCCTTTTGGTTAACGCCAGCATTGCCGGTTTGGCGGGCCGGATCAAGACTGATCCAGGGCATTATCGCGCCTGTGCACCCAGTTTGCGCGCGTCCTCCAGCATGCGGGCGCGGCGCTCGGCGCTGCCCTCGACCATTCCGAAGACGGTGCTGCGCACCGGGCTGAACCCGGCCAGGCCCAGAATGCCGGTCTCCAAAGCTTTCAGCGAGTGAGAGCGAAAAAACAGGCGGTATGCGAATTCCGGCATGCCCATGGTGACGATCACGCGCGCCGACTTGCCCCTCATCTTGCGCGCCGGCCATTGCGAGGAGTCCGAACCGGTGTCGAGGAAGAAATTCTCCCGGCCCAGTTGCTCCAGCAGCGCCTTGGTGCGCGCAGGCATAGTACCCAGCCAGAGCGGATAGATCAGCACCAGATGATCCGAAGCGCTCAGCGCATCCTGCACGGCGCGCACGGCGTCCGGCGCAGGCGTGGAAAAATCATGCGCCCGGGTCAGGAAGCCGTAATCGATGGCGCCGGCGTCGAACCGGCTGACCGTATGGCCAGCGCTTTCCGCCCCTGCCTGACAAGCGTCCGCCAGAGCGTGGCAAAACCGCTCGGGCGCGGGGTCGGGATGGGCGTTGATCAGACAGATCCGGGTCATGGGCGCGGCTCCTGCAGCAAGCCTTCAGTCTACACCACGTACGCCCTCACTGCGCCAGGAAGCTCATCTCCTGATCATCCGCCAGCGGGGCGAACCACCCTGACGTGTCGTGAACCGGCTCGGCCCAGCGCGGCGCGTTGTCCTTGTCCATGATGACTGCGCGCACACCCTCATAGAAGTCCGAACCGTCCGCGAGAAAACGCATGGAGACCCGAAGGTCCTGGATCATCACATCGCGGAAGCTCAAGTCCGCGCCGCGGCGCAGGGCGGCGAGCGTCACCTGGCAGGCGGTGGGTGATTTGGAGGCCAGCACCTGCAGCTGGCGATGCGACCAGGCATCGCCGGCCGACTGGAGCCGCGCGGCGATGGCGCTGAGCTCATCTCCAGCGAACGCGATATTGATCAGGCCGCGCGTCAGCGCCAGATCGCTGGCGCCCGCATCGCCGCCGAACCGGTCCAGCAACGCCTCGATCTGCTCGCCGTCATTATCCAGCGCGGAGCCCTCCAGAGCCTCGATCAGCGCGCCTTGCTGATCGCTGGGCACATAATGGGTCGCCACGCCGGTGAGGATGCAGTCGGCCGCTTTGAGGCGCGCGCCGGTCAGGCCCATCCAGGTCCCGATCTCGCCGGCCAGGCGCGGCAGGAAGTACGCGCCGCCCACATCGGGATGAAAGCCGATGCCGGTCTCGGGCATGGCGAAAGTGGTCTTGTCGCCCGCCACGCGGAAATCGCCATGCACAGAGACGCCGACCCCGCCGCCCATGGTGATGCCGTCGATGAGGGCGATATAGGGCTTGGGATATTCCTGTATCAGCGTGTTGAGCCGGTATTCGTCGCGCCAGAAGCGCCAGGCGCGCCCGTCGCCCGCCTTGCCGCTTTCGGCCAGCATGCGGATATCGCCGCCGGCGCAGAACCCCTTCTCGCCCGCGCCGTCCACCACCACGGCCTTCACCGACGCATCCTCGCGCCAGTCCAGCAGCGCCGATATCATGCCATCGACCATGTCCTGATTGAGGGCGTTGAGCGCCTTGGGGCGGTTCAGCGTGATGCGGCCGCAATCGCCGGCGCGGCGGATGATCAGATCATCGGTCATGGGTCAGTCCTGTTCAGCGCAAATCCAGACATGGCGCGCCCGCAAGCGCAGACGCCTTGACCAGCCCCGCATCGCGCGTCGCCAGCGGGGCGTCAAGGTCCAGCGCGAGGGCGAGATAGGCGGCGTCGAAGAGGGAGAGGTTTTCAGTCAGGCCCAAGTCTATCAGCCCGGCGATCTGGCGCCGTGTCAGGCAGGGCCATGTCTCAACATCCAGCAAATCGAGAGCATCAACCAGGGGCGCGGCATTTGTCTTGTGAGCGCGCGCATAGCGGACCACCAGATTATAGGTTTCCCAAAGAAAAATGTCTGGCGCCACGAAGCGCGCGCCGGAATTCGGGTCCAGCAGCGCGCGGGACGCGGGCGTCTCCTGAGACGGCAACACAAGAGACGCCGCAGCCGATGCGTCCAGCACAATTACGCCAGACCGCCCGGTCACGAGCGTATCAGCTCCTTAAGTTCCTCCCAGCTCATCGCATCAAGTTCGGGATCGGGTTCCATCTGGGCCTGCAGCGCCTTGATCTTCTCCAGCAGCTCCGGCCCCGACAGCTTGCGCGGCCGCGGCTCGGGACGTTTGGCGCCGGACAGGCCCATCAGGCTGGCGCGCATGCGATCACGCAGGCCGGGATCGGCCTTGAGCATCGCTTCGGCCTCGGCATAGGGATCGGCCCCGGGGACGGGTTCATTCCCGAAAGCAGCCTGCCGGTCGCCATCGGCCACGCCGCGAGCGGCGCCGGGCGCCTGCGCGCCGTAGATCGTCGCCACCGGCTTGCCGTGGCGGGTGATCACCAGCGGCTCGCCGGTCTCCTCCAGCTCGTCGAGCAGGCGCGACAAATGGGTTTTGGCTTCCAGCACGCCGACATATTTCATGAGCCTGCGCTCCCGATTCTGGTCAGATGTCTGACCAGAATTCTGACCAGAATTATGGTCAGAATACACGCAAGACGCTATTTCAGCAATTCGCGCGCAATGATCACGCGCATGATCTCGTTTGTCCCTTCGAGGATCTGGTGGACGCGCAGATCGCGCACGATGCGCTCGATTGGGTAGTCTTTCAGATAGCCGTACCCGCCATGGATTTGCAGCGCGTCATTGGCGATGCAAAAGCCCAGATCGGTGGCGAAGCGCTTGGCCATGGCGCAATACATCGGCGCGGACGGGTCCTTGCGGTCCAGCGCGTCGGCGGCGCGCAAGAGCATGAGCCGGCTGGCGTCGAGCTCGGTGGCCATGTCGGCGAGCTTGAACTGGGTGGCCTGGAACTCGGCCAGCGCCTTGCCGAACTGGCTGCGCTCTTTCGCGTAGGCGATGGCCAGATCCGTGGCCTCCGCCGCCCCGCCCAGCGAACACGCGCCGATATTGATGCGCCCGCCATTGAGACCGTTCATGGCCAGCAGGAAGCCCTGCCCCTCCTCGCCCAGACGGTTGGCCGCCGGCACGCGGCAATCTTCGAACGACACCACAGCGGTGGGCTGGGAGTTCCAGCCCATCTTCTTTTCATTCGCCCCGAAAGACAGCCCCGGCGTCCCCTTCTCCACCACGATGGCCGAGACGCCCTTGGCGCCGTCGCCGCCCGTGCGGCACATGACGATGTAGAGATCGCTCACCCCGGCCCCTGAAATGAAGGCTTTCGCGCCGTTGATCACATAATCATCGCCGTCGCGCACGGCTTTGGTGCGCAGGCTCGCCGCGTCCGAGCCCGAGCCCGGCTCGGTCAGACAATAGGAGCCGATCATGTCCATGGCGGTGAGGCTTGGCAGCCAGCGCTGGCGCTGGTCCTCATCGCCCCAGGTGTCGATCATCCAGCTGACCATGTTGTGGATGGAGATGAAGGCGGCGGTGGACACACAGCCGCGCGAGAGCTGTTCGAAGATCAGCGCGGCGTCCACACGGCTCAGGCCCGATCCGCCCACATCCTCGCGCGTATAGATGCCGGCGAAGCCCATGGCGGCGCTGTCTTTGAGCACAGCGACGGGGAAATGCTTCTCCTCATCCCAGCTGGCGGCATGGGGTTTGAGCCGGTCGCCGGCGAACTTGCGCGCGGCGTCCTGGATCATCGCCTGTTCTTCGGTGAGTTCGAACCGCATGGGAAAACCTCCTAGACAAGGGGCGCGCGGGCGGGTGTGGTGCGCCAGCAAGACCTTACGCAGCGCGAGATACAACGTCATGGCCCAGTTTCCCACCACCCGTCTGCGCCGGATGCGCCAGCATGACTGGTCGCGCCGCATGATGCGCGAGAACAATCTGACCCCCGATGACCTGGTCTGGACGCTTGTGGTCACCGACAAGGCGCACAGCGAACCGGTGGCCTCCATGCCCGGCGTGACCCGGCTCACAATCGCCGATGCGGCCAAAGCCGCCGTGGAGGCGCGCGCCCTTGGCATTCCGGCCATCGCGATTTTTCCCCATGTGGACCCGTCGCTGAAAAACGCGCACGGCAGCCAGGCGGATAATCCGGACGGGCTGGTGGCCCAGGCCATCAAGGCCATGAAGGACGCCGCGCCGGAAGTGGGAATTATCTGCGATGTCGCCCTCGATCCCTTCACCGATCACGGCCATGACGGGCTGATCGAGAATGGCGTCATCCTCAATGACGCCACGGTGGAGCGCCTGTGCTCACAGGCCCTCACCCAGGCGCGCGCGGGCTGCGACGTGATCGCCCCGTCCGACATGATGGACGGGCGCGTGGGCGCCATCCGCGCGGCGCTGGACGCGGAAGGCTTCCAGCACGTGATGATCCTGTCCTACGCGGCCAAATACGCCTCGGCCTTCTACGGCCCCTACCGCGACGCCATCGGCAGCGCCGCAGCCCTCCAGGGCGACAAGAAGACCTATCAGATGGACCCGGCCAACACCGATGAAGCCCTGCGCGAGGTGGAACTCGACATCGCCGAGGGCGCAGACATGGTGATGGTGAAACCCGGCCTGCCCTATCTCGACATTGTGGCGCGGGTGAAGACCGCCTTCGCCCTGCCCACCTTCGTATTCCAGGTCTCGGGCGAATACGCCATGATCGAGGCGGCCGCCGCCAATGGCTGGATCGACGGCGAGCGCGCCATGCTGGAAAGCCTCTTGGCGTTCAAGCGCGCAGGCGCGGACGGGGTGCTGACCTATTTTGCGCCAAAGGCGGCGAAAATCCTGAATGGCTAGGCGCCCCGAAACCCTCGCCGCCCAGGCGCTGCACCGGATCGACGCGCAGACCGGGGCGGTCATCCCGCCCGTCCACACGGCGACCACCTATGCGCGCGGCGCCGGCAACGCCCTCATCGGCGCCCATGATTATCTGCGCCCGGAAGGCCCGACCCAGGCCCATGCCGCCGACATCCTCGCCGCGCTGGAAGGCGGCGCGGGCGCGCGCCTGTTCGCCTCGGGCCTCGCCGCCGCCATGGCGGTGTTCGCCACGCTCAAACCCGGCGCCCATGTGGCCGCCCAGACCAAGATGTATTACGGCGCAAAGAAGCTCCTGCATCATCTTGAATCCAAGGGCGTTATCGCCCTCACCCTGTTTGATCCCGATGACCCGGACGCGCTGGCGCGCGCCGTGCGTCCGGGCGCTACGGAGCTTGTCTGGATCGAAACGCCCGCCAACCCGCTCTGGTCGCTGGTGGATATCGCGCGCGCTGCAGAGATCGCCCATGGCGCCGGCGCTGTGCTGGCGGTGGACGGCACCTGCGCCCCGCCCTGCACCACGCGCGCGCTGGATCTGGGCGCGGATATGGTGATGCATTCGGCGACCAAATACCTCAACGGCCACAGCGATGTGCTGGCCGGCGCGGTGATCACACGAGACATCAATGAACGCTGGCAGGCCCTGTGCGATCACCACGCCCTCACCGGCGCCGTGCCCGGCCCGTTTGAAGCCTGGCTGCTGATCCGGGGCCTGCGCACCCTGTTCGTGCGATTTGAGCGCCAGAGCGCCAATGGGCTGAGGGTGGCTGAGGCGCTAGAGGGACACCCGGCTGTGTCCCACGTGCTCTATCCCGGCCTGCCCGATCACCCCGGACACGAAATCGCCGCGCGCCAGATGACCGGCGGATATGGTGGGCTGCTGTCGATCCGGCTCAACGGCGGGGCGCCAGCAGCCGCGCGCCTGTGCGCCGCCACGGACGTTTTCATCCAGGCCACCTCCATCGGCGGGGTGGAAAGCCTGATCGAACACCGCAAACCCATCGAAGGGCCATTGAGCCCCACCCCGGACGATCTGGTGCGCCTGTCCTGCGGCATCGAGGCGGCGGACGATCTCATTGATGATCTTAACGAGGCACTTGGCCGGATCTGATCTTCCTCACACCTGCCCGCTCGGCCTTGCTCGGCACGCCTCACGCCAGGCCGCCAGCGCTTTGAGTTCGGGTTCAGGCTCCATCTTCACCCACCCAGCAAAGTCGACGAAGACCAGCGCGGAGATGTCGGCGAAGCTGAAGGCGTCGCCGGCGAGCCAGGGGGTTTCACGCAGGCGTTCGTCCATCACCTTGAAGAATCGCTCGCCGCGCGCGCGGCCGCGTTCGGCGAGTTCGGGGATTTGCGGGACGGGGTCGGGGCCGGGCAAGGCGCGGTCTTTCAGGGCTTTGGAGGAGTTGCGCAACACCTCCATGATCGCCATCAGCCCCTCGCTTTCCACCCGCCAGACCCATTCGGCCGTGCGCGCCTGCTCCAGCGGGGAGCGGCCGAGCAAAGGCGGGTCGGGGTAGAGCGCTTCGAGATAGCGCACGATAGACGCGTTATCGCACAGCGCCTCGCCGTCTTCGGTGACCAGCACCGGCACGGTGCAGCGCGGATTGAGGGCGCGGAAGCTTTCGGAGAAATGCTCGCCGGCGCGCAGATCGATCTCCACCCGCTCCACATCCACGCGCTTTTCCGCGATCACCATGCGGGCGCGGCGCGGCGAGGGGGCGGTGGCGCAGTCATAGAAAGTCATCATGGGGCCGGGTTTCCTGATGTCATGAGAATTGCGGCGGGCGCTCGTCCGCGACGCCCAGGCGCGCTTCAATCGCCGCGCCCAGCGCCAGGATCACGCCTTCTTCATAGAGCGGCGCCCACAGGCTGGTGGCGTAAGGCACGCGGTGCAAGACCCCGCTGTCGTCGGCCGGCTGGCCGAAGATGGTACGGGTGGGCGCCTCGATAAAGCCGGAGCGGAAGGCCAGCTGCGGGTGGCCGGTATAGTTGGTGATGAGCAGCATGGACCCGGCGAAATTCGGCCCGATCACCGCGTCGAGGCCGGCAAAACGCGCGTCCATCATCTCCATCGCCTCGCGGCGCAGCCGGTCGGCATTGATCAGGTCCACCGCCGAGAGGAAGCGCGTGCGCCGCCATGTATTGGGCCAGGCCGCATCGTCCTGCCAGCGCAGGCGTTCATCAAGGCCCTCCAGGGTCAGATGCTCGAACGCAGCTGCGGCTTCGGCTTCAAGCTGCATCAGCATGGCGTCCCAGGGCCGGTCGTCGACCTCGAACGGGACCAGCTCCACGCCCAGGCTGCGCGCCGCCTCCAGCGCGGCGCGGTCGGGATCGGCGCCGTTTTCAAACCAGTCCGGATTATAGCCCACGCGCAGGCCCGTCAGGTCGCGGGTGAAGTCGGCTTCAAAGCCGTGATTGCGGCTGGCCGGATCGCCATCATCGCCGCCATTGAGGGCCGCCAGCACCAGGGCGGCGTCGGGCGCCGAGCGCACGATGGGCCCGATCTTGTCGAGCGACCAGCACAGGGCCATGGCGCCCGTGCGCGCGACGCGCCCGAAAGTGGGCCGCAGGCCCGTGGATCCGCAGCGGTGGGAGGGCGAGACGATGGAGCCCAGCGTTTCGGTCCCGATGGCAAACGCGCACAGGGCCGCCGCCGTGGCCGAAGCGGGACCGGCGGACGAGCCGGAACTGCCTTCGGCCGGATTGAACGGATTGCGCGTCACCCCGTCAAACCAGATGTCTCCGTAAGCAATCGCGCCGCTGGTGGCCTTGCCCAGCAGCACCGCGCCGGCCTCTTCCAGGCGCCGGGCGATCACGGCGGTCTCATCCGCGACACGGTCTGAATAGACGGTCGCGCCCCAGGTGGCGGGCAGGCCCTCCACATCGATAATGTCTTTGAGCGCATAGGGGATGCCGTGCAGGGGGCCGCGCACCCGGCCTGCGGCGCGCTCGGAATCGCGGGCGGCGGCTTCGGCGCGGGCGCGGTCCGCGCTGACATGGACGAAGCATTCCAGCTCATCGGCGTGCGCCTCGATGCGGGCGAGATAAAGCTCGGTCAGCTCGGCGCTGGTGATCGCGCCGCGGTTCATCCAGGCGGCCAGCCTCCACACCGGCGCATAGGCGATGTCGACAGGATTGGAGGGCAGAGCCCCGGGATCAGCGGGCAGGCCGGTGACTGCATCGCTCTGCTCGCGGAAATCACGGCCAGGCAGGCGCGGATCGAAGATCAGGCCGGGGTGCAGCCCATTGGGCTTTTCAAGCGCGCGCAAACGCTCGGCGCGCGCCTGCCAGGCTTCGAGACCCGACATCATCTGCTCGCGCTGGGCCGGGGTGTAACTCACCCCTGCCAGCGTCTCGGCGCAGGCCAGCGTGTTGGCGCTCAACCCTTCAGGGCGGGCGGCCGGCGGCGCGCACGCGGCCAGCGCGCTTCCGGCCCCGGCGCCGGCCATCAGGGCGAGCACGCCGCGGCGCGTCGCGGGCGGGAATGGCGTTTGACGTGTCATCGGTTTCCCCCTCGTCTGACCGGGCGCATTCAGATCAGGTTCACCCGCGCCCGCGTTAAGCTTCATGAACGGGTGCGCCGCACGGCGCGTCAAGCCGGACAATGGACAGACCAATTGTGGCGAAGCAGCCCCAAATGTCCTCCAAATCGCCCTTGTTCCGGACCAATCGGCTGCTTGGTTAACACAAAGGGCTGAAGACTCACTTTGTACTGAAGGGGCTGAACATGCGTGACGCGATCGGAAACAGAACCGCCATGAGAAGCGAATACCGCCTGCGCCGTCCATTGGCCGGAGCGCAAGGCGAGGATGGCGAGGTGCTGGAGCAGAAACCCGGCGTCGACAACCGGCTCGATGCGGCGTGGAAAAACGCGGCGGCCGCGTTTTCCGCCTACACCGATTTTCGCGCGCGCCACAAAGTCCAGCGCGCCGCGTCCTATCCCGACAGCCACATCATGCATTTCTCGATCCTGGCGGCCCTGGTGCTGTTTGAGGGTCTGGCCAACGCCTACTTCTTCTCCAAGGGCTCTGATCTGGGCCTCCTGGGCGGCTGGATCCAGGCCATCACGGTGGCCTTCACCAATGTGATCGCCGCCTTCTTCCTGGTCGGGTTCCTGGGCCTGCGCCTGTTGCAGAACCCGGTCAGCCGGCCGTTCTCCTTCTGGGCCGCCGTGGTTGGCGTGCCGCTGGCGCTGGCCTTCATCGTGTTTTTGAACTTCTCTGCCGCGCACTATCGCGACCTGCTGGAAGTGCAGGCGGCGATGATGACGATGAACGGGGAGTTCGCGCCCAATGGCGAGGTCCTGACCCCGGTCACCCGCGCCCTGACCTTCCAGCCTTTCGAGACGCTCGAAGCGCTGCTCTTGTTCATCCTGGGCATCACGTTTGCGGCCATCGCCGCCTTCAAGGGCGCTACTTTCGATGATTCCCTGATCGGGTACGGCGCGGTCCAGCGCCGGGTGGTGGCCGCTTCGGCCCATCTGTCCGAGCTGATGAAGCGCCAGTACCGCAAGGACGACGCCGACGAGGTGACGCTGGCCAAGGCTGAAGAGCTCAAAGAGCGGATGGATGAATTCTTCGCCCGCGATTACGAACACTCCGCGGCCCGCTATGACGCCATGGCCAGCCGCCGCTCGAACGGCGCTGGCGGCGCGGATGCGGGCTATGACCCGGCCTATGATCACGAGCCGCCGCCTTACGCGCGCAGCTAGGGTCTCTTGGCCGGGGGTGGCGCGCGCGGCTCCGGCGCGGCACACTATGGTTAACGCCAGCGGAGGGGGAGCACGCCATGCGATCGAAGGACCTGATAGGCCTGTTCAATATTCTGGTGGTGATCGCCGTGCTGGGCGCCATCAGCTATGCGGCCATCTCCCTGCAGCCGGCCGAGTATGATTCGGACACGCTGTGCCTGGCCGGAGAACAGCCGCCCCATGTGGTGGTCATGATCGACCGCACCGAGGTGATCTACACCCCCGCCCAGGCCAACCAGATTCGCCAGACCATCATCGATGCGCGCAATGCGCTGGAGATCGGCGAGCGGCTCTCGGTCTACGAGCTCAATCATCGCGGCGAGATCCGCAACACCAACCGGTTCTCGGTGTGCAATCCGGGCCGGGGCGACCAGATCAACCCGCTCTACCGCAATCCCCAGCGCGTGCAGGCGCGCTATGACGCCCTGTTCGAGCGCCCGCTGGATCAGGCGCTGGAGGGGTTGTTCGACCTGATCGACTCCCCCGTCACCCCGCTGCTGGAATCGCTGGCCGAGCTAGGCACGCGGCCCGAATTTGACCGCACCACGCCGCGCCGGCGCGTGGTGCTGATCTCCGACATGTTCCAGAACACGCGCCTCTACACCGTCTATGGCTGGACGCGCCAGGATCTGGAAAACCGTTTGCCCCATCCGGTCGAGGTGGCCAACGCGATCCGCGACCAGTATGGCGAGGTGCTGCGGGGCGTGGAGCTGGACGTGTATTATGTCGACCAGCCCGGCTGGAGCGCACGCGAACGCGCCGTCATCCGCGCCCACTGGCGCGAGATATTCCGCGAGCTGGGCGTGCGCGACCGCTGGACGGAATTCTAGAACGGTTTCAGCAAAACTCAGTCATTCGCGCTGGCGGCGGCGTCGATCTCGCTGGCGGTGAAGGACCATTCGCGATTGCAATACTCGCAGGTCATCGCCACCGAGCCGTCGGCGCGGCTCATATGCTCGCGATCATCGCTGGGAAAGCGCGCCAGCAGGCGGGCCAGCGCCGCGCGCTCGCAGCTGCACCGGCGCGGCGCGGGGCGGCCTGGCTCCACGCGCACGCCATCCTCATGAAACAGGCGGAACAGGACCTGACCGGCGGTGAGCCGGGGATCGAGCAATTCATCATCGCCCAGCGTGTCGAACAGGGCGCGGGCGTGGTCGAACGCGTCCTGGGTGTCGCCGCGCGCATCGTCGCCGGCGATGCGCTGGATCAGCGCGCCGCCCGCGCGCCACACCGTGCGCCCGCCTTCGAGCATCTCACGCCCCACCGCCAGGCGCAGGCGCGTGGGCGTCTGTTCGGACTGGACGAAATAATGCGCGGCGCTGTCGGCCAGCGTGCCGCTGGTGATCGCGGTGACGCCCTGATAGCGCTCCATGCCCGGACCGGGATCGATGGTCATGGCGAAATGGCCTTCGCCCAGCAGATCGCGCGCGCCGGTGCGGCCGGCGGCCTCGAGCGCCGCCACCGCGCCGGCGTCAAACTTGGCGTAGGCGCGCACGCCCTGGCCGGGCACGAAATCGGCCACCACGAACGCCACCGCGCCCGTGCCCTCGATCTGGCGCCCGCCTGAGTCCGGGCCGCTGGCCTGGATGATCAGCTTGCCGTCGAATTTGAGCGAATCCCCGATCAGCACCGCCAGCAGCGCGGCCTCGCCCACCAGGCGCGCCACGCTGTCGGGATAGGCGTGCGCGGACAGGATCGCGTCAGCCGCCGCGCCCAGGCGGGCCAGGCGCCCGCGCACGGGGCGCCCTTCCAGCTGGAAGCCGGTGACGCGGTCATCGCCCGCGCCGGTCTCGTCAGGCGCGCCTGCGGGCGTCATTGCGGCTCCAGCGCGCCCAGCGCGGCGTCCAGGGCCGCCACCGCCTCGCGCACATGGGTCTCGTCAATGATCAGCGGCGGCGCCAGACGGGCCACATTGTCCCCGGCCGCGCCCATCAGCAGGTGATGCTCGCGCGCCTTGGCCGCCAGCGACTTGTTGACATAGCCGTCCTTGAGCTTGAGCCCGATCAGCAGGCCGCGCCCGCGCAGCTCGGCCACCTTGCCTGAATGGGCGTCGACCAGCCCCGACAATTGCTGGCGCAGCGTGTTGGCGATCGCTGTGACGTGATCGAGAAAGCCCGGGCGGGTCAGTTCGTCATAGACCGCATTGCCCACAGCCATGGCCAGCGGATTGCCGCCGAAGGTCGATCCGTGCGTGCCGATCTTCATGTGCGCGCCGGCCGCGTCGGTGGTCAGGCACGCGCCCATGGGGAAGCCCCCGCCCACGCCCTTCGCTACGGCCATGATATCGGGCTGGGCTGACCCCGCCCACTCATGGGCCCACAGCTTGCCGGTGCGCCCGGCGCCGCTTTGCACCTCGTCATAGATGAGTAAAAGGCCATGTTCGTCGCACAGCTCGCGCAGGCCCCGCAGGCAGACGTCCGGCACGGCGCGTACGCCGCCCTCGCCCTGCACCGGCTCGATCAGAATCGCGGCGGTTTCCTCGGTGACCGCGGCCTTGAGCGCGTCATGATCGCCGAACGCGACCTGATCAAAGCCCTCCATGCGCGGGCCGAAGCCTTCGAGATAGGCCGGATTGCCGCCCGCATTGATCGCCCCGAACGTGCGCCCGTGAAACGCGCCGGTGAAGGTGATGATGCGGTAGCGGTCCGGCCGGCCGTTGGCGAAGTGATAATGGCGCGCGGTTTTCAGCGCGCACTCCATCGCCTCGGTTCCCGAATTGGTGAAGAACACCCGGTCAGCAAAGCTGTCGCGGCAGTATTTCTCCGCCAGCTCGATCTGGCCGGGAACCCGGAACATGTTCGACGTATGCCACAGCGTTTCAGCCTGGGCTTTCAGCGCGGCCACCGCGGCCGGGTGGCAATGGCCCAGCCCGTTCACTGCGATGCCGGAAATGAAGTCGAGATAGCGCGCGCCGCCGCGCGCGTGCAGGTAGGCGCCCTCGCCGCGCTCGAAATCAATGTCCGGCGGCGAATAGGTGTCCATCAGCGGTCTGGCCATGCATGCCCCCAAAAGGTGTGCGACAGACCCTGATCTAGGCCCCTTTGGTTCAGCTCTTCAAGCGCCAGCCGGAGCGCAATAGCAGATAGCACGCGGTGATGAGCCCCAGATTGAGCGCTGCGGTGACCGCCACGCCGATGAGAAGATTGCTGTCGCCCGCCCCGATAAAGCCGTAGCGGAAGCCGTCGATCAGGAAGAAGACCGGGTTGACGTGGCTGATCATGTAGAAGGGCTCGGGCAGGATTTCCACCGAGTAGAACGTGCCCGACAGGAAGGCCAGCGGCATGATGATGAAGTTGGTGATCACGGCCAGATGGTCGAACTTCTCCGCCCACAGCCCGGCCATCACCCCGATCACGCCCATCATCAGCGCCGCCGACAGCCCGAAATAGGCCACCGCCCAGGGGTGCGCCACGCTCATATCGACAAACGGCGCAATGCAGATCGCCGTGGCCAGCCCCACCAGCACGCCGCGCGTCACCGCCCCGCCGATGAAGGCCGCCGCCAGCTCCGACGGCGACAGCGGCGGCATCAGGAAATCGACGGTGTTGTTCATCATCTTCGCCCCGATCAGCGAGGAGGATGAGTTGGCGAAGGCGTTGTTGAGCACGCCCAGCATGACCAGGCCCGGCGCCAGGAAGCTGGAATAGGCCACGCCCAGAATCTCGCCGCGCTGGGCGCCGATGGCGATGGAGAACACGATCATGAACAGGAGCGAGGTGACCACCGGCGCCAATACGGTCTGGAAATGCACCTTCAAAAAGCGGCGCACCTCCTTCTTGTAGAGCGTCCACAGCCCCAGCCAGTTGACCGGCCCGAAGGCGCGCGGGCGCAGGGAGGCGTGCGAATCGACGGGCGTATCCTGCTGCGCGGCGCCGGGCCGGGATGCTGGCGCGTTCAGATCATCCATGAAGCCTCTCCTTGCCCGAAGCGCGCAGGCGCGGCGCGCCCAGCCGGGATGGGCCCCTGTCTAGCATGGCGCGCGCAGGCGCGGCGCCCCCGGGCCGCAGACGGGCGGGAAGCCGGACGTCCGGGTGCGATCAAATCAGCTCCACCTGCGCCACGCCGTCGAGCCCTTTGAGCGCGGCGCGCGCCACCGGATCGACGGCGTGATCGCCCGGCAGGCGCAGCTCGGCCTGGCGGCCGTCGGCCAGCGCCATCACCAGATGCACCCGCCCGCGAGGGCCGGGGCGCACGCGCGCATGCTCCAGGCGCGCGCGCACGCCCTCGAGCGGCTCGGGTCCGTCAAGATGAATGCGCAAGGCCCGCCCGTCCGCCTCGAAGGCGGCGGTGTCGATGGCCTCGGCGCTCTCCATGATCAGGCGCAGCCCCTCCTCCTGCTCCTCGATCTTCATCGCAGCCAGCACCGCCGCGCCCGGCTCCAGCCGGTCGCGGACGGAAAACAGGATTTTGGGCGGGACCAGCGCCTCGAACTCGCCAGACGGGTCGGACAGGGTGAGGAAGGCGAATTTCTCGCCCGAGCGGCGCGACACCTTCTCCTGGCGCCGGCGCACGATGGCCGCCATGCGCGCGGCGCGCACGCCTTCCGCGGCGCGCGCGGGCAGATCGGCGAACAGCACCACGCCGCGCCGCGCCAGCCCGTCACGCAGATCATCGAGCGGATGACCTGACAGATAGAAACCCACCGCAGACAATTCCTCGTCAAGCCGGCGCACCGGGTCCCATATCTCCCCGTCGGGCAGGCGCGGGCGCTGCAGGCCGGGCGCTGCGGCGCCCGGGCTGGAACCGCCGAACAGGGAGGCCTGCGCGCTCTCGCGCTCGGTCAGGGCGTGCTGGGAGAAGGCCAGAAGCGTCTCGGCGGCGGCCAGCGCGCGCGCGCGGTCCGGCTCGATGCTGTCGAACGCGCCGGCCCGGGCGAGGTTTTCAAACCCGCGCTTGTTGACCTGGCGCGGATCGACCCGCTCGGCGAAATCGAACAAATCGCGGAACGGCCCGCCCTCCTCGCGTACGCGCGCCACGTGCTCCATGGCCGAGAAGCCGACATTGCGCACGGCGCCCAGCCCATAGCGCACCGCGCCGTCCTCCACCGAGAAATCGGCCTGGGAGCGGTTGACGTCAGGGGGCAGCACCGCGATCCCCATGCGCCGCGTCTCCTGGAAGAACACGGCGAGCTTGTCGGTATTGGTGCGGTCAAGGCTCATCAGGGCGGCCATGAAGGCGACCGGATGATTGGCTTTGAGCCAGCCGGTGCGGTAGGCGATGACGGCGTAGGCGGCCGCGTGGGACTTGTTGAAGCCGTAGCCGGCGAACTCGTTGACCAGATCGAAAATGGTGGCCGCGCGCACCGGCGGCACGCCGCGTTCCTTCGCGCCCTCGAGGAAGCGGACGCGCTGCTGATCCATCTCCTCTTTCTTCTTCTTGCCCATGGCCCGGCGCAACAAATCCGCCTCGCCCAGCGAATAGCCCGACAGGATCTGGGCGATCTGCATCACCTGTTCCTGGTAGATGATGATGCCGTAGGTCTCTTTGAGCACCGGCTCCAGATCGGGATGGAGATAGTCGAGCTCGGCCCGTCCCGCCTTGCGGTCGACGAAGCTGTCGATGTTCTTCATCGGGCCGGGACGGTAGAGCGAGATCAGCGCGATGATGTCCTCGATCGTGTCAGGCTTCACCTTGCGCAGCGTGTCGCGCATGCCCGAGCTTTCCAGCTGGAACACCCCGATGGACGAGCCTGCGGCGAGCAGTTCAAACGTGGCCGGATCATCAAAGGTCAGGGTTTCGAGATCGGGACGCGGCGCGCCGGCCGCCTCGATATAATCCAGCGCGCGCTCGATCACGGTCAGGGTTTTCAGGCCCAGGAAGTCGAACTTCACCAGGCCCGCCGGCTCGACCCATTTCATGTTGAACTGGGTGGCGGGCAGGTCGGCGCGCGGGTCCTGGTAGAGCGGCACCAGCTCGGTGAGCGGCCGATCGCCGATCACCACCCCGGCCGCATGGGTGGAGGCGTTGCGGTTGAGCCCCTCAAGCTGCAGCGCCACCTCGATCAGGCGCGCCACCATGGGATCGCCGTCGCGCAGCTCCTGCAGCCGGCTCTCGCTCTCCAGCGCCTGGGCCAGCGTGACCGGGGCGGCCGGATTGGCCGGCACCAGCTTGGCGATGCGGTCCACCAGCCCGAAGGGCAGCTGCAGCACCCGGCCGACATCGCGCACCGCCGCGCGCGCCTGCAGCGTGCCGAACGTGATGATCTGGGCCACCCGGTCCGCGCCATAGCGCTGCTGCACATAGCGGATCACCTCTCCCCTGCGGTCCTGGCAGAAATCGATATCGAAGTCGGGCATCGACACGCGTTCGGGATTGAGGAAGCGCTCGAACAGCAGGCCGAACCGCAAGGGGTCGAGATCGGTAATGGTCAACGCCCAGGCCGCCAGCGAGCCCGCCCCGGAGCCGCGCCCCGGCCCGACGGGAATGCCCTGGGACTTGGCCCACTGGATGAAGTCCGACACGATCAGGAAATAGCCGGGAAAGCCCATGGACTCGATGACGGAGAGCTCGAAATCGAGCCGCGCCTCATAGGTCTCGCGCGGCGCGGCCGGCTCGTTGCGCTCAAGGCGCGCCTCCAGCCCGGCGCGGGCGCGCGCGCGCAGCTCTTCAGCCTCGTCACGTCCGCCTTCGGTGGGAAAGCGCGGCAGGATCGGCGCGGCGGTGCGCACCCGCACCGCGCAGCGCCGGGCGATCTCCACCGTAGCGTCCAGCGCCTCGGGCAGATCGGCGAAGCGTTCGGCCATCTCGGCGCCGGACTTGAAATAGTGCTCCGGCGTCACCGTGCGCCGGTCGCTCTGGCTGACATAGCTGCCTTGCGCGATGCACAGAAGGGCGTCATGGGCGCCGTGCTGTTCGGGCCGGGCGAAGAAGGGCTCGTTGGTGGCCACAAGCGGCAGGCCGCGCGCATAGGCGCGGTCGATGAGATAATCCTCCGCCGTCAGATCATCGGGGCGGCCATGGCGCTGAAGCTCGAGATAGAGCCGGTCGCCGAACGCCGCCGACAATCGGTCCAGCAGCGCATCGGCGGGACCTGTGCGTCCGGCGCAGACCAGGCGGTTGATCAGCCCGTCATAGCCGCCGGTCAGGCAGATCAGGCCGCCCGCGCGCTCCAGCACTGCGTCCAGGCGCACATGGGCCGGGTCGGAGGGCTGGATATCCAGCCAGGCCGAGGAGGCCAGCGCCATCAGATTGGCGTAGCCCTCTTCGGTCTGCGCCAGCAGGACCAGCGTGCCGTCAGGCCCGCCGCGCTCGCCGGTGCGGGCCGGCTCGATCTCGACCGAGAGCGTGCATCCGATAATGGGCTGCACCCCGGCGTCCGAGAGGTATTCGGAATACTCCAGCGCGCCGAACAGATTATTGGTGTCGGTCAGCGCCGCGGCGGGCATGTCATGGGCGCGGCACAGCTCGGCGATCTCGCCGATGCGCAGCGCCCCTTCCAGCAGCGAATAGGGCGAGCGCACACGCAAATGGATGAAGGGGCGCTGGCTCATGGGACGGGTCTCCGCGCGGCGGGGGGATTCGCTCACCGCGCAACTCTAGCCGAGGCCGGGCGCCGGGGTCAGCCCGCCCGGTCAGCCCGCACCCTTAAGCGGCCATGGCCGCCGAGACGGGCAGGGCGAGCGTGACGAAGCCGGCGATCACGGCGGCCGAGGCGATGTCTTCAATGAGGCTGCGCATGGCGGATGTCCTTCAGATAACGCCGCATAGCGCGGCTATTCCTGTTTTGTTCCGCTGCATGTTTTCCCTTTTTGTTCTCCACGTCAAGCGCGAATCGTGCGAGCGCCATGATGATTCTCAAAGCTGTGGAAAATCGGGGGCTTGGCCGACAGCGCGCCCACGCAGCCCACCTGTGCATGGCAATGGCCGACTGATCCACTTGCATATCGGTCGATCAAATAGAACGGGTTGAAAACAGCTCAACTCGTCAGATATAGCCCGCGTAGAATACCGAATCTATAAATTACCAGTATATCGCAACGACCTCGACATCCAAAAGATGCGCATCATTTGGCTTAGGGTTTTCTCTAAAGTGTTCTTGTGGCTGACCACTTGGCTCGCTATCCACCGGAAATAGGGGCAGATCAAGCGCCGTTCTGACTTTCTCACGGATGGATAGGTCATCAGTAGCGCTAATTTTTAATTGAACAAACGACGACACAATATCTCTGGTTTGCGCGAATGCGATTCTCTGCCCTTCAGCAGTGTCGTTATTAACCTTCATTTGCGCAATTAACCTATCTATCTCATTTGAATCACCATCAGAGATGGTGAGCTCGCAATGAGAAATTAAATTGTCCTTGTATCTGGCCAGCGCAAGCCTCAGCTGAGACTCTTTGGGGTCAGTCTTCGGTTCTGCGTGACCTGATTGGATCATTGCATTCCGACTCGCAGATTCAATTTGTGACGCCAGATCCGGAGCGAATTCACGAAAAATATCTGCTACTTTAATTGGATTCCAATCAGCCTGGAGCCCCGTCTTAGAGATCCTGCACAACATAGTAAATTCATTCTCCGCAAAAAGTATTCTTCTCAAATCCTTCCAATAAGCCAGATGCTCTGTCACCCCAACAATTTTAAGCGGTCTTGATATTATATCGGTTAAATCAATTGCGTCGTTATGAACAATGCAATATTGATCTTGATGATTAATTACCGAGTATTGCGAGACCTCACCATCTATTGGAATTAGGCCGGCGAGCAATTTACTTATCAACTTATTCGCGTTCTTTGCATTATAAACGTCCGAAAATCGCACTTGATTCATGAATAGCGTCGGGCTTTCATCAAACATTTCTGAGAACTCCGCAATCATAGTGCTTATCTGAAAAATGTATGAAGCGGAAAGCTTAACTTTAAACTCTACTAAATCGCCCCTTATTAGATCTGACGAGATATAAATTGAGCCCTCAGGTTTTTCATTGAAAAGCTGATCAATAGTTGGGTATTTTTTGTTCACTTCAATCGGATGAATGCGTTTCAGATCTCTTATTTTATGAAGTTCGCGAAATAACGATTGCGCGTTCGCTTTGCGAACTGTCTGGAGTGCGCTGCTATTGGAAGTTTGAAATCTCGAATTGAGCTCTGCCGACGGGAGTGCCGGGGCTCCAGTCGAAACTTTGCTGCCGACTTCTGCAAGGAATTCCTGCTCCGATTGAGCGACAATATTTTCAGTTTGCTCCCCTTTTTGAGATGCCAAGAGGCTAGCTAGGCTGACCTCATCCAAATAGACGAACTCTCGTAGAGGCTCTTTCGCCCTTTCTTGGGTGATGCCAGCCGACGACGGACCAAAGGCAATCCAAGGAGCCCTTCGAGTAAATCTAATCATCTCTTCTCGCCCGCACCTTGCTACGCTCAGGCCGACGTGCAACTCGTTCATAGGCTTGCGCAAAATCCTCTGAGGCAATCAACTTGCGCCCATCCCCCGCCGCAATCAGAGCGGCTTCTGTCCAAATTGAAGAAAGTCGAGCGGCCGACCAGTTATGAGTTCTCAGCGCAACATCCCATAATGGAAGGTCTGCGGCACAAGATATCTTGCGGGTTCCTGTCTTCAGTATCTCCCAACGATCAACGACAGTCGGAAGGCCAAATTCAATCTCCCAGTCGAACCGGCCTGGCCGCATCAGTGCCGGGTCAAGCGCCTCAGCTCGATTTGTTGCGGCGATAACGATTGTAGCATTCTTACTGGAATCGAAACCATCCATTAGTGTAAGGAATTGAGCCACAAGCCGCCGCGACGACTCATGCGTATCACCTGCCCTGCTTTCACCAATGCTATCAATTTCGTCAAAGAATATGATCGCCTTTCCCGCTTCAGATTTGTTTGCATGCTCGAAAATTTTTCGCAGAATATCCTCTGTATCGCCAACCCACTTAGTGACTATTTCCGGGCCGCTAATATCGTAAAAGTCTGCGCCAGATTGCTGCGCAATAATTCTCGCTAAATGCGTTTTACCAGTTCCGGGCGGACCGGTAAAAAGAATTCCTTTGATTGGACGAGCGCCAATCTCGTCCAATTCTGCTCGACGCTCTAGCTGTGTTTCGATTAATTGCTTAGCTCTAGCAACAACATCGCGATACCCACCAAAATCGTCGAACGTTAATCCGTCTTCTTTCGGCTTAAATAAGAAGGAGGCAGGAGAAACGTCTTCGTCTGATGGATGTAACCGCACACGTATCGGCTGATCAGAGAGAATTCGCTGAATTACTGACGCACCATCGACCTCGACGGTCGCATTTTTCTGCACTGGGAAGCCCTCAGGATTGGACAGCGGTAGCAAGGTGCTCCCGAATTCCCCTAAAATTGTAC
The DNA here is from genome assembly GCA_020832735.1 of Oceanicaulis sp. Lineage (GTDB taxonomy): Bacteria > Pseudomonadota > Alphaproteobacteria > Caulobacterales > Maricaulaceae > Oceanicaulis. Next base: position 29,612 of record JAFIEB010000047.1, read on the forward strand.
CATTCTCCAAAATATCCCTCACAACAGAAACATGTAAACTGCGCGGCCAAGCATCATTGGATACCTGTTTCCATCTCCCGCCAGACGAAAATATTACATCGCCCTTCTCTAATGCATCCGAATCTACACCACTTATTTTAGCTGTTCGCCCATCTGTTAAACGCAAGAAAACCGTTCCAGTTTCCTCATCAATGTACGTGACCTTCATCAGGTCACCTATTTCTTTCTCTTCTAACTCTACATCTGGGTTCATAATTGCATCATGGTCGTGATATCGGAAGAAAAATTCTTGGCCAACGCTTATTCAATTTTTCCGTGCATCCAAGGTGCCGTAACGGGTCGGATGTCATACCTATATGACAGGCGTGCCGATCGCTATAGTCGCGTCGAAGAAATTTGGCTGACTGAACCCACTCACCCCTCCGCCACCCACGGCGTCAGCCGGCCGTTTTCCACCGTCACCACCCGGTCCATGCGTGCGGCGAGCGCGAGGTTGTGGGTGGCGATCAGGGCGGCGGCGCCGGCCTCGCGGCAGGCGGCGGCGAGCGCGTCGAAGACCTGGTCGGAATGGGCCGGGTCGAGATTGCCGGTGGGCTCGTCGGCGAGCACCACGCGCGGATTGTTGACCAGCGCCCGGGCGATCGCCACGCGCTGCTGCTCGCCGCCCGACAGCTGGCCCGGACGGTGGGTCAGCCGCCCGCCGAGCCCCAGCGATTCCAGACGCGCGCGCGCCGCGTCGCGCGATGCGCGCACCCCCTGCCCTGCAATGCGCAGCGGCAGGGCCACATTCTCCAGCGCGTCGAGCTCGGGCAGGAGATGGTGGAACTGGTACACAAACCCGATCTCGCGCCGGCGCAGCGCGGTGCGCGCGCGCTCGCTCAAGGCCAGCCCGTCCTGCCCGGCGATGAAGACCTGGCCGGCCGTGGGCGTCTCCAGCAGGGCGGCGGCATGCAGCAGCGAGGACTTGCCCGAGCCTGACGGCCCGACCAGCCCGACCAGCTCGCCGGAATAGAGGTCAAGCTCGGCGCCGGTGAGCACTTCCAGGCGCTCGGCCCCGGTCTCGTAAATGCGCGTCAGGGCGCGGATGGACAGGACCGGCTCACTCATTGCGCAGCGCCTCCACCGGGTCGATGCGCCCGGCCCGCCAGCTGGGGAAGAGCGTGGCCAGCAGCGCCATCGTAAAGCCCCACACCGAGACGAACGCCACTTCGGTCCAGTCCACCCGCGCCGGCAGGCGGTAAAGCTTGTAGACGGTGGGGTCGAAGATATTCACGCCGGTCATAAGCGCGATGCCGTCCTGGATCGGGCCGATGAACGCCACGAAGATCAGGCCCAGAATAATCCCGCAGGCGGTCCCGAACGAACCGATGGCGGCGCCCGCGATCAGGAAGATGCGCATCACCGCGCCGCGCGTCGCGCCCATGGTGCGCAAAATGGCGATGTCGCGGGTCTTGTTCTTCACCAGCATGACCACGCCGGAAATGATGTTGAGCGCCGCAATCGCCACGATGATCGACAGGATGAGGCGCATGGCGATGCGCTCCACCTGCAGCGCGTTCCAGAAGGCGGCGTTCTCGGCGCGCCAGTCATAGACCACGGTCCCGGGCGGCGCGATGGCGTGGATGCGCGCCATCGCCGCTTCGGGCGCGTCGGGATTGTTCAGGCGCACGTCGATATAGTCGCCCGCCACAGAGCGGTTGAAGAACAAGGCGGCCTGTTCGATGGGCATGTAGATCAGGATGGAATCGAGATCCTGAACCCCCACTGTGATCACCGCGCCCACCAGATAGGATTTCGAGCGCGGCGCCACGCCCAGCGCCGTCTGGGCGCCGCGCGGCGTGACCAGGGTCACCTCGTCGCCGGCGCTCACGCCCAGGCGCGCCGCCATGGCCGTGCCGATGGCGATGATGTCGCCGCCATGGCGCCCCTCGCCGAAGCCCTCGGCCGATCCGGCCACGATGCCGCCGCCCGCCTCGGCCACGCCGCCCGCGCCGGTGACAATGTCAAAATTGACGAAATCCGAGGCGCGTACCCCGTTGACCTGGGCAAAGGCGGCCTGGCCGCTCGCCGAGGTGACCAGCGCCTGGCCCAGCGTCACCGGTCCGGCCTGGCGCACGCCTTGAAGCGCGGCGATGGCGTCGGCCAGATCGCTGGTCTGGCTGTTGAGATCATGGGGCAGCTGGACATAGACATGGGGCTGCACGCCCAGAAGCCGGGTCAGAAGCTCGTGGCGGAAGCCGTTCATGATCGACATGACGGCGATCAGCGCGGTGACCGCCAGCATGATGCCGATGAAGGAGATGGTCGCCACCAGGGTCACGCCGGCCTGCTGGCGCCGGGCGCGCAGGTATCTGAAGGCGAGCATGAACTCAAAGCCGCTGAACGGCCTGGCCCCGCCTGCCTGCTTGGCTGCGCGCCCGGCCTTGCTCATGCCGGACGCCCCGCCGCGGCGCGCGCCACCGCGTCAGACAAGCTCAGCTCCGCGCGCTCTCCGGTGGCGCGGCGCTTGATCTCCACCTTGCCCTCTTTGAGCCCGCGCGGCCCGATCACCAGCTGCCAGGGCAGGCCGATCAGGTCCATGGAGGCGAATTTCGCGCCCGGCCGGTCGGCCGTGTCGTCCAGCAGCGGATCAAGCCCGGCCAGCGACAGCGCCTCATAGGCCGCCGCACAGGCCGCATCGGTGTCAGGATCGCCGGGTTTGAGATTGATGATCCCCGCCCCGAACGGCGCCACGGCGTCCGGCCAGATAATGCCCGCCTCGTCGTGATGGGCCTCGATGATCGCGCCCATCAGGCGCGACACGCCCACGCCGTAAGAACCCATATGCACCGCCCGGTCCTGACCGTCGGGATGGGTGACGAAGGCTTTCATGGGCTCAGAATACTTGGTCCCGAAATAGAAGATATGTCCCACTTCGATGCCGCGCGCCGACAGGCGGCGCTCTTCAGGCGTTTCGGCCTCGAAGCGCGCCTGGTCATGCATTTCCTCGGTGGCGGCGTAGAGCGCGGTGCGCTGATCGACCAGAGCCTGCAGATCGCTGTCAAAGTCCACGCCCGGGCCGGGCGCGCCCATGTCGATCAGATCGCTATCGCAGAACACCTCGCTCTCGCCGGTCTCGGCCAGGATGATGAATTCATGGCTGAGATCGCCGCCGATGGGCCCGGTGTCGGCGCGCATCGGCACGGCTTTGAGCCCCATGCGCGCGAACGTGTTGAGGTAGGCCACGAACATGCGGTTATAGGCCGCGCGCGCCGCCGCCTCGTCCAGATCAAACGAATAGGCGTCCTTCATCAGGAACTCGCGCCCGCGCATGACGCCGAAGCGGGGCCGGATCTCGTCGCGGAACTTCCACTGGATGTGATAAAGATTCTTGGGCAAATCCTTGTAGGACTTGCAGTAATTGCGAAAGATGGCGGTCACCATCTCCTCGTTCGTGGGTCCGTACAGGAGGTCGCGCTTGTGGCGGTCGGTGATGCGCAGCATCTCCTTGCCATAGGCGTCATAGCGCCCGCTCTCGCGCCACAGATCGGCAGGTTGAAGCGTCGGCATCAGAAGCTCGATGGCGCCGGCGCGGTTTTGCTCCTCGCGCACGATCTGCTCGATTTTCCTGAGCACTTTCAGGCCCATGGGCAGCCAGGCGTAAATCCCCGCCGCCTCCTGGCGGATCATGCCCGAACGCAGCATCAGCCGGTGCGAGACGATCTGGGCGTCCGCAGGGGTTTCTTTCAGGACGGGAAGCAGAAATCGGCTGAGGCGCATGGCGGCGGACGGTCCGTCTGGAGGTCTGGTTCAGCGTCGAGCATTAGACCGGCGCGCCCGCAAGAACAAGGCGCGCGCGTACGTCTTCAGCGATCCTCGCCCTGCTCCTGCGCCATGCGGTCCAGCGACGCTTTGAGGCGCCGGAAAAAGATGACGTTGAGCACCCCCACCGCGCCGATCACGATCAGCGTGATCCCCACCGCCGTCAGCCAACCCGCCTCGCCCAGGCGCCCGCTGGCCATAAGTGCGCCGAAAATGGCCAGAAGCCCGAAGGCGGGAATGAGGAGGCGTACGAGGGTCATGAGGATTGGTCCTTCTCATCCACGCCCAACACGCCGGGCTTGTCCAGCGCGTCAGCGATGCGCGACAGGTATTCGATGAGAACGGCGAGGAACAACAGGATCAAGGAGTATGGCAGGACCAGAAAGCTGAACCAGGCCGTGCTCGTTTGACCGGCCAGAAGAACGTATCCGATCTCACCCAGAACGAAGAGCACGCTCAACAAGGCTATGAAACCCGCGACGCGTGCGATCGAATTGGTGAAGAACCGCCTGAATGCCGCTTTCATCGGGAGCCCTCCTTGGCCTCGACTAGCGCTCTCAGCCGCGCCGAAATCCGCGCCAGATGGAATATGATCACGCCTGTCATGATCAGACCCGCCCCGGGAGCGAGAAACCGGACGAGGTCACTTACTTGGTGGATCGGCCCCCAGCCGACCACAAGCCCGGTCCGACCGAGATCGACAAAATACAGAGCATAATCTAATAGATAGGCCACAAAGCAAGCCAGCCCCGCCAGCACAAAGACACCGCCTGGAGGTTTGAGGAGGGGATGAGTCATTCGCCCTCGCTGCGCTCAAGTTCACGCTGGGCGCGGATGCGGTGGAAGTCCGATGATATACGCGCGGCATACTCCACGATCACCGCCAGAGCCAAAACGAAAAACGCGAGGGCCAGCGAATTGACGATGCCGAACACGGTGAATTGCGCCGGGCCCATACCGCTCCAGTTTTCAGGTTCCGTATTGAAATAGGTGACCAGGTCAATAACCTGAATTGTGACCGCAAACAGGCTGTATAAGAACTGAAGGAGCGCAATCACCGCTCCCACCCGCGCCAGCGGATGGTTGAAGAAAGCGAGCGCTCTCGCCATCACCACCACTTCTCCGGCCTCGCCGTAAACCCCGCGGCGCGTTCCAGTGCGCCGGCGACGGCGAACATGGTTTCCTCGTCCAGCGCCGGGGCGATCACCTGCAGGCCCAGCGGCAGGCCGGACTTGTCCAGTCCCGCCGGAACGCTCATGGCCGGAATGCCGGCGATATTGGCGGTGACGGTGAAGATGTCGTTGAGATACATCTCGATCGGGTCGGCCTTGGCTTTCGACCCGATCTCGAACGCGGCGCTGGGCGTGGCGGGGGTGAGGATGGCGTCCACCTTCTCAAACGCAGAGGTGAAGTCTTCATAGATGCGCCGGCGCACTTTCAGCGCCTTGAGATAGTAGGCGTCGTAATATCCCGCCGAGAGCACATAGGTGCCAATGAGGATGCGGCGCTGCACCTCCCGGCCAAAGCCCGCGGCGCGGGTCTTTTCATAGGTTTCGGTGAGGTCGCCGCCCTCCACCCGCGCGCCAAAGCGCAGGCCGTCATAGCGCGCCAGATTCGACGAGGCCTCGGCCGGCGCGATGATGTAATAGGCTGGCAGGGCGTACTTGGTCATGGGCAGGGAGATATCGACGATCTCGGCGCCCTGCGCTTCCAGCCATTTGGCGCCCTCGCGCCACAGCGTCTCGATCTCGCCGAGCATGCCGTCGACGCGGTATTCCTTGGGGATGCCGATGCGCAGCCCCTTCACCGGCCGGTCCGCGGCGGCGGCGAAGTCCGGGACCTCGCCCTGATAGGAGGTGGAATCCTTCGGGTCATGGCCTGACATGACCTGGGTGAGCAGCGCCGCGTCCTTCACCGTTTTGCCAAACGGCCCGGGGTGGTCCAGCGAGCTGGCGAACGCCACCACGCCCCAGCGCGAGCAGCGGCCATAGGTCGGCTTCACGCCCACAAGGCCGGCGAACGCGGCCGGCTGGCGGATCGAGCCGCCTGTGTCCGTGCCCGTGGCGCCATAGCTGATCCCGGCGGCCAGCGCCGCGGCCGACCCGCCCGAGGAGCCGCCCGGCGTCAGCTTGGCGTCAGAGCCTGTCGCCCGCCACGGATTGACCACCGGCCCGGTGGCCGCGGTCTCGTTGGACGAACCCATGGCGAATTCGTCCATGGCGGTCTTGGCGAAGAACACCGCGCCCGCGTCCCACAAATTCTGCGTGACGGTGGATTCGTATTCCGGCTTGAAGCCCTTGAGGATGTTGGACGAGGCCGTGGTCTCCACGCCCTTCACCGCAAACAGATCCTTGATCGCGACCGGCACGCCCTCCAGCGCCCCGCCCTCGCCTCTGGCCAGGCGCGCATCGCTGGCCCGCGCCATGTCGAGCGCGCGCTCACCATCAATCACGGTGAAGCAATTGAGCGGACCTTGCGCAGCCTCCGCCGCCGCCACCGTCGCCTCAGCCAGCTCCACGGCGGAGAATTTTTTGGCGCGCAGGCCGTTTACGGCTTCGTGCAGGGAGAGAGAGGAGAAATCAGTCATCTGTTTTGCTTTCGTCCGGTTCGGCGCTGGCTGGAAGCTTGATGTTTAAAGCGTCCGTTATATCGGGCGCAGGCATCGGCGTTGCTGGCGTGCGGATCGCCGCTTCCAGTGCCGCAAGGGCTTTGGCAGGGAATTCCTCTTCATAGGTCTCATAAAAGGCGTCAACGCCCATCTCGTCTCGTATCCCGGCCAGCATTGAGCATACGGCGCAGACGAATACGTTCGTGTTCACGCTGAAGGAAGCCATGTTCCCATAGTGGGTATGCTCGATACTAACACGCAGCACACAGCGCCTCTCATAAAAGGTGGAATGTTCAATATCCTCAGTCTTGATAGCAATCACAGTGTGTCCGGGCTCATGCTCCGCTGTGATATCGACAGGCGCATCGCGTCCCGTGGCAATGGCCAGAGCGGCTGCAGCGAAATCATTGAACGTAGCGCGTATATGGCTAACGCCTTCGATCCGGGTCACGCCGGCATCGGTATGGATGTCAATGTCAACCCAGCCGAAATCAGAAAATTCGCAGCGGATTTCAAAACGATCCGTGTCTGACGGTGGCGTTTGTGTTGTAAGACGCCGAAGATGGACAGCGGGCGCTTCGCGAGCCGCCATTATGGCGCGGACAGCGCGATAGGGAAAATTCAACCATAGCGGTGCCCCGTTGTCGCTGGCGTCCAGCTCCTGCGCCGCCAGGATGGCGTCCACCACAGAACCGGCAAGGACGTCGCGCGTCATGCTAATGCGCGTCACCGGCTCCGTTTCAAGGGTCTCCTTGCGCCAGGGGTCCCCCTCCAGAATGTCGATTTGCATCCGGTCCAGCGGCGCTCTGGAGTCATGGCGGGACCGGAGCACCCATCCGCCTGGTTCGATATCGAGCCTCACCAGCGGCGGGTTATTTGTGCTGTGGGTCACCGTAGCGGCGTAAACCCCCAGCAGCGCGAGCGATTCAAATGGCAGAGCCGCATTGGTGAAGTCATCAAGCACGATCGTCTCGCCGCCCGCCTCAATGGTGAGCGTCCAGCCTGTAGTTCCCACGCGGGAGAAGCGCATGAGCGGGACGTGTCCGTCTGGAAGGTCCAGAACCCGCATCAGCCCTGCGCCCGGAGTGCTGCCACATACGGCTCAGGACACGGCCGGTTCGTTGCGCTCCCGGCGGCGGTGAGGACGCCAATGAACCACCAGAGCCGCGCCATTTGCCCCTACTCCACGCTCTTGGGCACCACGAAAAAGCCTTCCTCGGCCTTGGGCGCATTGGTCAGGATCGCGTCGCGCACGCCGCCGTCTGTCACCGCGTCCTCGCGCAGCGGCAGGGCGCTGAGCACCGGCGTGGTCATCGGCTCGGCGCCGGCCACATCGACCTCGTCGAGCTGCTCGACCCATTTGAGAATGCCGTTGAGCTCAGCCGTAAGGGCGGCGATGCGGTCGGCAGGCTCGGCGATGCGCGCCAGCTTGGCGATGCGGCGCACGTCGTCAGGGGTCACCGGCATGGGCGGGTCTCCGGAAAAATAAGGGCGGGCGTCAGTGAACAGGCTCTCGCGTCGAGTAGCAATCGCCGTGTTGCGGCGCAAGGCGAAGCGTCGGCGCCGGACGGGTTTGCGCTCTGGCTGCGGCGCTCTAGGTTGTCGCCTGACATAAAGACCAAAAACCAAGGGGAGGCGGGCTTGGCCCATACGACAATCACGCTGGAGCGCGACGGGCCGCTGGCGGTCATCACGCTGAACCGGCCAGAGGCGATGAACGCCTTCACGCTTGCAATGGGCGAGGAGCTGCGCGCCGCCTTTGACGAGACCGACGCGGACGCCAGCGTGCGCGCGGTGATCGTGACGGGATCGGGCAAGGCGTTTTGCGCCGGCGCCGATTTGTCCACGGGGGCGGAAACCTTCAACGCGGTGTCCCAGGCCAATGCCAGCGGCACGCTGGACGACCGAGATCCGCAATGGCGCGATTCCGGCGGCATGCTGAATTTGCGCATCTTTGACAGCCAGAAGCCGGTGGTGGCCGCCATCAACGGCGCTTCGGTGGGCATTGGCGCCACCATGATCCTGCCCATGGATGCGCGCATTGGCCTCAAGGGTGCGAAATTCGCCTACCCCTTCACAAAGCGCGGCATCGCCTGGGACGGCTGCGCCAGCTGGTTCCTGCCGCGCATTGTGGGGGTGGAGACGGCGCTGGACTGGGGCCTGTCGGGGCGGACCTTCCTGGCTGAAGAAGCGCTGGAGGCCGGTCTGGTCAGCGCGCTGGCCGATACACCCGAAGGCGTGATGGAGCTCGCGCGCGAGCGGGCGATGCGCTTTACGGATGGCGCCGCGCCGGTGTCGGTGGCGATGAACCGGCGCCTGTTGTGGCGGATGCTGGGCGCGTCTCATCCCATGGACGCGCACCGTCTGGAAAGCCGCGCGATATTGCACCGGGGCATGAGCCCGGACGCGGTGGAAGGCGTGATGAGCTTTCTGGAAAAGCGCGCCGCGGCGTTTCCCGGCGAGGTTCCAGGCGGCTATCCGCCGGGCTGGCCCTGGGACGCGGATCCGGACTACTGACCCGGGGCTGCTGACCTTTTGACGCAGCGCGGTGCAAAACATTTTGATTGCCGAACGCATATCCCTACAACCGCACATGGCGCATTGACGCGCTCCAGCGGAGGCTGAGTTCCCGTGCGCCTGACCTCTCCTGACCCGAAGCGGCCGTCCCTGACGACGGTCGAGCTGATCGCCATGGTTGGCGCGCTGATGGCGCTCAATGCGCTGTCCATCGACATCATCCTGCCCGCGCTGGGCGTGACCGGCGAGGCGCTGGGCGCGCCGGGCAATGAGCGCCAGCTGATCATCACCGCCTATGTGTTCGGCTTCGGCGCCGCCCAGATCCTGTTCGGCCCCCTCGCCGACTCGCTGGGCCGCCGGCGCGTCCTGCTGGGCGCGCTGATCGCCTATCTGGCCGCCACGGCGCTGTGCATCGCCGCGCCCGACATGACGCTGATGGTGATTGCCCGCTTCCTGCAGGGCGTGGCGGCGGCCGCGACGCGCGTGGTGGCGGTGGCGGTGGTGCGCGATCTGGTCTCGGGCCGGCGCATGGCCGAGATCATGTCGTTCGCCATGACCGTGTTCATGATCGCGCCGATTCTGGCGCCGGGGATCGGCCAGCTCATCCTGTTCGTGGCGCCCTGGCCGGCGATCTTCGCGGCCCTGTTCGTCATGGGCGCAGTGCTGACGGTCTGGATGGCGGTGCGCCTGCCTGAAACCTTGCGCGTCGAGCACCGCATTGCGCTGAGCTGGGCGTCAGCCTGGCGCAATTACGTGCTGGCCGCGCGCCACCGGATAACGCTGGGCTATATGATGGCCGCAGCGCTGATCTTCGGGGCGCTGTTCGCCTTCATCGCCACATCCGAACAGGTGATGGCCGAGCTTTATGGCCTGGGCGTCTGGTTTCCGGTAGCGTTCGGCGCGGTGGCGCTGGGGCTGGCGGGGGCCAACATCATCAATGCGCGCATCGTGCGCCGGCTGGGCATGCGGCGCATCTCCCACGCCGCGCTGGCCGCCTTCACCGCGATCAATCTCATCCATCTTGTCATCGCGCTGGCGATGCACCCGCCCTTCTGGCTTTTCTACACGCTTCTGAGCGCAGCCCTGATGCTGTTTGCGATGATGGGCGCGAACTTCTCCGCCCTGGTCATGGAGCCGGCCGGCGAGCGCGCGGGCGTCACCGCAGCGCTGTACGGATCGGTCACGTCCATGTCCGGCGCCGCCCTCGGCACGGTGATCGGCCTGGCCTATGACGGCACGGTGGCGCCGCTCATTCTGGGCTTTGTGGTGATGGGCGCGGGCGCGATGGCGATCGTATTCTGGACCGAGCGCGGCGTGATGTTCGGCGTGGGCGATCCGCTGGAGGACCGCGAGCCCTGATCACGCCGGGCCCGGCGCCCCGGCGTTCAGATTCCGTCTGTCAGGGACTCTGGCGTCAGCGCGCCATCCAGGCGCCAGCCCGCCCCCTCGCCCTGCGCCAGCAGATCGCTGAGCCAGGGCAAAAGCGCCAAGAGATCGCCTTCCAGCGTATGGGGCGGATTGACCACCACCACGCCGGCGCCCGCCAGCTTGCCCTCTGTCTCCAGCTCACGCACCCACAGATCGGCGCGCAGGATTTTGTCAGGATCAAACGCCTGCTCAAACAGCAGCCATTGCGCCAGGCCGGTGTCGAAGCGCTCGCTGGACCACAAATCCTTGAGCGGACGCCAGAAAATATAGGTCCCGGTCGGCCATCGCTCCAGCCCCGTGCGGGCGGCGCGCGCCATCGCCACGAACTCGTCGCGCTGCTCGAACGGTGGATCGATCATCACCAGCCCGCGCCGTTCGCGCGGCGGGACCAGAGCGCTCACCGCCCTGTAGCCGTCGCGCCGCTCGGCCTTGACCCGCGCATCGCGGACATAGCGCTGATCGAGCGTGCGGCAGTCGGCCTCGTGCAGTTCGCACAGATGCATCCTGTCGTGGGGGCGCAGGATCGATGCGGCAATGTCGGGCGAGCCGGGATAGGCGCTCAGCGCGCTGTCAGGGTTGGCGGCGCGCACCGCGGCGAGCCAGGGGGCCAGCGCGGCTTCAACCGGCGCGGGACGCTGCGCCTCCATGACGCGCGCCACGCCGCCCTGCCATTCGGGGCTGCGCCGGGCGGCGTCGCAGGTGAGATCATAGCGCCCGATCCCGGCATGGGTGTCGATAAAGCGAAACGGTTTGTCCTTGCGGGTGAGATGGGTCAGGCACAGCGCCAGCGCGGCGTGCTTGAGCACGTCGGCGAAATTGCCGGCATGAAAGGCGTGGCGATAATTCATGACGCCCGGTTTACCGGGTCCGCGCTACGCTGTGGAGGCTCTTGAGCGGCGCGCAGGGTGACTTCAAACACCGCGCCCGCCGCACCTGAATCGGCCAGAATCACATCCCCGCCCATGGCCCGCGCCAGTTCGCGCGCGATCGACAGGCCCAGCCCTGCGCCGCCCTTGGCGCCGCTGCGCCCGAAGGGCTCGAACAGCGTTTCCCGCACGTGATCGGGCACGCCCGGCCCGGTGTCGCTGACGGCGATCACCACATGACCGCCCTCTTCGCGCGCCAGCGCAGCGCTCACCGCCCCGCCGCCCTCCATGGCCTGAATGGCGTTGCGGAACAGATTGAGGAAAATCCGGTGCAGGTGATCGGGATCGGCCTGGACGGCCAGCGCATCATCGATCCGGTTATCCCAGTCCGCACGGCCCGTGGCGGCCATCGCGTCGCCCGCCGCCTCGTCCAGCGCCGGGCGCAGCTGTATCCGGCTGAATACCGGCGCGCGCTCCTGCGCGCGGCCGAATTCCAGCGTCTCCTGGCACAGGCGCACGCCCCGGTCGACGGCCCGCACCAGGCGCGCGCCCATATTGGCCACACGCGAATCCTGGCTCATCGCCAGCCGGTCGGACACCAGCTGGGCGCTGGCCAGCACATTGCGCAGATCGTGATTGATGCGCGCCACCGCCCCGCCCAGGGCCGCCAGGCGCTCGCGCTGGCGGAAGGCGGCGCGCACTTCGTCCTGCATGGCGGCCAGCGCGGTTTCCGCCTCGCCGATCTCGTCGCGCCGCCCCGACGGGGTGAAGGCCAGCGCCGGATTGCCGGGGTCCTTCTGGAACGCCGTGATGGCCATGGCCAGACGGCGCATGGGGCGCACGAAAATGACCATCAGCACGCCGTACAGCAGCACCCCGGTAACGCCCGCGATAAACAGGGACAGCCAGAAGATCCGCACCGAGAACGCGATCAGATCATCGCGCAAGCCCGCCTCGGGCACGATCACGCTGATCTGTTCGTCCGGCCGGGTGCGCGGCGCGGCAACGATGCGGATATGGCGCCCCTCGGGCGCGAAAAACGTGCCCCACAGGGCGATCTGGCGCTCGATCAGCGTCTCGCGCATCAGGTTCGCGACGATCAGGTTGGACACCTCGACCTCGCCGCCCAGCACCAGCTCGTTGACCCCGCCATAGACGCGCGCCACCGCCACGGCGTCAGCACCGGCCAGAAGCTCGCGCACCCGCGCCTCGCTCAGCCCGTCGGCTTCAGCGGTCTCGGCCGCCAGCGCGGCCAGATGGGCGGCCTCGGCGCGCACGGCCAGCCATTCGGTGCGGAAACTGGACGCGGAGGGGAAGAAGATCATCACCTCGGCGACCATCACGAACAGCACCGAGAAGATCAGGAGCTTGCCCGGCAGCGAGCGCACTGCGCCCACAGCGCGCGCCGCGCCCGCCTGCATCCAGGCGGCCGGGCCGGTCGTGCGCCGCTCGCGGTCAGTGCTCAATACGCAGGCCTCCTTGCGCGGCCTCAGTGAAACACGGTCAGCACGCCCGCCAGCGCCTTGGCGAACGGGCCGAACACGGTTGGCTCATAATACTTGCCCGCGGCGCGTTTGAAGACCTCTCCGCGCGTTGGATACGGCGCCACCACGCTGGTCAGGTCGCGCACCGTGCCGCCGCGCGCCATAACGGCGCTGGCGATCTGGATGAGATCATCGGCGCGCGCGCCGGCCGCATGGGCGCCAAGAAGCTTCGCTCCCTTGCCGATCACCAGCTTCACGCCGCCGCGCGTATCACTCTCTGCAATCGCCCGGTCATTCTCGGAAAACGGCCAGCTCGACACCTTCACCTTATCGCCATGGGCGGCGCGCGCTTCGGCCTCGGTCAGGCCGACGCCCGCCAGCGGCGGATCGGTGTAGACCGCCTGCGGGATGGGCTGGGAGGACTGGCGCGTGAGCAGGCCGAAATAGAGATTGCGGATGATCACCGAGCCATGCCAGCCGGCCAGGTGGGTCAGCCCGCCCTTGCCCGCGATATCCCCCGCCGCCAGCACGCGCTTGTTACTGGTGCGCAGCCGGTCATCCACGATCAGCCCGCGCTCGTCTGTCTCGACGCCCGCCGCTTCCAGATTGAGGCCGTCGAGTACCGGTTCGCGCCCGGCGGCGACAAGAAGATGGCTGCCGCTGACAGTCCGGCCATCGGCAAGCGTGAGCGTGATGGCGCCCGCTCCGCCCGAGGCGCTGACCGCCGCCTGGCCGGCGATCACCGTCACGCCGTCCTCTTCCAGCGCCTCCAGCGCCAGCGCGGCGTGGTCAGGCTCAAACCGGGCGAGCGGCGCTCCCGCCTCGATCAGCGTCACTTGCGAGCCCAGCCGGACAAAGGCCTGGCCGAGCTCGGTTCCAATGGGGCCGGCGCCCAGAATGATCAGGTGTTCAGGCAGGCTCTCCAGCGACCAGATGGTTTCATTGGTCAGGTAGGGCAGGTCTTTCAGTCCCTCGATGCCCGGAATGCGCGCGCGCGTGCCGCTGGCGATGACGATGCGCCTGGCGGTGACTGACACGGTGTCGGATTCCAGCGTGCGCGGCCCGGCGAAGCGGGCGCGCTCGCGCACCACGGTCACGCCAAGTCCCTCAAACCGCTCCTGGCTGTCATTGGGTTCGATGGCCGCGATGGCGGCGCGAATCGTCTCGCGCACGCGGGCGAAATCGATGCGCTTTAATTCAGCCTCGACGCCCCAGCGGGCGGCTTCGCGCACGCCGTGGGCCTTGTGAGCGGCGGTGAGAATCGCCTTGGACGGCACGCAGCCGTAATTGAGGCAGTCCCCGCCCATCTCGCCGGCTTCGAACAAGACCACCTTGCGCCCGAGCATGGCCGCGCCCGCCGCGGTGACCAGCCCGCCTGCGCCCGCGCCGATAATGGCCAGATCGGCCTTCATATTATTGCGGCTCATGCCTGGTCCCCATTAGCCGCCGGCGGCGCCTTGCCGGTCAGGCGTTTGTAGATGAAGGGCGCGAAGCCCACGACCGCAAACACCGCCATGGCGGCGAGCAGTTCGGGCGTCAGCAGATCAAAGAGGCTCGGCACGCCGCCCGCCACCTGGTTGATGGTCGAGCCCAGCGTCGCGTAGACATAGCCCAGCGGAATCACCCCGATCAGCGTGCCCAGCACGTAGGCGCGCAGCGGCACGTTCAAGAGCGCGGTGGCCAGATTGATGCCGAAAAACGGCAGCACCGGAATCAGACGCAGGATCAGCACATAGGTGAAGGCGTCACGCGAAAACCCCTTCTGCAGCCGCGCCACATAGGAGGGGAATCGCTCGCGCACCCAGTCGGCGAAGGCGTAGCGCGCGGCCAGGAAGATGATCGTCGCGCCGATGGTGGAGCCGATCACCGCCACCGCCGTGCCCGCATACGGACCGAACAAAAAGCCCGCCCCGATGGTGAACCAGACCGCGCCGGGCACCGAGATCGACACCGCCAGCGCATAGACCACCCCGTAAATGAGGAGCGCAATCAGGAAATTGGCGCGCACCCAGACATCCAGCTCGCGAAGGAGCGCCTGCGCCGCCTCCGGGTTGAGATAGCGCCCTCCCCCCGCCAACAGGAACACGGCCAGGCCCGCAGCCAGCACGGCCAGCGGGATGAGACGGCGCCAGAGCGGCGTGCGCACGCGCTGAACGGGTTCGGCGGGGTCTATCTCTGTCATGGCGGTCGAAATTCCTTGAGCAATGCCTGAATGCACGCTCGCATATAGAGGCATTTGCTGACACAAGAGAGTCACTCGCACGCGCGCCGCCATCACCGTCGCGTGAAGCGCCGCCCGGCTTGACTTGGAACCCGCTCACCCGTATCAACCGCGGCTCGCATTTGGACGCCGCCGACGCGCGGCCGTCCCTGTTACGGAGCAGGACCCGTGAAACGTACATTCCAGCCTTCCAAACTGGTGCGCGCGCGCCGTCACGGCTTCCGCGCCCGCATGGCCACCAAGTCGGGCCGCCTGGTCATTGCGCGCCGCCGCGCCAAGGGGCGCAAGCGGCTGTCCGCCTGATTACCCTGACCAGGCTCCCGGCCTATCCCGATCGCGCCGCACGGGTGACCGAGCGGCGCGATTTTTTACGTGCGCGCGACGGCGTGCGCGCCGCCCGTCCGGGCGTTGTGGTGCAGGCCTTCGCCCGCCCCGGCGACCCGCAAGGACCGGCACGCGCGGGCTTCACCGCCACGCGCAAGATCGGATCGGCGGTGGTGCGCAACCGCGCCCGGCGCCGTCTGCGCGAGGCGGTGCGGCTGCTTCTGCCCCTCCACGGCGCGCCGGGAACCGATTATGTGTTCATCGCGCGCGCCGCTACACCTGCGCGGGCCTGGACGTCATTGCTTGACGATGTCGAAAGCGCGTTGATAAGCCTCGCCCCGCGCGTGCGGGCCGTCCGGAGTTCCGATCCGGCCTGAGGCGCCATACTGGCCTGGAAAAGGATGTCCGCGCCCATGGGTGACCCGAGCAACACGCGCAATCTGATCCTGTTTTTCGTCTGCATCATGGGCGTGCTGCTGCTGTACGACCTGTTCGTGATGCAGCCGGCCTCGCGTGAACGTGCGGCGCGCGAACCCGCCCAGGTGTCCGAACAGGCCGCGCCCCCCCGCGACGACGCGCCCGAAGCGCCCGATGCGGACTTCGCCGTGGACACCCCTGCGGTCGGCCTGACGCGTGAAAGCGCGCTGTCGCGCTCTGAACGCATCGAGATCCGCACCCCCGCCCTGTCCGGCACTCTGGGCCTGACCGGCGCCCGGCTCGATGACCTGCAGCTCCTGCGCTACGACACCGAGGTCAATAGCGGCGTTCCGATCACCCTGCTGAACCCGGAAGGCGCGCCGAACGGGCATTACCTGTTTTCCGGCTGGATCGGCGGATCGGACGCCCCGTCCGGCCTGCCCGCCCTCAACACGCGCTGGCGCCTGGTTGAAGGACGCCAGCTGACGCCAGACACACCGGTCGTGCTGGAGCACCGCGCCGGCGATCTGGTGTTCCGACGCACCATCTCGGTGGACAACGATTATCTGTTCACCTTCACCGACACCGTCACCAATACCGGCGCCAGCGCCGTGTCGCTGCGCCGTTTCGGCGTGGTCAGGCAGGAGGACAGACCACCGGGCCTGTTGAACTTCTTCATCCTGCATGAAGGCGCGGTGGGCGTGGTCGGCGACCGCCTGGTGGACCGCAAGTTCAACAATCTGGAAAGCGACCGTCTGATCGAGCGCACCGGCGCAGGCGGCTGGATGGGCTTCACCTCCAAATACTGGCTCGCCGCCACGGCGCCCGAAGGCCAGCCGGAGATTCGCGGCCAGTTCCGCGTGCTCGACCGGCCCGGCCCGCCGGTGTTCGAGGCCAATTATCTGGGCGAACCGGTCGCGGTCATGCCCGGCCAGACCCTCACCGACACCAGCTTGATGTTCGCCGGGGCGAAATCCTCCTCGCTGCTGTCGCGCTATGAAAACGAGGCGGGCATTCCGCGCCTCTCTCAGGCCATCGACTGGGGCATGTTCTGGTTCCTGACCCGGCCGTTCTTCGCGATCATCCATTATTTCTACGGCCTGATCGGCAATTACGGCCTGGCGCTGATGTTGTTCGTGCTGCTGATCAAAATCCCGCTCTTCCCGCTCAACAACCGCGCCTTCGCCTCCATGGCCAAGATGCGCGCCGTGGCGCCGAAGATGACCGAGATCCGCGAGCGCCATAAGGACAATCCCCAGGCCCAGCAGCAGGCCATGCTGGAGCTCTACAAGCGCGAGAAGATCAATCCGCTGGCCGGCTGCCTGCCGATCCTGCCCCAGATCCCGATCTTCTTTGCGGTCTACAAGACCGTGTTCATCTCGCTGGACGCTCGCCACTCACCCTTCTTCGGCTGGATCCAGGACATGTCGGCGCCTGATCCGACGACGATCTGGAATTTGTTCGGCCTCTTGCCCTACGACCCGTCGGGCGTGCCGATCATCTCCAATCCCTATCTCTCAATCGGCGTATGGCCGATCATCATGGGCCTGACCATGTGGGCGCAGATGAGCCTGAACCCGCCCCCGCCTGACAAGATCCAGCGCCAGATCTTCGCCTTCCTGCCGGTGGTGTTCACCTTCGTACTGGCGCCCTTCGCCGCCGCGCTGGTGATCTACTGGGCCTGGAACAACACGCTGACAGTGGCCCAGCAATACATCATCATGCGCCGCCAGGGGGTCCAGACCGAGCTGGACAAGGCTATCGCCCGCCTGCGCGCCAAGATGAAGGGCGAGCCCGAACCGGACTTCTCCGAACCCGCCAAGGCCGGCGCCTCGCTGCCTGAAAAGGCCGCCGCGGCGACGTCCACAGCGCTCAAGACCGCCCGCCCCGCCGATGTGTCTGAAACTGATGACATGCCTGAGGACGATGACGCGCCCGACGGGGACAGCCCGGCGAAACCGGCGCCGGCCAGGCCTTCGGGCGGCGCGCGCACCCGCTCCAATCCCGCCGCCAAGAAAAAGCGCTCGGGCGCATCGCGGCGCAAACCGGGGGGCAGGCGCTGACCGATCCTTCGGACTCAGATGCGGATCTGGACGCCGCCGCGCGCATCGAGGCGGGCCGGCGCCTGTTCGCAGGCCCTTGCGACTTCATGCTGGGCGTGACGGCGCTTGACGTCCTGCCGCCCGCCGACCTGCCCGAAATCGCGTTTGCGG
Organism: Oceanicaulis sp.; assembly: GCA_020832735.1. Classification (GTDB taxonomy): domain Bacteria; phylum Pseudomonadota; class Alphaproteobacteria; order Caulobacterales; family Maricaulaceae; genus Oceanicaulis. The sequence continues at coordinate 47,491 of JAFIEB010000047.1, forward strand.
GCCGGTCCAATGTGGGCAAGTCGTCGCTGATCAATGCGCTGACCGGGCGCAAGTCGCTGGCGCGCGCCTCCAACGAGCCCGGGCGCACGCGCGAGCTCAATTTCTTTGATCTGGGCGGCCGGATGCGCATCGTCGACCTGCCCGGCTACGGCTTCGCCAAGGCGCCCAAGCCGGTGGTCGAGCGCTGGACCGCGCTGACGCAGGATTATCTGCGCGGCCGGGTCAACCTCAAGCGCGTGCTCTTGCTGATCGACGCGCGGCACGGCATCAAGCCTGTGGACGAGGGCGTGATGAAAGCGTTCGACATAGCCGCCGTGATCTATCAGCTGGTGCTGACCAAGGCTGACAAGCTCAAACCGGGCGAGGCCGCCGCGCGCCAGGCCGAGACCCTGAAGCGCGTGGAGCGCCGCCCCGCGGCCCATCCTTATGTCGCGCTGACCTCCAGCGCCAAGCAGGACGGCATCCCCGAACTGCGCGCCGAACTGGCTGCGCTGGCTCTGGAGGCGCGGCCATGAGAGTCGCTCTGGCTGCGCTGATCCTCGCCGCATCGCTCGGCGCGCCGGCCGCGGCGGGCGAGGTGTGCAATGAAACCAGCTTCATGCTCGACGTCGCCAAGGCCTGGCGCACGCCCTCTGGCCTGGCCGCCGAGGGCTGGACGCGGATCGCGCCGGGCGGCTGCGCGCAGATCGGGCCGGGCGCTGAAACCGACCAGTTTCTGTATGCGCGCTCCACCAACGCCTATCTGGGCGGCGTGCGCGAATGGCGCGGCTCGCTCGAGGTGTGCGTCGACGATACCGATTTCGCCTTCGAGGGCGTGGCCGACTGCGCCGCACTGGGCCTGCACAGCCGCCCGTTCCGCCGCCTGAGCGAGGCCGAACGCTCCCGCGCCGTGCTGGTGGAGCTGGACGATTTCGGCGACCGGGCCGAGGAGGCCGGGCTGCAGCGCCTGTTGCAGGCCAACGGCTATGACATCCGCCTGATCGACGGCTTCGCCGGGCGGCGCACCCGGCGTCAGGTCGCCGCGTTTGAGGCCGATTATGGCCGCGAGTTCGGCGCGGACCGGGCCGGATTGATCGAGACCCTCCACGCCCGGGCGCTGGAGCGCAATAACCGCGCCGGGCTACGCGTGTGCAATGACGCCGCCGAGCCGATGGCCGCGGCGTACGCCCGCCAGCAGGACGATGGGGTTCAGGTGCGCGGCTGGTGGCGCATCGAGCCGGGCGCGTGCGCGCGCCTGATCTCCGAGCGCATCGAGCCGGGCCAGACCCATGTGCATGTGCGCCTGCTCGACGATCGCGGCGAGCGCCTGCTCAGCGGCGCCAACACGCCCTTCTGCGTCGCGCCGGGCCGGTTCATCAATGACAATCCCGAAGGCTGCGAGCGCCTGGGCTTCCAGCTTGCCGGCTTCCGGCCGGTCCCCGCCCCGGACGCTGAAACCGGCGGCGTGACCCTGCGCCTGACCGGCCCGGATTTCGAGGAGAGCGGACCATGAGCGCCCGGCCCGGCCCGGGCGCGCCCGCGCTGGGCGCCAAGGACGCCTGGGTGTTCGATCTGGACAACACGCTCTACCCCGCCGACACGGCGGTGATGAGCCAAGTCGATATTCGCATGACGCAGTTTGTGATGCGCCTGCTGGACGCAGACCGCGAGACGGCGCGCGCGGTGCAGAAACGCTACTGGCGCGAATACGGCACCACGCTCAACGGGCTGATGAGCAATCACGACGTCAATCTGGGCGAATTCCTTGATTTCGTTCATGATGTCGACCACTCGGTCATCACCCCCAACCCCGAGCTCGCCGGCCATGTGGCGGCGCTGGAAGGCCAGCGTGTGGTGTTCACCAACGGCTCGCGCAAGCACGCCGAGAAGGTGATCGACCGGCTGGGCCTGAACGGCTTGTTCGACGATCTCTATGACATCGAGGCGGCGCAATACCTGCCCAAGCCCCACCGGGCGAGCTTTGAGCGCTTCACGCGCCATTTCGCCATCACGCCGCACAGCGCGGTGATGTTTGAAGATTCACCGGCCAATCTTGAAACGGCTGCCGATATGGGCTTCACCACCGTACTCATCCGCGCGAGCGCCGAAGACCCGGACGGCCACACCGCCGGCCCCGGCGCGCATCCGCCCCATGTTCACTACGCCGCAGACTGCCTGACCGGGTTTCTCGGCCAGCTCCGCGCCGCCAGCTCCAGAGCCTGATCCCATGACCCAAGCCCTCAAAGACGCCATCGACGCCGCCTGGGAGGCGCGCGCCGCCCTTGACGTGAACACGAAGGGCCCCGAGCGCGAGGCGGTGGAGACGGCGCTGGCCCTGCTCGACAGCGGCGCCGCGCGCGTGGCATCACGAGAGGGCAATGGCGACTGGATCGTACATGAATGGCTGAAGAAAGCCGTGCTCCTGTCCTTCCGGCTCAACCCCAACACCCTCATCGCCGGCGGGCCCGGCGAGGGGCCGTGGTGGGACAAGGTCGCTTCAAAGTTTGAAGGCTGGGGCGAGGCGGAATTCACCGCGGCGGGCTTCCGGGCCGTGCCGCCGGCCGCCGTGCGCCGGGGCGCGCACATTGCGCGCGGCGCCGTGCTGATGCCCTCCTTCATCAATTTCGGCGCCTATGTGGACGAAGGCGCGATGATCGACACCTGGGCCACGGTCGGCTCGTGCGCCCAGATCGGCAAGAATGTGCACATCTCCGGCGGCGCCGGGATTGGCGGCGTGCTCGAACCGCTGCAGGCGGCGCCCGTGATCATCGAGGATGACTGCTTCATCGGCGCCCGCGCCGAGGTGGCCGAAGGCGTGATCGTGCGCGAGGGCGCGGTTTTGTCCATGGGCGTCTATATCGGCGCCTCGACCAAGATCGTGGACCGCGCCACCGGCGAGGTGATGCGCGGCGAGGTGCCGGCCTATTCGGTGGTGGTGCCCGGCGCCCTGCCCGACCCCAAGGGCGGCCCGTCGCTCTACTGCGCCGTGATCGTCAAGCGAGTCGACGCTCAGACAAGGTCAAAGACGAGCATCAACGCCCTGCTCAGGGATTGAGGAGGGGGCGGCGTCCGCCTCCCCCCTCAGCCCTAGCGCCGGAAATACTCGAAATTGTCTCCCCTCAGGCCGACAAAGCATCTTTGCGAGTAGCCATAACGCCGCAGCACGCCCAGCGCCTGCCGGGCGCCGGCTTCATTATCGCCGAAATCGATCCGGCGCGTGTTTTCGTTGATGCGCCTGGTGCTGCCGAAGGGCGGGGTCGGATTTCCCAGCACCAGCTGCCAGCCGCCGCCAACGCGCCGGACAGCGGCGGTTTCAGCGCTGAAGGCCTGGCAGTACTCGCCTCTGAGCTGCCCCTCCGGGGCTTCCTGGCCTGCCAGATGATACGTCATGGGCGGATTGGGCCTGCCGATATAGCAGGTCCGCGTGAAGCCGTAGTGCTGAATGATCTCCAAAGTGCGGTTGGCCCGGGCCCGGGCATTCCCCAGATCCCACAGCCATCGATCCCCATCCACGATCTTCCAGCGTCCATCACGGCGCGCCACCGCCAATCGGTCCGGACGCACCGGCAAACAATCCTCACGCTGAAGGACGGGAATCTCCAACGGCTGCACCGTCGGGCGTTGAACTTGCGGCAGCGGGCGCATGGCCTCTTGCTGAGCGCTCTGCAGCACAAACATTTGTCCGCTGCGCTCCTGATCACCGCCGGCGGCTTCAGGGTCGGCCCATGCCCCGGCTGCAAACGCCACGAAAGCTGTGGCGGTCACGCACAATATCCTGTGAACAAAAATGGCGCTTCTCCCTCTGTCGCGCGGCCATCTCAAGGACGTGAACGGCCTTAAGTTAAAAGCTATTATGCGCTACATCTCCGAGTCAATCGCAAAGCGATTTATTGTTATTCCATGATGCTTGATGGGCTTTTTATTTGCCTGACCTCTATTATCGGAGGTTGCGCTCCGCTAGATTTCAGCGCCGACAACTATACAGGGATGCAAGCCTGCGGGCGGGGTTTGCGCGGCCCGGTTCGCCCTCGACAGGCTCAAGGCCCCGTCCCGTCGCCCGCGCGCCTCAACGCCGCAGGCCGGACACGCAAGCCCCATGGCGCCACGGCGCGTTTCGCCCTAAATCTGCGCTCATGTCACAACCGCCCGCTCCGCCCGACCCCATCCCCCTCGCCCGCCGCCTGATCCAGGCGCCGTCGGTGACGCCCGCTGACGCCGGCGCGCTGGACGTGCTGGAAGGCGCGCTGACCGCGCTGGGCTTTGCCTGCACGCGCTATCCCTTTGGCGATGTGAACAATCTCTACGCAAGGCTGGGGACAGCCGAGCCGGTGTTCTGCTTTGCGGGTCATACAGACGTGGTGCCCCCCGGCCCCGATGCGGCCTGGACCCACCCGCCATTCGCCGCCGAGATCGCCGATGACCAGCTGTGGGGGCGCGGCGCGGCGGACATGAAGGGCGCGATCGCGGCCATGACCGCAGCGGTGGAGGCGTATCTCGCCCTCCACGGCGCGCCGAAGGGCTCCATCGCCTTCCTGATCACCGGCGACGAGGAAGGCCCGGCGATCAACGGCACGAAGAAGCTGCTGGAAGCCGTGCATGCCCGCGGCGAGCGCTTTGATCACTGCCTGGTGGGCGAGCCCACCAATCCTGCCCATGTCGGCGACACGATCAAAGTGGGCCGGCGCGGCTCGCTCAATGGCGTCATCACCGTGACCGGGCGTCAGGGCCATGTCGCCTATCCTGAACGCGCCGACAATCCGATCCCGCCCTTGCTGGCGCTATTGAACCGCCTCACCGCCCGGCGCCTGGATGACGGCGCGCCCCACTTCCAGCCCTCCAATCTGGAGGTGACCAGCATTGATGTGGGCAACGCGCCCCATAACGTGATCCCGGAAGCGGCCCGGGCGAAGCTCAACATTCGCTTTAACATCGCCCACCAGGGCGCTGATCTAAAAAGCTGGATCGAGGATGAAGCTGCTGCCGTGCGCGCCGGATTCAACGGCCGGATTGATCTGGACCTGACCGTCACCGGCGAGGCCTTCCTGACCGACCAGCCCGCCTTCACCGACCTGCTGAAAAGCGCCGTCATCGAGGTGACGGGCAAGGCGCCCGCGCTGACCACAGGCGGCGGCACGTCGGACGCGCGCTTCATCAAGGATTACTGCCCGGTGGCAGAATTCGGCCTTGTCGGCGCGACCATGCACCAGATCGACGAACGCGTGCCGGTGGCCGACATCACCCTGCTGGCCGCCATCTACACCCGCATTCTCGAGCGCTATTTCGAGGCTTTCGCCTGATGCGCTCCATGCTGGCCGAGACGAATCTGCGCGTGCGCGGCGTGTTCGCCATGCTGGCTTTCCGCCCAGGCTGGCGCGGTCATTTCGATATCACGCCGCTGGGCGTCGGGCGCTCGTTCAACGGCGTCATCCTGGCCCTGCCGGCCTTCTATCTGATGGTGGCGGGCATCAATGCGCTGGTCAGCGCCAATCCGGCCCTCTACGGCCCGGATGCAGGCACCGGCTTTGGCGAAGCTGCACTCGCCTGGCTGCGCATCTGGGGGCTGTTCCCGCTCACCGCCTTCCTGACCGTCGCCATTCTCGGCATCCGCGAACGCCTGGGCGCCTGGGTGGCGGTGCATAACTGGGCGGTCTTCGTGCTGTTGCACATTCAGGCCCTGATATGGGTACTGCATCTGGCGGGCCTGGCCAACGCGGCCGCCGTTCAGGGCCTGCTCGGGATTTACGGGCTGGCGCGCTATTACGTGCACTGGCGCGTGGCCCATGGCGCGCTGGGCCTGCCGCCGGTGATGGCGGGGGCAGCAGCGGCCATCCCGCTGGTGATCGAAGCGATGGTGCTGGCGATGCTGGCTTAAGCGTAGCGCACGAACGCCAGATACAGCCCGTCCGGCGGCGCCACGGGCCCGCAGCGCGTGCGGTCGGCGGCGGCCAGCGCACCGGCGAAATCGCCCACCGACCATTTGCCATTGCCCACCTCCACCAGCGAGCCGGTGATGGAACGCACCTGGCGGTGCAGGAAGCTGATCGCCTCCACATTGATGCGCACTTCCCCGTCCACTTCGCGCACGGCGATGGCGTCAATGGATTTGACCGGCGTCTCCGCCTGGCAGCGTGCATCGCGGAAGGTGGTGAAATCGTGCATCCCCACCAGCGACTGGGCCGCCTCATGCATCGCCGCCACGTCCAGCGCGCGCGGCGTGCGCCAGGCCCGGCCCGCCTCCAGCGCCAGGCGCGCGCGGCGCGGAATGATGCGATAGACATAGCCGCGCCTGACCGCCGAGAAGCGCGCGTGAAACCGGTCATCCACGCGCCGCGCCGACAGCACCGAGATCGGGTCGGGGCCCAGATAATGGTTCAGCGCATCGCGCACCTTGCCTGGCGCCAGATCCTTTTCCAGATCCACATGGGCGCTCTGGGCCAGCGCATGGACCCCTGAGTCTGTCCGCCCGGCGCCGTACACCTCGCGCGGCCCCCCGTCGAGCGCCGCCATAGCCCGCTCCAGCGCCGCCTGAACCGACGGGCCGTTATCCTGACGCTGCCAGCCCACAAAGGGCCGGCCGTCATATTCTATGGTGAGGTGATAGCGCGGCATGTCAGCTCAACCGCGTTCCGGCCGGCACAGCTGTCCCGCGCAGGAACTCATCCGCCTCCATCACGCCCCGGCCCTCGCGCTGCAGCCGGGTCAGGCGCACCGCGCCGCGCCCGCAGGCGATCAGCAGGCGGTCATCCAGCACCGCGCCAGGCTCGCCCTCGCCGCGTTCGGGAACAGCGAAATGGACCTTCACCCGCACCTCGCCCTTCGCGCCCGGCAGCGCGAACCAGGCGCCGGGAAACGGCGACAGGCCGCGAATCATGTCGGCGATCTCGCCAGCCGGGCGCGCCCAGTCGATCCGGGCCTCCTCGCGCGTGATCTTGCGCGCGTAGGTGACGCCATCCTCAGACTGCGGCGCAGCGCTCAAAGAGCCGCGCTCCAGCGCCGCCAGCGTGCGCGGCCACAGCATCGCGCCCACCTGCATCAACCGGTCGTGCAACGATCCGGCGGTGTCGGTCTCATATATCGGCACGGTCTCGCTCATCAGGACCGGCCCGGTATCGAGCCCGGCCTCCATCTGCATGATCTGCACGCCGGTCATCTCGTCGCCAGCCATGATGGCGCGCTGGATCGGCGCCGCTCCGCGCCAGCGCGGCAGCAGCGAAGCATGCAGGTTGAGGCAGCCCAGATGCGGCGCATCCAGCGCGCGCCGGGGCAATATCTGGCCATAGGCCACCACGCACGCCGCATCGAGATCGAGCGCCTCGAACGCCGCCAGCACGTCACCGTCACGGAAGCTGTCTGGCGTAAAGACCGGCAATCCCAGCTGCTCTGCCAGCTCATGCACCGGCGTCTTCGCGCTCGCCTGGCCGCGCCCGCGCGGGCGCTCGGGCTGGGTGTAGACCGCCACGATTTCGTGGCCCGCCCCGGCGATTTCCGCCAGGGAGGCGGCGGCGAAGGCGGGCGTTCCCATGAAGGCGAGGCGAAGGCTCATATTTCTCGGTATCGCTCTGTCTGGCAGGTCGCCGAACTGATAGCCGCGCGCGCGGCCTTTGGCCACCGGATGGGGCGAGACGTACTGCGCCCAACGCCTGGCCGTTCGTTCCTGCTCTCATTCGCCACCGTCGGCACTTGTGCCAACATGACGGATTTGGCAATGTTCCGGAAAGCAACGAGGGGAACATCATGTCACTGATCCGGCCTGCCGCCGCCGCCGCCTTAATCATCGCCGCACCCATAGCCGCGCATGCATTGTATAATTCAGAGAACGACACCCAAACTCCGGTTGTTTCATCTTCTTATTTTGAAAATCACACAACCGGCGCGGCGAAAAGCCTGTCGGGCGCACTGACCCAGCCTGATTTCACTTTACAGCCAACTTACGGAACGGTGTCGCTCCGGTCGGGTTTCACACCGGACCCCCATGTCGTTGACATTGCGGCGGGTGGTGAAGTTCAGGCGCGGCGTGCGCTGGAAGGCTACACGATCGGGCACGCAGGCGACCGGCGGTGCCGGGGACATATCCACGAAGCGCCCGATTTGCGCCTGCGCTTCGAAGCCGGCCGGACGCTGCCACTGATCATCCGGGCCAATGCCGAGTTTGATACCACGCTGGTGGTCAATGGTCCCGACGGCACGTGGTATTGTGACGACGATAGCGGTCCGGGCGTGCAGGCCGAACTCCATTGGGACAATCCGCAATCGGGTCAGTACGATATCTGGGTCGGCGCCTTCACGTCGGCGCGCAATTTCGATCCTGCGGTTATCGAGATCTCCGAACTGGCGCGCAGCGGCGGTTCCGGCGGCGGAGGATTTGGCGGCGGGTTTGGCGGCGGCTCGGCCAGCGGCCTGGACTTCACACGGCCGGCCCTGAACGGCGTCATCAGCCTGCAGACCGGCTTCACGCCGGATCCGCGTACGGTCAATGTGACCGCGCGCAGCCAGGTCTCTGTCTCAAGTGCGTTATCCAACGCCAATGTGGGCAATACCGGCGATGGCCGCTGCCGCGGGCACACCGGCCAAGCGCCTGACCTGTCCGTCCAGTATACGGCGGGCGACTTCTTCCCCCTGGTCGTGCGCGCCATCGCCAGCTACGACACCACGCTGGTGGTCAACGCGCCGGACGGCAGCTGGCACTGCGACGACGATAGCGGCCAGGGCGTGCAGGCCGAGCTGGTGTTCGACCGGCCGCGCAGCGGACGCTACGATATCTGGTTCGGCAGCTTCTCATCCAACCGTGACGGGCAGCGCGGCCGGATCGAGATTTCAGAACTCGACTGAGCCCGGCCGGGCGTCTCGCCCGGATGGGAGACTTTGGAGCCGGGCGCACGACACGTGCGTCCGGCTCTGTACGTTTGGGCCAGGCGTTTCCCCCCTCAGCCTTGACGCAGGCGCGTCCGGGCGGCCAACTGTCGCCTTCATGTCTCGGGGAGGGGCTCCATCGTGATTCATCTCATTGCAATGGCCGGCGCGGCTGTTTCGCTCATGGCTGCGGCCCAGGACGCGCCTGATCTGCCGGCTTCACCGGAAATCGCCCCAGTTACACCGTATGAGGACCCGATTTCACCAGATGAAACGGGGTTTGAACCAGATGAAAGCGGGGTCAATCCCCGCCTCACCCCCCTCGTCTGTCCCTTCAAGGGCGAGATCGAGTATGAGCCCGGCGAGATCAGCTGCGGCGTGATCACCGTCCCTGAAAACCGCGAGCGGGCCGGTACGCGCCTGATTCAGCTGCACTATGTGCGCATCGCCCCCACCGGTGAGGACGAGAGCGAGCACCGCGAGGACCCGGTCATCTACCTCACCGGCGGCCCCGGCGTGGGCGTGGACGCCTATGTGGGCCGTCTCAAGGACCACCCCGTCGCCGAGACGCGCGCGCTCTACATACTGGAACAGCGCGGCATTGGCGCCAGCACGTCTTTCTGCCTGCAATTCAATGCGATAGACCCCGGACTTAATGCGGCGCGCGATCTTGATGAAATGTCGATCGCCAATGCCGAGCGCACCGCGCTGTGCTTCCGCGAGGCCGCCGAGCAGGGGATAGACCTTTCCGGCTACAACACGGTGGAGAACGCCCGCGACGTGCGCGCCCTGCGCGAGGCGCTGGGCTATGAGGCCTGGAATGTCTGGGGCATTTCCTACGGCTCGCATCTCGGCCAGATGCTGCTGCGCACCGATCCCGACGGCGTGCGCGCCCTGGTGCTGGACGCCATCGTCCCCAACGATCTGGCGGGACTGTTTGATTGGACACGGATTTTCGACACGCTGGTGGCGAATTTCACCGGCGATTGCTCCGGCGCGAAAGCGTGCGACGACCTTGAAGCGCGCCTGTTCGCCGCCATGGATAGCCTGCGCGACGACCCGGTCATCCTGCCCGCCGCCGACAGCGAAATGGCCCCCGGCGGAGAGGTGTGGCTGCCGCCCGCCCTTTTGGTCTATCTGCCCTTCTCACTAGCCTATGAGGAGGCGACCTATCCCTTCATCCCGGCAGTGATGTCCAACCTCTCCGACGCCCTCACCCGGCGGGACCAAGTGGTGCTCGACGGCCTGGCGGTCGCCTTGTCCGGCGGCATGGGGCCAGGCGGCGGGATGTCTATGTCGCCTGGCATGTCGGCGGCCGTGCAGTGCAATGACGGCTATGTGCAGGGCGAGTTGGCCGCCGCCGAGGCCAGCGCCGGCAGCCGCTGGCATGGCCTGGTGGTGTCGCTCCCCGGCGCCCAGCGCGCCGTTCAAGTGTGTGAAGAGGCTGGGCTTTCCCCGCGTCCGCGCGATGAGTACGCGCTGGTCCAGAGCGATGTGCCGACCCTGATCGTGAACGGCGCGTGGGATCCGATCACCCCGCCCTCGCTGGCGGTCTACATCCATGGAGCCATGCCCGGCACGCGCTATGTGGAAGTGCCCTATGCCGGTCACGGCCCCACCCGCTCCATGCCCGAATGCAGCGCCCAGGTGATGCGCGACTTCTTTGATACGCGCGATCTCGACGGCCTCGACGCATCCTGCCTGGAAGAAGGCCCCGGCGCGCCGGCCTATGAGGATCTGGTCTGGAGCACGGCCCTGTATCGCGCCCTCGCGCGCACGCCGGACGCGCCCGGGTCCTTTACCGCGCCGGCGATCTGGGCGGGCCTGCCCATGCTGATCCTGCTGCTGGGCGTCCTGATCATCCCGCTTGCCGTCATCGCCCGCATGATCGACCGGCGCCCGGCGGCCGAGCTTGGCGCCCTGACCGGCGGCGCCCGCCTGACCGCCTGGCTGGCCGGGCTCAGCGCCCTGACCGGAGCGGGCCTGATCGGCGCGGGCGCGGCGCGACTGGCCGAAGACGCCGACGCCGCCCTGATCGCCGGATTCGCCGCGCCAGCAGGCGCGGGGATGTGGCTGTTGCTGGCCTCCGGGCTTCTGGGGCTGGCCAGCCTTGGCCTCCTGGCGCGCACGGTTCTGACCGGCGACCGGGTGCGGGTCGGCTCGCTGACCGGCCTGTTTGCCATGGGCGCAAGCGCGCTTGCGGTCACCGCCTTCGCCCTGGCCTGGGACCTGACCCCGTTCTAGCGCGGGATCAGGCCTCACTCAGGCCGGTTGAGGTCCCAGTCATAGGCATGGCGAACAATGCGCGGATTGGCCGAGATCGCTGCGCCAGCTCCGGCTCGGCGTAGGCGAGCAGGTGCGCGATGACCCCTGAATCATCGCCGCCAAAATCCTCCTGATACCATTTGTAGATCCGTGAAATGACGAGACCCTGATCGGTAACGGTGACGCCGCGCGGATGGTTCACATAGGCGCGGGCGGCGGCGTCCAGGTCCTCATCCAGAGTATGCGCCCGCCAGGCGCGGGTGCGGATGTCCGGACAGCCGATGGAGGCGCAATTGACCGCGTAGTGCACCAGCGCCGCCTCGAATTGCGGGCGCATGATTGCATGCTCGATGTCATCGAGCGACAGCGCTATGCCCTCCACCGTCACCCGTTCGGCGCCCCAGGGCCCGATGGAGAACAGGGTCGGCCGCACCTGCCGGATCGACCGCGACGGGTTTTCGTCCACGATCAGCCGCACGGTCACGGCATTGTAAAGATTGGCCCAAAACGCAAATTGCGCGTCAGGCTCCTGAGCGCTCACCTCCATCGCCTCCAGCCTGGCGATATACGCCTCCAGCGCCGTGCGGTCCGTTTCATCCCCGCGCAGCCGGTCATAATCGAAGCGCTCCACCCCGTCCGGACCGGGCGTCACATAGGCGCCCAGAATCCGGTCCCAGGGGGCGTGGACATCATCGGCCAGGGCCGGCGCGGTCATGAACAGGGCCATCATAAGGGCGATCAGGCGCATGGGGTCTCCAGTCTGCCGGGCCATCACCCCGAAGATAGGACGTCAACCGCCCTTCGGTCTTGCCAGAGCGCGCAATCTCGCCAGTTTGTGCATCAGGCTCACGCCCCCGGCATAGCGAGGGACCCCGTCATGACCGACCCTGTCCGGCGAAGCATCGCCCTGCCCGGCGGCGAGATCGCCGTGCTCGCCTGGCCGGCGCCGGAGCGCCCGCGCCTGCTCGCCGCCCATGGCAACGGCCTTAACGCCATGAGCCTGAAAGCCATGCTCGGCCCGCTGGCGGGCCGGTTCGACATCGTGGCGGCTGATCTGCGCGGCCATGGCCGGACGACCCTGCCCGCCAATCCTGAAACTCACCACAGCTGGGAGACTTACGCGAGAGACCTGCAGCAGCTGATGCAGACTCTGGACCGGCCTGCCGATCTCCTCGCTGGCCACTCGATGGGCGCGGTGAGCCTGTTGCTGGCGGCCGGGGCCATGGACGATCCGCCCCCACTGGCTCTGATCGAGCCGGTGGTGCTGGCGCCATATATCTACTGGGCCGCGCACACGCCGGCCTGGCCGGTGTTCCGCGCCCGCATCGGCCTGGGCGACCGCGCCCGGCGGCGCACCAATGCCTGGCCCTCGCGCAAGGCGGCTCTGGACCGCTACAGCGCCAAGGCGCCGTTTGACGCCTGGGCGCCGGGCGTCCTGGAGGACTATCTCGAAGACGGGCTGACCGAGCGCGCGGATAGCTGGCGCCTGGCATGCGACCCGGCCTGGGAGGGCGCCAATTTCGAAGCCTGCCGCCATGATCTGATGGCCGCGGCGCGGCGCGCGGGAAGCCGCCTGCACGTGCTCAAGGCCGCCCGGGGCTCCACCGTGATCAATGCGCGCGGGCTGGAGCGGCGCGGCGCACGGATCAGCACGCTCGACGCCGTCAGCCATCTGGCCCCCATGGAGGCGCCCGCCCGCTGCGCCAGCTGGATCGCTGATGTCGCCCGGAGCGAAGGCGTTCTGGACTGAGGCGCCGGACGGCGGGGAGGCTCCGGCATGGCCCGCCGCCTGCGCCGATCCCGGGCTATTGGCTGGTGGGGATCTAATCGCCGCGGCGCGCCTTGCGCAGCGTGCGCCAGCGCTCCAGGCGCTCTTTGAGCTGTGCTTCGCGGCCGTGCTCGCCGGGGCGGTAAAAGACCGGGCGCTCGGTCATGTCTTCGGGAAAATAGTCCTGGCCCGACACCCCGCCGGCCGCGTCGTGATCGTATTCATAGCCTGCCCCATAGCCTTCAGCCTTCATCAGCTTGGTCGGGGCGTTGAGGATGTGCTTGGGCGGGCTTAGCGAGCCCGTGTCCCTGGCGCTGCGCACCGCCGCTTTCCAGGCTTTGTAGACGGCGTTGGATTTGGGCGCGCAGGCGAGATGGACCACCGCTTGCGCCAGCGCCAGCTCTCCTTCAGGGCTGCCCAGAAAATCATACACGTCCTTGGCCGCCAGCGCGGCGTGGACGGCGCCGGGATCGGCCAGGCCGATATCCTCATTGGCCATGCGCACCAGGCGCCGGGCGAGAAACAGCGGGGCCTCGCCCGCCTCCAGCATGCGCGCCAGCCAGTACAACGCCGCATCCGGGTCCGAGCCGCGGATCGATTTGTGCAGCGCGGAGATGAGATTGTAATGCCCGTCGCCGGTCTTGTCGTAGATCGGCGCGCGGCGCTGCACGAGCTGGCCGAGCCCGGCCGGGTCGAGCGGCGCATCGGGATCGGCGGCAAACACCTGTTCGGCCAGGTTCAGAAGAAAGCGCCCGTCCCCGTCGGCCATGGCCATCAGCGTCTGGCGCGCCGCATCATCCAGCGGCAGGGTGCGGCCCTCCTTGCTTTCAGCACGCGCCAGCAACAGCTCCAGTGCAGGCGCGTCCAGGCGCTTGAGCACCAGCACCTGACAGCGCGACAAAAGCGCGGCGTTCAGCTCAAAGCTCGGGTTTTCGGTGGTGGCGCCCACCAGCGTGACCACGCCTTCCTCCACCACGGGCAGGAAACCGTCCTGCTGGGCGCGATTGAAACGGTGAATCTCGTCCACGAACAGCAATGTGCCCTGCCCCGCCGCGCGCCGGGCGCGGGCGCGCTCGAACGCCTTTTTGAGATCGGCCACGCCGGAAAACACCGCCGAGAGCGGCTCGAAGGCCAGCCCGGACGCCTCGCTCAACAGGCGCGCAATGGTGGTCTTGCCCACGCCGGGCGGCCCCCACAGGATGATGGAGGAGAGCTGGCCGCGCGCCAGCATGCGCCCCAGCGGCGCATCGGCGGCCAGCACATGGTCCTGGCCCACCACCTCGTCCAGCGTCTGCGGCCGCAGGCGGTCGGCCAGCGGGCGCGGGGCGGCGGCTTCAAGACCGGCGGACTGGAACAGATCGCTCATGGGTGCGACTATGGCGGCGCGCTGCTGCGGCGACAATGCGCCCGGCACAGGAGCGCCGGACATTGCAGCGCCAGACCATGGGGGACGCCATGCCGCAACCGGATGCGAAGCGCTCTGCGCTGGCGCCCTATCTGTCGGTGAGCGCCGGCAAGAAGGCGCTGGCGCTATACCGCGCAGCCTTCGACGCCGAGATCGTCTATGTCTACGAGCATGAAGGGCGGATCGGCCATGCGGAGCTGAGGATCAATGGCGCCGGACTATATCTGGCCGACGAGTACGCCGAGCTGGAGGCCGAGATCGGCATGGTCGCCCCGCCCACGCTGGGCGGGCGCACCACGGTGACGATCCATCTTGATGTGGACGATTGCGACGCCTGGCACGCACGCGCCACAGGCGCGGGCTGCACGACAGTGCGCACGCCAAGCGACGAGTTTTACGGCCGCCACGCCAAGGTGCGCGATCCGTTCGGCCATGTCTGGGCGTTTGTGACGCCGGCGCAGCGCGGATAACCCCCTCAGCCGCGCACGCCGAAATGCTCGCTGGCCAGCATGAGCGCGCCCAGCCCACCGGCGATCACGGCGGCATAGCCGAACCAGGGCTCCCAGTTCATCGCAAACGCCAGCGCCAGAACGCCCAGCCCCGCCAGCACAGGCAGGGCCCATTTGAGCAGGGTGAATGGCGTGATCGGCTTGCGCGTCGGGGTGGTCATCAAAAGCTCCGCCTTCTTGCAGCGCGGCGCGGTTTCCAATCGGCGCGCCTTTTGTGTATATGGCGCGCCACGCTCAGGTCAGGAAGCCATGTCTGCACTCGTTCTGGAAATCTCGAAGGACTTCGCCTTCGACGCCGCGCACCATTTCACCCATAAGGATGCGTCCCATCCGTTCTCGCGGATGCACGGCCATTCCTTCGCCGGCACAGTGACGCTGGCGGGCGCGCCTGCGGCCGAAAGCGGCATGGTGCTTGATTTCTGGGAGATCGACGCCGAGATCGCCAAGCTGCGCGACCAGCTCGACCACCGCCTGCTCAACGAGGTGGAGGGGCTGGAGCATCCATCCCTCGAAGCCATCGCGCGCTGGGTGTTCGAACGCCTCGACCCGGTCCTGCCGGGCCTGGTGAGCGTGGAGATCCGCCGGCCCAGCTGCGGGGAAAAAGCGCTGGTGCGCCGCGCCTGAAACGCGGCCTCATTCACCACCGCAAAGCAAAAAGCCCCGCGCGATCGCTCGCGCAGGGCTCCCAGGCTCCCCGGCTTGGCCGGATCAGTCTTCTTTCGGCGTCAGTATCTGCTTGCCGCGATACATGCCGGTTTTCAGGTCGATGTGGTGCGGGCGGCGCAGCTCGCCGGTGTCCTTGTCCTCGACATAGGCCGTCGTGGAGATGGAATCGTGCCCGCGGCGCATATTGCGCTTGGACGGAGAGGTTTTGCGCTTGGGGACCGCCATGGGTCTCTCCCTTGAATTCGTCAGTGAACCGGGTTTCGCCCGCGCCTTGAAAAGGCATGCGCGAATGAGCGGCGGGTCATACCGGTTTCGCGCCGGGCTGGCAATGGGGACTGTGCGGATGGGGATCACGCAAGCGGCTATCTGAGAGGCCTTCGACAGCGGCCCGCACCCCTCACCCTAAACCAGCCTCGAATGCTCGATCGCCGCCGCCACGAAGCTTGCAAACAGCGGATGGGGTTCGAAGGGCCTTGATTTGTATTCGGGGTGGAATTGCACGCCGATGAACCAGGGGTGGTCGGCGTATTCCACGATTTCGGGCAGCACGCCGTCGGGCGACAGGCCGGAGAAGATGAGGCCGGCGGCTTCCAGCTGCTCGCGCCAGGCGATATTCACCTCATAGCGGTGGCGGTGGCGTTCCTGGATTTGCGCTTCCCCATAGATTTCGCGCACGCGCGAGCCGTCTTTGAGCGCCGCAGGAAAGGCGCCCAGGCGCATCGTGCCGCCTAAGTCCCCGCCGGCATAGCGGCGCACGGTCTCGTTATCCTTCACCCATTCGGTGAGCAGGCCGACGACCGTCTCCTTGGGCGCGCCGAACTCCGACGTGCCGGCGCCTTCGACGCCGGCCAGATGGCGCGCCGCCTCGATGACCGCCATCTGCATGCCGAAACAGATGCCGAAATACGGAATTTTCCGCTCGCGCGCGAACTTCGCAGCGGCGATCTTGCCTTCGGCGCCGCGCTCGCCGAACCCGCCAGGCACCAGAATGGCGTGGACATCCTCCAGCGCGGCGAAATTGTCAGGCGTCTCGAACTGGCTGGCGTCGAGCCAGCGCACGCGCACCTTCACATTATTGGCGATGCCGCCATGGGTGAGCGCTTCGAGCAGGGATTTATATGCGTCGGCCAGCACGGTGTACTTGCCCACCACCGCAATGGTGACCTCGCCGTCGGGATTGTGGACGGCCTGGCTGATGCGCTCCCACACCGTCATGTCGGGCTCGGGCGCGTCATGAATGCCGAACCGCTCGAGAATCACCGAATCGAACCCTTGCGCGTGATACTCGCCCGGCACGTCATAGAGCGAGGCCGCATCGCGCCCCTCGATCACGGCCTTTTCAGGGACATTGCAGAACAGGGCGATCTTGCGCCGGTCGGACGGGTCCAGCGGGATCTCGCAGCGGCACAGCAGGATATCAGGCTGGATGCCGATGGAGCGCAGCTCCTTGACCGAGTGCTGGGTCGGCTTGGTCTTCATCTCGCCGGCCGCCTTGATGAAGGGCAGCAAGGTGACATGGACGAAGACGCAGCGCTCGCGGCCGAGCTCCTGGCCCAGCTGGCGGATCGCCTCGAAGAAGGGCAGGCCCTCGATATCGCCCACCGTGCCGCCGATCTCGCACAGCACGAAATCCACGTCGCCGGCGTCGGACAGGACGAACGCCTTGATGGCGTCGGTGACGTGGGGAATCACCTGGACGGTGGCGCCCAGATAATCGCCGCGGCGCTCGCGCGCGATGATGTCGGAATAGATGCGCCCGGTGGTGATATTGTCGCTCTGGGCGGCGGGCACGCCGGTGAAGCGCTCGTAATGGCCCAGATCCAGATCGGTCTCCGCCCCGTCATCGGTGACGAAGACCTCGCCGTGCTGATAGGGCGACATCGTGCCCGGATCGACATTGAGATAGGGGTCCAGCTTGCGAAGGCGCACGGAATATCCGCGCGCCTGCAACAGGGCGCCCAGAGCGGCGGAAGCGAGGCCTTTTCCAAGCGAGGAGACCACGCCGCCGGTGATGAAAATATATCGCGGCATGGGCGGACGGTTTAGCGCAGAATCACCCGGCGCAAAAGCGCTCAGGCGCCCGGGGCGCAGCCCTGCCGCATTTTCCCGCTTATCGCGTCAGGCGCGCGGCGTCAGATCGAAACTGGCCATGCCCGCCAGATTGACGATGTCGGACACCGGCGAGCCGACCCGTGCGACCTGCACCGATTTCTCCAGACCGATCAGCAGGCCCTCGATCACGGTGGCGCCGCCGGCCGATTTGAGGAGACGGGTGGCGATAGAGGCCGAGTGCACGGCGGGCATCACCAGCACATTGGCCGCATCGGTCAGGCGCGAGAACGGGTAGACCTCGTGATGGTCCGGATTGAGGGCGATGTCGGCGGCCAGCTCGCCTTCATACTCGAACTCCACGCCGCGCTCGGCGAGTATCTCCACCGCGCGCTGGACCTTGGTGGTGCGCTCGCCGGGCGGATTGCCGAAGGTGGAATACGACAGAAAGGCCACACGCGGCGACAGGCCCAGGCGCGCCGCGGCATGGGCCGCGCCCTCGGCGATCTCGGCCAGATCCTCGGCGCCTGGAAACTCGGTGACATTGGTATCGGCGATCACCAGGGTGCGCCCCTTGGCCAGCGCGATGGACAGGCCGATGATACGGCCGCCCGGCGCAGCGTCCAACACCAGGCGGATGTCTGACAATGTGTTGGTGAAATGGCGCGTGACGCCGGTGACCATGCCGTCCGCATCGCCGAATTTGAGCATGCAGGCGGAGAACACGTTGCGGTCGTTATTGACCAGGCGCTGCACATCCCGGCGCAGATAGCCGCGGCGCTGCAGGCGCTCATATAGCCAGTCGGCATAGTCGTTATTGCGGTCCGACAGCCGGGCGTTGCAGATCTCCAGCTCGTCCTGGGGCAGGCCCAGCTCGCGCATATTGCGCCGGGCGATGTCGTCGCGCGCCACCAGCACGGCCCGGCCCAGCCCCTGGGACTGGAAGGCGTGGGCGGCGCGGATCACGCTGGGCTCCTCGCCCTCGGCGAAGACGATGCGCTTGTCGGTGCCCTTGATCGCGGCGGTGACGCGCTGTTGCAGGGCGGCCGTCGGATCCAGGCGCCGGGCCAGGCGGCGGCCATAATCCTGGGGGTCTTTCAGCGTGATGCGCGCCACGCCGGACTCCACCGCCGCGCGCGCCACATAGGGCGGCACGAAGCTGATCAGGCGCGGGTCAAACGGCGAGGGAATGATGTAGTCGCGCCCGAATTTCAGCGCGCCGGAGTTGTTGGCCGCGGCCACCTCGTCGGGGACGTCCTGGCGCGCCAGATCGGCCAGCGCGCGGGCGGCGGCCAGCTTCATCTCCTCATTGATGGTCTTTGCGCGCACGTCCAGAGCCCCGCGGAAAATATACGGGAAGCCCAGCACATTATTGACCTGGTTGGGAAAATCGGACCGGCCCGTGGCGATGATGGCGTCCGAGCGCACAGCGCGCACCTCGTCGGGCATGATCTCGGGCGTGGGATTGGCCATGGCGAAGATCACCGGATCGGCCGCCATGGATTTGACCATGGCCGGGGTCACGATGCCGCCCGCCGACAGGCCCAGCATCACATGGGCGTCGGCCATCGCCTCATCAAGCGTGCGCAAATGGGTCTTGCGCGCATGACGGCGCAGCTTGTCGTGAAGATCATTGCGATCTGAATGCACCACGCCCTTCAGGTCCACGATGGTGACGTGATCGTCCTGCACGCCCAGCGACTTGATCAGCTCCAGCACAGACAGGCCCGCCGCGCCGGCGCCGATCAGCACCACGCGCACCTCCTCCAGCTTGCGGCCGGTGAGGTGGCAGGCGTTCATCAGCCCGGCCGCCGCGATGATGGCTGTGCCATGCTGGTCGTCGTGGAAGACCGGGATGTCGAGTTGATCGCGCAGGCGCGTCTCGATCTCGAAGCATTCCGGGCTCTTGATATCTTCCAGATTGATGCCGCCGAACGTGTCGCCGAACCCGGCCACGCAGTCCACGAAGCGGTCGGGATCGGTGTAGGCGATCTCCAGATCAAACGCGTCGATATCGGCAAAGCGCTTGAACAGAACCGCCTTGCCTTCCATCACCGGCTTGGAGGCCGCCGGTCCCAGATCGCCCAAGCCCAGAATGGCCGTGCCGTTGGACACCACCGCCACCAGATTGCCCTTGGAGGTGTAGTCATAGACCGCGTCCGGGTCCGCCGCGATGGCGCGCACCGGCG
The DNA here is from genome assembly GCA_020832735.1 of Oceanicaulis sp. Lineage (GTDB taxonomy): Bacteria > Pseudomonadota > Alphaproteobacteria > Caulobacterales > Maricaulaceae > Oceanicaulis. The sequence continues at coordinate 67,171 of JAFIEB010000047.1, forward strand.
CGGCCACGCCGGGCGAATAGGCCAGCGCCAGATCACGCTGGGTGGCCATCGGCTTGGTGGCTTTCAGCGCGATCTTGCCCGGCGGGTCGGCGCGGTGCAGGGCGAGCGCGTCTTCATCGGTCTGGGACAGGCGTTCGATTTCGGACATGGAGCTTTCTAAAATGCGCAGCAGAAAGGTGTGACTGGCGCAGCTATACGATGACCCGGCGCGCGCGGCTACACGGCGCCCGTCAGGCGCTGCAGGATGCGCGCACGGGCGCGCCGGTCCCGTTCGTCCGCAAGAATGTCAGGCAGGCGCGCCAGCACATCGCCCGCCGTCGCCCCCGGCCCCAGCCGGCGGCCGGCGTCGCCGTGCAGCCAGACCGCTGCGCAGGCCGCATCAAACGGCGCCGCGCCCTGGGCCAGAAACGCGCCGGTCAGCCCGGCCAGAACATCGCCCGTGCCCGCCGTGGCCAGGCGCGCGCAGGCGTGCACATTGACCCGCACCGCCCCGCTTGGGCTCGCGATAACGGTGTCGGGGCCCTTGAAGACGATGACCGCATGGGCCAGGCGCGCCGCCTCGCGCGCGGCTTCAATCTTGTTGATCGCCCCTGCGGAGAGGCCGGGAAACAGGCGCTCGAACTCGCCGGCATGAGGGGTGAGCACGCAGCGCGGATGCAGCTGGCTGAGCAGCGCCTCGGGCGCATCGGCGAACACGCTCAGCGCATCGGCGTCCAGCACCAGCGGCATGCGCGCCGCCAGCGCCGCAGCGACCCGCCCTTTCAAGGTGTCGTCCAGCCCGGCCCCCGGTCCCAGCACTGCGGCGCTGGCGCGCGAGGTGTTGAGCACAGCGCCCGGATCGCCCTCCCCCAGCGCGCGGATGACAAGGAGCGGGTCGGCGGCCGCTTCTGCAACCGCGCCGGGCGGGCAGGCCAGTGTGACAAAGCCTGCGCCGCCAATCAGCCCGGCCTTCGCCGACAGCCGCGCTGCGCCGCTGGCGCCGGACGGTCCTGACAAGACCAGAAGCCGGCCACGGGAATGCTTGTGCGCGCCCGCCTCCAGCTCCAGCCCCGGAATCGGCCACAAATCGGGATGATTGAGTTCGGCGCAGGGCCGCGCCTCCTCCTCCCAACCGTCAGGAATGCCGATACCGGCGCAGACAATCTCCCCGCAAAGCGCCCGGCCCGGCTGCAGCACATGGGCGGGCTTCAGCCGGTGAAAGGTGACGGTCAGGTCAGCCTGGAACACCGGCCCTTCGGCCCGCGCCCGGGTTCCGTCCAGACCGCTGGGCGCGTCGGCGCTCACCACGACCTGCCCCTCACCGCACGCCTGCGCCAGCCGCGCCGCCTCGCCGTCCAGCGGGCGCGACAGACCGGCGCCGAACAGGGCGTCCAGGACAAGGGCGAATCGGGACGGATCGCAGGCATCCAGCGCCTCCACCGCCCCGCCCCAACGCCGGGCGGCGCGCGCCGCATCGCCCTTTAGCGCCTTGACCGGACAGATGGAAAAGACGCGCACCGGCCAGCCGGCGGCTTTCAGCGCACACGCCGCCACCCAGCCATCGCCGCCATTATTGCCCGGACCGCACAGCACGGCCGCCGGACGCGGCGCCCAGCGCGCCATCACCGCCCGCGCCAGCGCATCGCCCGCCGCCGCCATCAGCGCATCGCCCGAACGCCCGCTAGCGATGGCGAAGGCGTCGGCGCGCACCATCGCATCTGACGTCAGAAGGGCATGGGGCGCGCTCATGAGGCGCCCACCTGCTCGCTCGTCGCGCATGGGCGCCTCACAATGGAGCGCGGGAGAAGCAAAGGCGCCGCCGTGCGACGGGCGCGGTTGAGCGCCCTGCCCGCGCCGCTAGCGTGCGCCGCGATACGGAGACCCGAGATGAAGAAAATCGAAGCCATCATCAAACCGTTCAAACTCGACGACGTGAAGGAAGCGCTGCAGGAAATCGGCCTGCAGGGACTGACCGTAACCGAAGCCAAGGGTTTCGGGCGCCAAAAAGGCCATACCGAACTCTATCGCGGCGCGGAATACGTCGTCGACTTCCTTCCCAAGATCAAAATCGAGCTGGTGCTGCCCGACGCCCGGGTGGACGCCGCCATCGAGGCCATCGTCAACGCCGCCCAGACCGGGCGCATTGGCGACGGCAAGATCTTCGTCCTGCCCGTGGAGGCGGCGATCCGCATCCGCACCGGCGAAACCGGCGACGACGCGCTCTAGACGCGTGCGCGCCCTGCCCCCTCTCCATCCCCAACACCGGAGCCTGACCCATGTCTGACAAGATCATGAAGCTGATTGAGGAAAACGACGTCGAATACGTCGATCTGCGCTTCACCGACCCGCGCGGCAAGCTGCAGCACGTCACCTTCCACACCGACATGCTCGACGAGGACTTCTTCGAGGACGGCCAGATGTTCGACGGCTCCTCGATCGGGGGCTGGAAGGCCATCAACGAGTCCGACATGACGCTGAAGCCGGACGTGGAAACGGCCCATATCGATCCGTTCTTTCAGCAGACCACGCTGAACCTGATCTGCGACGTGCTCGATCCGTCCACCGGCGAAGCCTATAACCGCGACCCGCGCACCACGGCCAAGAAGGCGGAGAAATTCCTGGCCGCGTCCGGCATCGGCGACACCGCCTTTTTCGGGCCGGAAGCGGAATTCTTCGTATTCGACGACGTGCGCTGGAGCGTGAAGCAGAACGATACCGGCTACATCCTCGATTCCGAGGAGGGCCCGTATAACTCATCCAAGAAGTATGAAGGCGGCAATCTGGGCCACCGTCCGGGACCCAAGGGCGGCTATTTCCCGGTCCCGCCGATCGATTCCCTGCAGGACATGCGCTCGGAAATGCTCACGGTGATGAAGGAGCTCGGCCTGGAGCCTGAGAAGCATCACCACGAGGTCGCGCCCTCCCAGCACGAGCTGGGCATGCGCTTCGCCACCCTGACCACCATGGCCGACCGGATGCAGCTGTATAAGTATGTCGTCCACAACGTGGCGGCGGCCTACGGCAAAAGCGCGACCTTCATGCCCAAGCCCGTCTATGCCGACAACGGGTCGGGCATGCACGTGCACCAGTCGATCTGGAAAGGCGGCCAGCCGCTCTTCGCCGGCGACAAATACGCCGACCTGTCGGACATGTGCCTGTATTATATCGGCGGCATCATCAAGCACGCCCGCGCGATCAACGCCTTCGCCAACGCGTCGACCAATTCCTACAAACGTCTGGTGCCGGGCTTCGAGGCGCCGGTCCTGCTGGCCTATTCGGCCCGCAACCGCTCGGCCTCGATCCGCATTCCGCACGTGTCCTCGCCCAAGGCCAAGCGCATCGAGACGCGCTTCCCCGACGCGGCGGGCAACCCATATCTCACCTTCGCCGCGCTGCTGATGGCCGGTCTCGACGGCATCGAGAACCGCATCCATCCGGGCGAAGCGATGGACAAGGACCTCTACGACCTGCCGCCTGAAGAGCTGAAAGACATCCCCACCGTCTGCCGCTCGCTGCGCGAGGCGATGGAATCGCTCGACGCCGACCGCGACTTCCTCAAGAAGGGCGGCGTGTTCGACGACGACCAGATCGACGCCTATATCGCCCTGAAGATGGAGGAAGTGACGCGCATCGAGCATCACCCCCACCCGGTCGAATTTGAATTATACTACAAGACCTGACGCCTATTCGGGCGCTTGCGCCTGTCATGCAGCGGCCGGTCCGGACCCTCCGGGCCGGCCGTTTCTTTTTTGCGACAGGCGGGCGCCTTTGACTAATCTGCGGTGTCGACGGATGGCGGGTCATGGTCTAGACACTTGATCTGACGCCCCTCGTCTGCACGATCATGGGCGACCAGACCGGAGACACGACGCATGCGCCGCAGCCTTCTCGCCGCCGCCTCGACCCTGGCGCTCGCCGCCGGTCCGGCCATCGCCCAGGAAACCCGCGTCGAGGACGAGCGCACAACGCCCATCGATACGGCGTCTGCAGGCAATATCGTCATCGCCCAGAACGGACGCGTCACCCTGACCGGTCAGCCCGGTCCAGCCGTGCGAGTCAATTCAGATAACACCGCCACCACCAATGTCGGTTCGCGCATCGAGATCACCGACGTGGACGGCGCCATCGGCATCCAGGTCGATCCCGGCGTGACGGGCGGCGTCAGCCATGGCGGCGCGATCGTGCTGAATGATACGTCCGAATCCGAGGACGAAAACGAGGACGGCATTCCTGACGGGCCGTTCGCCGAGGACCGCAACAAGACCGGCATTCTGGTCGGCGCGGTGGACGGCGATTTCAACCCGGTGGCTGGACAGGCCGCTGTGGACGGAGCGGTCACCGCTCTGGCCGCCAGCCGGATTGAAGTGGTCGGCCAGGACAGCTTCGGCGTGCGTACGGTTACAGACCTCACCGGTGATCTCATCCTCGGCGGACAGATCAGCTTGCGCGGCGAGCGCTCCGTGGGCGTGTCGGTGGAAAGCAATATCGGCGGTGATGTGGAAGTCTCGCGCATCACAGCCCAGGTCCCTGAAGGCCACGGCGTGGCCCTGCACGGCGATGTGGGCGGGGCGGTGCGCCTGACCGGCCTGATCGAGGTCAGCGGTTACCGCGTCCAAGGCCGTGTGGCGCAAAGCGTTTTCGAACTGCTCACCGAGGGTGAGGACAACATCGATTCCGGCGCGGCCGTGCTGATCGCCGGCTCGGTGCAGAACGGCGTCTTCATCGGCGCCAACAGCACCATCGTCAGCGCCAGCGGTTCGGGCGCAGGCGTCGAGATCCGTCCGGGCGAGGGCGCCGCAACCGATCAGATAATCGGCGAAACCGTGCTGCCACCCAATTTCGGCCTGCCTGAAAGCGAAGCAGACGAGGATGCGGATCCCGAAGAGCTGGGCTACAGCGTGGTCAATCGCGGCACGGTCGCCGGGCGCGGCGTGTTCGACGGCAAGAACGCCACCGCCTTCCTGATCGCCGGGCGCGATGTGAACGGCGACATGCGCGCCGTGATCCTGACCGAGGGCGGGTTCCTGAACACCGGCGCCATTGATGCGGTGTCCTATGACGCCGACGCCGTGGGCGTGCACATCGGGGCGGGCGCCCAGATGGACACCTTCCATAATCGAGGCGAAGTGCGCGCCACGGCCAATCTGGGCTTTGAAGGCGACGGCTTCGCCGACGATTATCACGGCGTTGGCAGCGCCTTCGCGCTGGTGCTCGACGAAGACTCCCAGATCCGGCGCATTCTCAATGAAAACGGCGCCATTTTCGCCCGCGTCGAGCGCGGCGGCGACAAGGCGGTCGCGATCACGGTCAACACCAATTCGCTCGAGCGCATCGACAATTCCGGCGTGATTTCCGCCCAGGGCCGCGATCTCCAGGATACGTTTGATGTAACCACCATCGCCATCGACGCGCGCAATCATCACAGCGGCCTGTTGATCCGCCAGACGGCGCCGGTGGATGACGAGGGCGAGCCCCTGCCCAACCAGACCGCCGCCATTATCGGCGACGTGCTGCTGGGTGACGGCGACGACACCATCGAGCTGTTGTCGGGCGAATTGCGCGGCAATGTGGCCTTCGGCGCAGGCAATGACACGCTGTTGATCAATGGCGCGCGCCTGATCGGCACGGTGACCAACAGCGCAGGCGAGCTGGATGTGTCGGTCACGGACGGACGCATCACCCTGACAGGGACGGACGCGCTGCATCTGACCAACGCCGTGTTCCACAATGGCGGCGTGCTGGACCTGCGCATTGATTCCAATGACCGCACCGATGTCTTCATCAACGCCAGCGGCGAGGTCTCCTTCCTGGAAGGCTCGGACCTGTCCATCAGCCTGGGCCGGCTGGTCGGATCGGGACGCGATTTCCAGCTGATCACCGCCCAGACCCTGGCGATCGACAACGAGGCGGAAATCCTGTCCATCCAGGATGCGCCCTATCTCTATAACGCCAGCGTTCGGCGCGACGACAATAACGACAACACACTGATCCTGACGTTGGAGCGCAAAACCGCTGATCAGCTCGGCTTCGACTCAAACCGCGCCGCCGCCTACAACGAGGCGCTGGCAGTGTTTGACGCGGTGACGGGGCTCAATGAAGCCGTCGCCAGCCTGCGCACGCAGAGCGAGTTCTTCGGCGCCTATGATCAGCTTCTGCCTGATTATGCAGGCAGCGCCATCGAGTTCGCCCTGGCGTCCAACGACGCCGCCGCCGGCGCGCTGTCCGCGCGCCTGGAGAACGCCCGGCGCGCGCCTGACCAGCTGGCCGGCGTCTGGATCCAGGAATTCGCCTACTTCATCGACCGCGCCGGCGGACTCGTCAGTGATCCGGGCTATCGCGGCCAGGGCATCGGTTTGGCGGCCGGTGTCGATATTCCCTGGGGGCCGTTCTACGCGGTGGGCTTCAGCGTCGCGGGCGCCGCCAGCGATGTGCGCCGCCACGAAGGCTTCAACGATCCCATGGTGGCGTTCACCGGCCAGCTGGGCGCCTATTTCGGCCTGGATCTGGGCGGCGTGGACGTGTCTGGCTCGGCCGGGGTGGGCTTTGACCGCTTCGAGACCGAGCGCAATATCCGCATCCAGGACTTCCGCGCCATCACCGTGGCCGACTGGAGCGGCTGGCACTTCACCGCCTCGGGCCGGGTCGGGCGCGACTTCACCTACGGGCGCTGGCTGATCCGTCCGGAAGCCACCCTGACCTATCTGTCGCTGTTCGAGAGCGCCTATAACGAAACCGCGCAAGGCATTGATGCCGACGCCGCCGCGCCGCTGGCCCTGTTCATCGAGGACCGCGATTCCTCCACCCTTCTGGGCGCGGCCACCCTCACCGCTGCGCGGCGCTTCGGCAATGACACCTCCTGGTGGCTGCCCTCGCTGCGCATCGGCTATCGCGGCGAATTCTCCAGCCGCACGCCGGAGACCGTGGCCCGCTTCGGGCCGGACGGCACGCCCTTCATCCTCAACCCGCGTGCAGTGCCTGGATCGGGCGTGCTGCTGGGCTTTGGCCTGTCGGCGGGGTCGAACTACTCGACCTTCACCTTCGGCTATGACGCCGATGTGCGCGATGACTTTGTGAGGCACACAGCCCGGATCCTCATCCGTCTCGCTTTCTAGGCGATTTTGGTTGCACCCCAGGGCGCAAGCCCCTATCCTGATCTTGTCCGGATCGGCGTTCCCCCTATGCGCGCCTCCGAGACGGCAGGTGGGCACCCCTTTGTCGTCCGCCATGCTCCCCCGAAGCGGTCTTCCGGGCCCTGCCCCTGGGCCCGGAACCGCACCGGCGGTTCAAACCACTTGATCTGCAAAACCGGTCAGCTTCAAAGCTCGTTAACCATGAACGCACATGATCCGCGTCATGCTGCGCTGGTTCCCCCTTTTCGCGCTGGCCGCCGCGCTGGCGCTCGCAGGCTGCGCCTCGCGCCCGCCCGCCCAGGCTCATGACGCCTGCCTGATCCTGGAGGATAACCGCGCCTGGTGGCGCGCCCTGCAGCGCACCGAGCGGCGCTGGGGGATCAGCCCGGGCGTCCAGCTCGCCATCCTCAAACGCGAATCCAGCTTCAACGCCCGCGCCCGGCCCGCGCGCCAGCGCCTGCTGGGCGTGATCCCGCGCGGGCGCCCGTCCAGCGCCTATGGCTACGCCCAGGCTCTGGATTCGACCTGGGACTGGTATCAGCGCGACACCGGCAACCGCCGCGCCCGGCGCGACCGCTTCGCCGACGCGGTGGACTTTGTGGGCTGGTATTCAGACAAGAGCCGCCAGCTCTCGCGCATCTCTTTGGACGATCCCTACAATCTCTACCTCGCCTATCATGAAGGCCATACCGGCTATAACCGGCGCACCTACACGGGCAAGGCCTGGCTCCAGCGCGCTGCACGCGAGGTGGAGACCGATACGCGCCGCTATGACCAGCAGATCGCCGGCTGCCGGCGCCTGCAACGGCGCTCGCGCCTGTTCTGACGCCTGAAACCGGCCTGTCAGAAGCCTTTCCAATCTTGCGCGCACACGTCCATTCTGGACGGTGACATGGCTCACGATTCGCAAAACGATCTGTTCAACGCCGGGACCCCGGGCCCGCGCCCCAAGCCGCAGCCGGAAGCCCCGGCCGCGCCGGTGAAACCGGCTGCGCGC
>JAFIEB010000064.1 GCA_020832735.1 Oceanicaulis sp.
GGGGTTTTTTTTCAAAATTGCGGGGGGGGGGGGGGGGGGGGGGGGGGGGGGGGCGCCGGCGCCGGGCATGGGCGTGGGGCGCTAGCGGGGGTTGGGGGGCGCCTACGGGGCGCGCCACGGCCTGAACTGGGCCAATGGCGGCGCGGTCATGCGCATCACCGTGGAGCGCGCCGCGCGCACGGTCAGCGCGTCGGACATCTCCCGCCTGATCGAGGAAGCGCTCTATGTCGAGACCGGCCAGGCCCATCTGGTCGAGCTGTCCAACCGCAGCCAGACCCTGCACGCCCCGCTCGGCAGCGCAGGCGGGCCCGAACTGGTCAGCCTGGACCATGACGCGCGCGCCGGGCTGTTCCGGGCCGAGATCGCGCCCTGGCCGGGCGCCGCGCCCGAGCGCATTGGCGGCCGGGTCCAGTCCGTGGCCGACGTGCCGGTGCTGACGCGCGCCGTATCGCGCGGCGAAACCCTCACATCTGATCATGTCCGCTGGGAGCGCCTGCCCGCCAGCCAGGTCCGGCCCGACACGCTGACCGATCTGGACAGCCTGATCGGCCAGGAAGCGCGCCGGACCCTGCGCGCCGACACGCCGCTGCGCGCGATCGACCTGCAGTCGCCGGTCCTGATCAGCCGCGGCGACACCGTGCAGCTGATCTACCAGGTCGGGGGCCTGGTGCTCACCGCCCGCGCGCGCGCGCTCGACAACGCCGCCGAGGGCCAGAACGCGCGCTTTATGAATTTGCAATCCAACCGCACGGTCGAAGCGGTCGCCGAGGGGCCCGGCCGGGCCCGGATCGCGGCCTCGTCCGCCTTCACCAACTAGGAGCCAGCGCCATGCGCCGCACCCTTCTCAACACCGCCGCCATGATCGCCGCCAGCGCCGCGCTGAGCGCCTGCGCGGCGACCGACCGGCTGTCCTATATCGGCCAGCCGCCGCCGCTGTCGCCGATGGACAATACCGCCGTGCTGACCGGGTCGGTGAACGCGGCCGGCATGACGCCCGCCCAGATCGACGCGGCGCGCGCCCAGCGCATCCAGATGCTGATGGCCGAACGCGCCCAGACCCAGCGCCACGCCAACTCTTTGTGGAGCGCCAACACCACCACCTTCTTCGGCGATCCGCGCGCCAGCTATGTCGGCGACGTGCTGACGGTGAGGATCAACATCTCCGACCGCGCCCAGGTGCAGAACCAGACCACGCGCGCGCGCCAGACCTCGGAGCGCTCCAACCTGACCAATTTCCTGGGCGGCGAAGCGGCGCTGGACGCCATCTTCAATGACGCCATCGATCCGGCGAACCTGACCCGGTTCGGCTCGAACTCATCCACCCAGGGGTCGGGCAGCGTCAACCGGTCCGAGACCATCACCATGACCGCCGCGGCCATCGTGGTGGACGTGTTGTGGAACGGCAATCTGGTGATCCACGGCCGTCAGGAAGTGCGCATCAACAACGAGGTGCGAGAGCTTCTGATCTCGGGCATCGTGCGCCCGCAGGACATCGCTGCGGACAATTCCATCGACCACCAGAAAATCGCCGAGGCGCGGGTGTCGTATGGCGGACGCGGCCATATCTCCGAGATGCAGCGCCCGCCCATCGGTCAGGAAGTCTATAACCTTCTGTGGCCATTCTAGGCTTATGACCGCCGGCCCCGAGATCGAACGCTTCACCCTGGACGGCGCCAACGTGCTGTGCATCCGCACGCGCGGCCGCAACAGCGTGGCGGCGAGCCGGGCCAACGCCCCGCGCCTGTGCCAGCGCATGGCTGACGAGGGGCGCGACGGGCTGATTCTCGATTACAGCGACTGCGCGCTGGAGCATACCGTGCCGCAATTCGCCTCGGTGGCGGAGATTTTCGCTGAACACATGCCCCGCCAGGCCGCATTGGCCTATGTCTACAGCCAGGCCAACATGATGCATGCGCTCATGATGACCAAAATGCTGCACAAGTCGGGGTTCAAGGCGCGCGCCTTCGCGCGCTGGGACGAAGCGGAAAGCTGGATGCGGGCCGAGCTCGCCTGAGCGTCAGTCGTCGCGGTGCACCCGCTCGGAGCGCTCATGACGCTCCTGGGCCTCCAGGCTCAGCGTGGCCACCGGCCGGGCGTCCAGACGGGCCAGCGAGATCGGCTCGCCGGTTTCCTCGCAATAGCCGTAGGTGTCTTCCTCGATCCGGCGCAGGGCGGCGTCGATCTTGGCGACCAGCTTGCGCTGGCGGTCGCGGGCGCGCAGCTCAAGCGCGCGGTCGGTCTCGGTGGAGGCCCGGTCGGCCAGGTCAGGCAGCGCGCCGATATCTTCCTGCAGGGCCGACAGGGTGGTGCGGCTCTCGCGGATGATCTCGTCTTTCCAGGCCATGAGCTTGCGGCGGAAATATTCCTTCTGCCGCTCATTCATGAAGGGCTCTGCATCGCTGGGGATGTAGCCCTTGGGCAGTTCGATCGTGGAATCCGTAACAGCCATACTCGCGACTCCATCCATCCCCGGTCAGGGCGCGCGGAGAATATCCGGCAAAGCCCTCAAGTCAATCAATCGGCGCTGTTAGTGGGCAAGTTTGGCGCCAGTGTGAATTTCTTGTGAACATTGAGGCTATTGAACAGCGGTCACATTCAGCGGCCATGCTTGGCCAGCTCCACCGCGGCGCGAATCTCCACCTCGTCCAGGGCCGCCTCCAGGCGCGGATCGCGGGTCGCGTCGCGCTGGGTCTTGACCGTCTCCATCAGGCGCTCGAGCGTCTCGCGCGGCAGGGCCCCGTCGAGAATCGCCAGCCTGAGATCGTCGAGCACATCGAGCAGGCTCAGCGCGCGGTCCGTGGCGCGCCGGCGGGCGGCCTGAAAATCCTCGGCGCCCTGCAGAGCCATCAGCGCCTCGATGGAATTGACCGATGCGGCCGCGCTCATCGCGCCGCCTTTCGCCGGGCCGGACGGCGCGGCTGCGCTCTCGGGCGAAAAACCCTGGCCGGACCGCGCGCCGGACGTCTTGCGGGCGGGCGAGGCCGGCTGGGCTGGGCGCGGGGCGTTGATTTTCATGGGCGGGTATCCAGACGCATGGGCTCGCATGCGAAGCTGGCTTAACCTGGGTTAACGCACGATTAAGCCCGCCGCCCGGACCGGCAAATTTTGCCCGCCCTGCCCGCCGCACGGCAGATCCCGCCGGGCCCGCATTATGCTATACTATTGTATTATATATACTATTTTCCCGTTAACCCTGGCACGAATCTCGCACGGGCGCCTGTGACACTCGCCGGAGCCAGGTGGCATGATGATCCGACTGACCGCCCTGATTTGCGCCTTCGCCCTTTGCGCGGCCCTTGCCGGGGACGCGCTGGCCAATCCGCGCATCAAGGATATCGCCGATGTGGAGGGCGTGCGCGCCAACCAGCTGGTCGGCTACGGCCTGGTGGTGGGTCTGGACGGATCGGGCGACACGCTGCGCAACGCGGCCTTCACCCGCCAAGCCATGAATTCCATGCTCGAGCGCTTCAACATCAATGTGCGCGAGGCCGATCTGCGCACCGGCAATGTCGCCGCGGTGATGGTGACCGCCGAACTGCCGCCCTTCGGCATGCAGGGCACGCGCATCGACGTGTCGGTGTCGGCGCTGGGCGACGCCAACAGCCTGCAGGGCGGGGTGCTGATCGCCACGCCGCTGATGGGCGCCAATGGCGAGGTGTTCGCCGTGGCCCAGGGCTCGGTGGCTGCAGGCGGGTTTTCCGCCGGCGGCCAGGCCGCCAGCGTGACGCGCGGCGTGCCCACAAGCGGGCGCATCGCCAATGGCGCAGTGATCGAGCGGGAGATGGAATTCGATCTGGCCGCCCGCGACGTCATCCGCCTGTCGCTGCGCAATCCCGATTTCACCACCGCCCGGCGCATGGCCGACGCGATCAACGCCTATCTGGGCGCAGGCGCGGCGGCGGCGCAGAACCCTTCGACGGTTTCGCTGAGCCGCCCGTCCGGATTTCGCGGCGACATGGTGATGCTGCTGGCCGAGATCGAGCAGCTGCGCGTCCAGGCCGACATGCGCGCGCGCGTCGTCATCGATGAAAGCACCGGCACCATCGTCATGGGCGATAATGTGCGCGTGTCCACCGTCGCCATCGCCCAGGGCGGGCTGACCGTGACCGTGGCCGAAAGCCCGATCGCCAGCCAGCCTGCGCCCTTCTCCGACGGCGAGCCGGTGGTGCTGCCGCGCACCGACGTGACGGTCGAGGAGGACCAGCGCGAGATGGGCGTGCTGCAGAGCACGGTGACCCTGCGCGAGCTGGTCGACGGGCTTAATGCGCTGGGCGTCAGCCCGCGCGACCTCATCACCATCCTGCAGACGATCAAGGCCGCCGGGGCCCTGCAGGCGGATATCGAGGTGCTGTGATGGACAATCCGGCCGACGCCCAGCTCCACGCCGCCATGTTTTCCGCCCGCGCCGGACAGGGCGCGCCGGATCCGCGCCAGGCGCGCACGCCCGAACAAATCCGCGAAACCGCCCAGGATTTCGAGGCGGTGTTCCTGGCCCAGGTGCTCGAAGCCATGATGGGCGAGAGCACGCAGTCGAGCTTTGGCGGCGGTCCGGGCGAGGCCGCGTTCAGCTCCATGTTGAACGAGGAATACGCACGGGTGATGGCCAAAGCCGGCGGCATCGGCCTGGCCGATTCCCTGGCCCGTGAAATGCTGCGCTATCAGGAGGTCCAGGAGTCATGAGCGAACTCGCCGCCAGCACGCCCGACGCGCGCGCAGAAGAGCTGATCCGCCTCACCGGACGCCTGACCACAATGCTCGATCAGGAGACAGAGCTGTTCGAGGCGCGCCGCCCGCATGAAGCGGTGGCGATGCAGACCGAGAAAATGCGCCTGGCCACGCTCTACCGCGCCGAAACCCAGCGCGCCGCGCGCGAGCCGGAGCGCCTGGCCGGACTCGCCCCCGCCCTCAAACAACGCCTGATCGAGGCGACCGAAAGCTTCAACGCCGCGCTTGAGCGCAACCACGCCGCCGTCGAGGCGCTCAAAGTGCTCACCGAAGGGCTGGTGCGCGCCATCGCCGAGGAAGCCTCGCGCCAGAAACAGGCCCAGGCCGGCTACGGCCCGTCAGCCGCGCGCTATGGCGCGGTGGGCGCATTGGCGTGCAATCAGACGGCCTGATCAATCCCTAGAAAAACCCCAGCGTCTCGCCCCCGCCGCCGCCCATCAGGCGGTCCAGGCCGGACTGGTAATTGGCGATCTGCGCGGTGAGATAGCTGGGAACCGGGCCGCCGCGCTTGCCGTTGGCGGGGCCTTTGAGCATCTCTTTCAGCGCCGGATCCTGGGTCAGCTCGCGCCAGGCGCGCTGAATCTTGGCCTGGGCGTCCGACAACGCCTCATAGGCGGCCTGGGCCGAGGCGCGGTCGCGGATCGACATCATGTCGGGCAGCTCCAGCGCGAACACGGGCGGCGCGTCCGAGGTCGCATCCTTGTTGCGGTCGCGCGGCGAGGCCTTGCCGGTGATCGAGCCGGACGGCAGGCCGAGGGCGGACAGCGCGTCGCGCCCGTTCGCGCCAGGCGTCAGCTCGATGGTGACGCCGGCCTTGGGCGTCAGGCGCAGGCCATCGCCCTCGCGCGTGCGGCGCACATCGGCCGAGCCGTTGAACAGCATGGCCGCGTTCAGCTTGAAGGTCAGCGAGCGCATGGTCTCGTTCGGCCCGATCTCGATGCGGCGCGTGCGCCCGCCATCGACCGAGATGAAGAAATGATCGCCCGCGCGCACGCTGGAGCGCTGGGTGATCACCCGGCTGTCGGCGTAGACCACCGCCCCGTTGGGCAGGCCAAGCTGGTTGAGCACCGTGTCGCCGCCTGAATCCACCATGATGCCGGTGGCTTCCGACATGCCCCCGCGCCCTGAAATCTGGCGCGTCCAGTCCAGCGCGCCGGTGGCGGCGTCAAACCCGGCGGCGAAGCTGTTGCGCTCGCCCGACTGCTCGGACCCGGGCAGCGCGCCCGTGGTCGTGCCCGCCAGATAAACCTTGCCGCCTTCAACCCGTATGGCAGTGGCGGCGTTGTCGCCATCGGTCCCCAGGAACGTGGTGTAGGCCACCTCCGGCTCAGCCCCGTCGGTGAGCTTGACCAGCATGGCGTCGCGCCCGCCTGCATTCGGGTTCAGGGGATCGCTGGGCGCAAACCCGGCGCCCGCTGCCCCGGCCAGATAGATGGCGCCGTCATCGCCGACTTCGAGGCCGGCGATGCGCCCGCCGTCCAGATCGCCCAGATCCATGCGCCAGACCGGATCGCCGGTTCCGTCATCCCCGGCGGCGAATTTCACCAACACGGCGCGCCCGTCCACCTCGCTGGCGGTTATCAGCCCGCCATCGGCGGCCATGGCGACCGCGCGCACGCGCTCCACCCCGGCGCCGGCCTCCACCGCGCGGGTATAGAGCGCCGTCCCGTCCGCGCCGATGGCGCGCACATAGCCGTCGACCATGCCCTGATGAGCCATGCCGCCAAAGCCCGACCGGGTCTCGCCGGCGACATACACCGTCCCGTCCGCGCCCGCAGTCACGCTCAGCGCCCGGTCATCGCCCTGGCCGCCAAAGCGCTGGACCCATTGCTCCACGCCGTCAGCGTTGAATTTCACCACCAGCGAATCCTGGCCGCCAAGCGCATTCGTGCCGCCCAGCGCGCCGGTGACCGAGCCGGCGACAATGACATTGCCCTGCCCGTCCACCGCCAGCGAGGCGCCCGACGCGCTTTCGGCCGCGCCGAGCGCGCGCGTCCAGACCAGCTTGCCGGTGGTGTCATAGCGCTGCACCACAAGGTCCTGCTCGCCCTTCAGGGACTGGCCGGCGACGCTGGACGCGGCGTGGCCGACCACATAGACGCCGCCGTCCAGCGCCTGGGCGGTGTCAAGGATGCGCAAGGGGTTGGACGTCTGGCTGGTGCGGGTCTCGCCGCGGTCATTGGTGGTTTCGGAGACCTCTGCATCGGCTTCGATGCGGCGGGTGAAATCGACCTGCCCCCCGCCGTCCAGGCCGCTGATCCGGGTGAGCTGGCCGGCGGCGGCGTCCCCGGTCCCGCTCGCCCCGGCGAGCCAGACGGCGGGCGCCGCCTCGGGCGCGGAGAAGCTGACGCGTTCGGTGAGTATGCCGCGAATATTGAAGCCCCAGTCATCGCCCGCGATCACGCCGAACTCATTGGGCGTCCCGATCCGGACCCGCTCGAAGCGGGTCAGCATCTCGGCGTCTTCAAGCTTCTGGTTGATCAGCCCGATGACATTGTCGAGCGTGCGCGGCTGGGCGCCCAGCTCGGACAGATCAATGGCGATATCGGTGTCGCCGCCATGCTTGCGCACGGTGATGGTGAAGGCGACATCGCCCTGGAAGGCCCCGACTTCTGCATCAAACGGGCCCGAATGCACCGCGCGTGTCTGGTATTGCGACAGGCCGCGCGACACCACCAGCTCGCTCTCGGCCTTGCTGAGCTCCTTGCCGCGCAGCACCGAGACGCCTTCAAGCTCGATATCCTTGAAGAACCCCGTCAGCTGGGACAGGCCCTCGTCGAAGCGGCGTTGCCAGAACGTGCGGTCAAACTCGTTCACATTGCGCTGCATGGCCGCATCGGCCAGCGCCTGCAGGCCGCGCAGCCCCTCATACATCGCAAACAGTTGCTGCTCGTCACGGCTGGCGTTCTTGCTGGCGAAATTGGACAGCGTGCTGTCGAAGAAACGG
Organism: Oceanicaulis sp.; assembly: GCA_020832735.1. Lineage (GTDB taxonomy): Bacteria > Pseudomonadota > Alphaproteobacteria > Caulobacterales > Maricaulaceae > Oceanicaulis. The sequence goes on from JAFIEB010000064.1 coordinate 7,673, forward strand.
CCATTGGCCAGCACATTGCGGCGCAGGGTTTCCAGCGCGGTGATGGACCCGCGCGGATCCCAGGGCGGCAGGACCTTCGGTTTGGCGTTCTTGGCGGCGCCGGGCTCCTTGCCGCTGGCGGACGCGCCGGAGAACCCCGCCAGCTGCTGGGCTGAGCGCGCGCCGTACCACGCGCCGAGCAGGTCCACCGAAAACGCCATCGCGTATCGTCCATATCCCTTTTGCGCGCTTGCGCGCCGCAGGCGGCCATCATCGCCCCGCAAGCGCTTACAATTCGTTAGGATGCAGCGATCCGCGCGCGCATGCGCGCCAGGGCAAGCCCCAAGACAAACGGAGCGTTAACCCGGCCCCGTTCAGCGTTAGACTGAGCAGCAGAGAATCACTTGCGGGGCGGAGCATATGGCCGGATCATCAGGAGCATCGCCGGACGCGCGCGCTGCGGTGCTGCGAGATTTTTCCGGCACGGCCTGCGATCTCGACGGCGCCAGCATTTTCCTGACCGGCGGCACCGGCTCGTTCGGCCACCGGTTCCTGGACATCGTGACGCGCCGCTTCCGGCCGCGCGCGCTGGTGGTGTTCTCGCGCGATGAGCTCAAACAGTACGAAACCGCCCAGCGTTTCAGCCCGGAAGCCTTTCCCTATCTCAAATACGCGATCGGGGACGTGCGGGACGCCGCGCGCGTCGCTCAGGTCATGCACGGCTCGGACATCGTCATCCACGCCGCCGCGATGAAGCATGTGCCGGTGGCCGAGGCCAATCCGTTCGAGTGCGTGCAAACCAATATTCATGGCGCGGAGAATGTCGTGCGCGCCGCCATGGCGTGCGGGGCCCGCAAGGTGGTCGCCCTGTCTTCGGACAAGGCCGCCGCGCCGGTCAATCTGTATGGCGCGACCAAGCTGGCCTCGGATAAGATATTCATCGCCGCCAACGCCCAGGGCGGCGGGACCGCGCCCCGCTTCTCCGTCGTCCGGTACGGCAATGTGGTGGGCTCGCGGGGCTCCGTGGCGCCGTTTTTCCAGAAACTGGCTGCGGACGGCGCGCGCGACCTGCCGATCACCGACCCGCGCATGACCCGGTTCTGGATCACGCTGGAGCAGGGGGTGAATTTTGTCCTGTCCGCGCTCAGCGACATGCAGGGCGGCGAGATCTTCGTGCCCAAGCTGCCCTCCATGCGCACCATTGATCTGGCCCGCGCCATCGCGCCCGGCCTGCCCCACCGCATTGTCGGGGCGCGCCCGGGCGAGAAGCTGCACGAGGTGATGATCACGCCCGACGATTCGCGCTCAACGCTGGACGCCGGCGACCGCTATGTGGTGGTGGCGCCGGGCCGGGAGCATGTGCGGCGCAGGTGGGAGGAGGCGGGCGCCGCGCCGGTGCGCGACGGCTGGTCCTACGCCTCCGACACCAATCCCGAACAGCTCGACATTCCCGGCCTGCAGGCCCTGCTGGGCCTGGCCCGCCCGGCCCTGCGCACGGCCACCGCCAAGGCGGTCTGAGCGCCCCTTCCCCGCCTGCCGTCCAGCAACCGTCTTGCCCGCCCGGCGCGCGGCGTTCAGCATGGCGCGCGTCAGCGGCGGAGCGGATCATGGCGGACGAAATTTTCATACTGGGCGGAGCGCAGACCGATTTCGCCCGCAACTGGGCGCGCGAGGATGCCGGCCTGTTCGAGCTGATGCAGGCCGCGCTGCTCGATGCGCTGGACGACGCCCGCATTGAGCCAGGCGCGGTGGAGACGCTCCATATCGGCAATTTCGCCGGCGAGCTGTTCGCCGGTCAGGGCATGCTGGGCGGGTTTGCGGGGCATATCCATCCCGATCTCGACGGCCTGCCCACGTCCCGCCACGAGGCCGCCTGCGCGTCAGGTTCGATGGCGATTCTGGCGGCCATGGCCGATCTGGAGGCCGGGCGCTATTCGGTCGCCGCGGTGCTGGGCGTGGAGCTGATGCGCAATGTGCCCGGACAGCGCGCGGCCGAATATCTCGGTTCGGCGGCCTGGGCGGGCGAGGAAGGCGCGGGCGCGCGCTATCTCTGGCCGGCCATGTTTTCCGATATCGCCGATGAATACGACAATCGCTACGGGCTGGACGCGTCCGTCCTCAAGGAGATTTCGCGCATCAATTTCACCAATGCGAAGCGCAACCCCGCCGCCCAGACCCGCGGCTGGACCCTGAGCGTCGCCCATTACAGCGATGATGACGCGCTCAATCCCAGGATTGAGGGGCGCCTGCGCAAGTCCGATTGCGGTCAGGTCACCGATGGCGCGGCGGCGATCGTGCTCGCCACCCGCGCGGCGGCGGAAGACTGGGCGCGGCGCACCGGCGCGGATCTGGACAGCGTGCCGCGCATTCTGGGCTGGGGGCACACCACCGCCCGCCTGCGCCTGGCCGACAAGCTCGCCGCTTCGCGCCAGAGCGCCGAGGGCTGGATGTTTCCCTGGATGCGCAAGGCCATGACCGACGCCTATGCGCGCGCCGGCCTGCGGGGGGCGCAAGGCGTGGACGGGTTCGAAGTGCATGACTGCTTCTCCATCACCGAGCTGGTCGCCATCGAGCATTTCGGCCTCGCCGCGCCCGGACGCGGACGCGAGGTGGTGGAGAGCGGACAGATCGCCGCCGGCGGCGCCAGCCCGGTCAATCCGTCCGGCGGACTGATCGGGCTGGGCCATCCGGTGGGCGCCACGGGCGTGCGCATGGCGCTGGACGCCGCGCGCCAGACGTCAGGCCGCGCCGGCGATTGTCAGGTGGAGGGGGCCAGGACCTTCGCCACCTATAATGTCGGCGGCTCGGCGACCGCCAGCGTGGCGCTGGTGATCGGACGATGAAGCTCACGGACGCGTATGTCTATGACGCGGTGCGCACCCCGCGCGGCAAGGGCTTGCCCGGCGGCGCGCTGGCGGGGCTGGCGCCCCATGATCTCACCGGCCAGCTGATCGCGGCGCTGAAAGCCCGGCAGGGCGAAGACGCGGTTTCGGGCGCCAGCGCGCTCATGCTCGGCTGCGTCGGCCAGACCGGGGCGCAGGGCGGGCATATCGCGCTGGTCTCGCGCCTGGCCGCGGGCCTGCCCCATGCGATGAGCGCCCTCACCCTCAACAATTTCTGCGCCGCGGGCCTCACCGCCGCGGGCCTGGCCGCCCAGCGCGCCAGCGCGGGCGAGCCCGGCCTGATGCTGGCGGGCGGGGTGGAGATGATGAGCCGCGTGCCCTTCATGGGCGACCAGGCGGACTATTACTGCGACCGCGATCTGGCCCGCGCCCTGCGCTATGTGCCGGTGGCGCTGGCCGCCGATCTTCTGGCCACCCGGTTTGATCTTGACCGCGAGGCGCTGGAGGCCGAGGTGCTGGCCTCCCACCAGCGCGCCCACGCCGCCTGGGAGACGGGCCGGTACGGGGCGAGCGTGGTCCCTGTGACGGCGCGCGACGGGTCTGTTGCGCTGGCGCGCGACGAGTTGATCCGCGCCAACATGACGCCAGAACGCCTGGCCGCCCTGCCCCCGGCCTTCGCCGAAGCGGGCGCGGCGGGCGCCGATGCGGTGATGCTGGCGGTGAGGCCGGAGCTCAAGGCCGTCAACCACGTCCATTCCATCGCCGCCTGTCCGGGCATGGCCGACGGCGCGGCGCTGGCCCTGATCGGCGCGCGCGATGCGGGCGCGCGGGCCGGGCTGAAACCCCTGGCGCGCATCCTGGCCCATGTGGAGGCCGCCGGCGATCCGGTCGACCAGCTCACCGCCGGGTTCGCCGCCATGGACCGGCTGCTGGCCGGGACCGGGCTGACGCTCGGCGATATCGACCGGATCGAGTTCATGGAGGCGTTCGCCGCCGTGCCCGCCCTGTTCCGGCGCGAACGCGCCCCGGATCCCGGCCGGGTCAACGTCAATGGCGGACATCTGGCCATGGGCCATCCCATGGGCGCGTCTGGCGCCATCCTGTTGACCACGCTGGTTCATGAGCTGGCACGGTGCGGCGGCGCGCTGGGCCTGGTGGTGGTCCATGGCGGCTCGGGCGTGGGCGCGGCGATGCTGGTGGAACAGGTCCAGACCGGCGAAATTGCGTAATTCCCGTTCCAAGACGGTTGAGAATTTGTTAACCATGCTCCCTGCAGCGGCGCATCAAGCGCCGCGCTGTCAAACGGGAGTTTGAACTGATGATTTCGACTGTCCTTGCCTCCATCATGCTCGCCAGCGCCAATCCGGCCGTGGACGCGCTGACCGAAAACGCGCTGCAGGTCGATACCGGCACGCTGACCTATATCGTCTTCTTCGAGGCTGACGGCACCTACACCACCAGCGTGGGCTCCGGCGGCACGTGGGAGATCAATGAGGACGGCGAGTTCTGCGTCTCCAGCGCTGTCGGCGACGCCAATTGCCAGCCGCTCATGGACGGCATGTCGGTGGGCGACAGCTGGGAAGGTGAAAACGCCGCGGGCGAACCGGTGACCTTCACCCTGGTCGCGCGCGACTAGGGTTCGCGTATTCCGTTATGGACGAGGAACCCCGCCGGTTATGCCGGCGGGGTTTTTCGTTTCAGGCGGCGCGCCTTACAGCTCCAATTCCGCCGCCTCGCCCAGCGCGCCGTCCAGCACTGCGTCCGTCAGGGCGGCGAGGTCGGTGGCCATATAACGGTCGGCGTCGAGATGCGCAGCCCGCGCCCGGATCGCGGCGTGGAGAGCTTCCAGCGGGGCGCTGGCGGTCAGCGGACGGCGGAAATCCAGGCCCTGCGCGGCGCACAATAGTTCAATGGCGATGATGGAGGCGGCGTTGCGCGCCACCTGGCCGGCCTTGCGGGCGGCGCCGGTGGCCATGGACACATGGTCTTCCTGATTGGCCGAAGTGGGCACCGAGTCCACGCTCGCCGGGAAAGCCAGGGAGCGGTTTTCCGCCACCAGGGCGGCGGCTGTCACCTGGGCGATCATGAAGCCGGAATTGAGCCCGCCATCGCGCACCAGAAAGGCGGGAAGCCCGCTCATCTTGGGGTCCACCAGCACGGCGGTGCGCCGCTCGCTCAGCGATCCCGCCTCGCACATGGCCATGGTGATCTGGTCGGCGGCGAAGGCCACGGGCTCGGCGTGGAAATTGCCGCCCGATACGGCTTCGTCCGTATCGGGAAAGATCACCGGATTATCATTCACGCCATTGGCTTCGATAACCAGCGTGCGCGCGCTCTGGGTCAGCAATTCCAGCACAGCGCCCATCACCTGGGGCTGGCAGCGGAAGGAGTAGGGGTCCTGCACCCGGTCGCAGGCGGCGTGGGCGTCCCTGATCTGTCCGCCCTCCAATAAATCGCGCAGGCGCTCCGCCACTTTGATCTGCCCGGGCTGGCCGCGCACCGTGTGCAGGCGCGCCTCGAACGGGGCGTGGGAGCCCATCAGCGCTTCGACCGACAGGGCGCCGGCGGCGAGCGCCGCGCCCGTCACCTGCTCGGCGGCGAACAGCGCGTCCAGCGCCAGCGCCGTGCTCACCTCGGTGCCGTTAATCAGGGCGAGGCCTTCCTTGGGGCCCAGCACCAGCGTCTCCAGCCCCGCGCGCGCCAGCGCTTCACCGCCGGGCAGGCGCGCGCCGTCAAACACCGCCTCGCCCTCTCCGATGAGGAGACAGGCGAGATGGGCCAGCGGCGCCAGATCGCCCGATGCGCCGACCGAGCCTTGCGCCGGGATGACCGGCAGGCAGCCATGCCGGGTAAAGTCGAGCAGGCGCTCGATCACGGCGCGGCGCACGCCCGAATGCCCGCGCGCCAGGGAGACGGCTTTCAGTGCGATCATCAGGCGCACCACGGGGCGCTCCAGATCCGGGCCGACGCCGCAGGCGTGGGACAGAATGAGATTGCGCTGCAGCGTCTCCAGTTTGTCATCGCTGATGCAGGTCTGGGCCAGCAGGCCGAAGCCGGTATTAACTCCGTATACGGTGCGTCCGCTCTCCACAATGCGGCGCACGCTGGCGGCGGCCGCCTCCACGCCGGGCCAGGCGGACGCGTCGAGGTCAAACGCCGCGCCGGCATGGATGGCGCGCAGGTCCGCCAGCGTCACGGCGCCGGGGGTGAGGGTGACGGGCTTAAGTGAAGCGGCCATCAGCGCGGCTCCATCATGGGCAGATCAAGGCACTGCTCGCGGGCGCATGCCTTGGCGATCTCGTATCCCGCATCCGCGTGGCGCATCACGCCGGTGGCCGGATCATTCCACAAAACGCGTTCGAGCCGGCGCGCGGCTTCGGGCGTGCCGTCTGCGACGATGACCATGCCGGCATGCTGGGAATAGCCCATGCCGACGCCGCCGCCATGATGGATGGAGACCCAGCTGGCGCCCGACGCGGTGTTGACCAGCGCATTGAGGAGCGGCCAGTCGGACACGGCGTCCGAGCCGTCCATCATCGCCTCTGTCTCGCGGTTCGGGCTTGCCACCGACCCTGAGTCGAGATGGTCGCGGCCGATCACGACGGGGGCTTTCAGCTCGCCCGAGGCCACCATCTCGTTGAAGGCGAGGCCCAGACGGTGGCGCTCCCCCAGCCCCACCCAGCAGATGCGCGCGGGCAGGCCCTGAAACGCGATCCGCTCAGCCGCCATGTCGAGCCATTGATGCAGGCGCCGGTCATCGGGGATCAGCTCTTTCACCTTCGCGTCGGTGGCGGCGATGTCCGCCGGATCACCCGACAGCGCCGCCCAGCGGAACGGACCGACGCCGCGGCAGAAGAGCGGGCGGATATAGGCGGGCACAAAACCGGGGAAGCAGAACGCGTCGGCGAAGCCCGCATCATGGGCCATCTGGCGGATATTATTGCCGTAATCGACGGTGGGGATGCCGGATTTCGCAAACGCCGCCATGGCCTCGACCTGGGTGCGCATGGAGGCGCGCGCCGCCTGCGCCACCGCGTCAGGATCGCTCTCCGCCGTCTCGCGCCAGCGCGCGAGGCTCCAGCCTGAAGGCAGATAGCCGTTGACCGGATCATGGGCGGAGGTCTGGTCGGTGACGAGGTCCGGCCGCACGCCGCGCTTTACGAGGTCAGGGAAAATATCGGCGGCATTGCCCTCCACGGCGACAGACTTGGCTTCGCCCTTCGCGGTCCAGTCCGCGATGCGCTCAAGCGCGTCATCGAGATTCTCCGCCGCTTCATCGACATAGCCGGTGCGCAGGCGGAAGGCGATGCGTTCGGGATCGCACTCCACGGCCAGGCAGGACGCGCCCGCCATCACGGCGGCCAGCGGCTGCGCGCCGCCCATGCCGCCGAGCCCCGCCGTCAGGATCCAGCGGCCGGTCAGATCGCCGTCATAATGCTGGCGCCCGGCCTCGGCGAAGGTTTCGTACGTACCCTGAACAATCCCCTGCGAGCCGATATAGATCCACGAGCCGGCGGTCATCTGGCCGTACATCATGAGCCCTTTGCGGTCGAGCTCGCGGAAATGCTCCCAAGTCGCCCAGCGCGGCACCAGATTGGAATTGGCGATCAGCACACGCGGCGCGTCTTCATGGGTGCGCACCACGCCCACCGGCTTGCCCGACTGGACCAGCAGAGTCTCGTCCGCCTCCAGCCGCTCCAGCGCCGCGACAATGGCGTCATAGGACGCCCAGTCGCGCGCCGCCTTGCCGCTGCCGCCATAGACCACAAGGTCTTCGGGACGCTCGGCCACGTCCGGGTGCAGGTTGTTCATCAGCATACGGATCGCTGCTTCGGCGGCCCAGGTCTTGGCGGTGCGGTTCGGACCCGTGCGCGGGCGGACCTCGCGGATATTGGGGCGGGTCATGAGACGTCTCCTTCAGGCGGGCGGGCAGGATGGCCGGTCAGCTCGTAGCGGTCGCCGGCATAGGTCAGGCGCGCCACCGACGCGATGCGCCCGCCAGACCAGGTGCGGCGGCGGATTTCCAGGCACGCCGCGCCCGGCGCCAGATACAGCCGGCGCGCCAGCGCGGCGTCCGCGTTCACCGCGCGCACCACATGCTCCACGTCCTGCAGCGGGGCCGCCTGCATCAGAAAGGCGTAGGTGGTGACGCGTGAAAAATCCGCCGTGTCCGCGCCGGGCGCCACATCGGGATCAATCAGCCGGTCCTCGATCAGAAGCGGCGTCTCGCCGCGCCAGTGGCGGATCACCACATGGACCAGATGCGCGCCGGGCGGCGCGTCGAACTGGGCCGCCTCCTGCGCCCCGGCGGGCGCGAGCGCGTGGGCGAGCACCTCCTTGCGGTGGGGGGCGCCTGCATCGGCCAGCTCCTCGGCGATATCGCGCAAGGCCAGCAGAGCACCCTCGGCGCGCGGCTGGGCGACAAAACTGCCCGAGCCCGCCCGCCGGGTGATCACGCCGTCATCGCGCAGCTCGTTGAGCGCCCGGTTCGCGGTCATGCGCGCCACGCCCAGCGCGCGCACCAGCTCGGCCTCCGACGGCGCGCGCTGTCCCGGCTTGAGATCACCCGAGGCGATGCGGTCGAGCACGTATTGCTTGACCTGCTGGTAGAGTGGAGCGGGCGCGCTCATGCTGGCGCCTCCTGGCCAGCGATGATCAGACGCTCCGGGCCCGGATGACCGATCCAGTAGACGATCTCGGCAGGCCGGCTCACCTCCCAGACGGCGAGGTCGGCGGCGAGGCCTTCGCGCAGGACGCCGGTTTCATCGGCCACGCCCATCGCCCGCGCGCCCTCGCGCGTCATGCCCGCCAGCGCTTCAGCCGGGGTCAGGCCGAACAGGATGCAGGCCATGTTCATGGCCAGCACCGGCGAGACCAGCGGCGAGGAGCCCGGATTGAGATCGGTGGCCACCGCCATCGGCACGTTCAGCGAGCGCAACAGCTCCACCGGCGGGCGCCGGGTTTCCTTCAGGGCGTAGAAGGCGCCGGGCAGCAGCACTGCAGCGGTCCCTGCTTCCGCCATGGCCCGCGCGCCGGCTTCGGAGAGATATTCCAGATGATCCGCCGACAGGGCGCCATAACGCGCAGCCAGCGCCGCCCCGCCCTGATCGGACAATTGCTCTGCATGCAGACGAACGGGCAAGCCAAGACGGGCCGCCGCCTCGAACAGGGTTTGCGTCTCCGCGGCCGTGAACCCGATGGTTTCGCAGAACGCATCCACCGCATCCACCAGCCCTTCGGCGTGCAGGGCGGGCAGCACCTCGTGCGCCATCAGATGCACATAAGCCTCGCGCCGGCCTTCGTATTCAGGCGGCAAGGCGTGCAGGCCCAGGAAGGTCCGCCTGACCCGCACGCCTGCGCGCCGGGCCGCCTCGCCGGCCGCGATCAGCATGGCGCGCTCACTGTCAGGATCGAGCCCGTAGCCGGATTTGATCTCCACGCTCGCAGCCCCGCCGCGCATCAACAGGCGGATGCGCGCCTCGGCGGCCGCGGTCAGCGTCTCAATGCTGGCGGCGCGCGTGGCGGTCATGGTGGCGCGAATGCCGCCTCCGGCGCGCGCGATCGCCTCATAGCTCGCCCCCGACAGGCGCTGCTCGAACTCGCCCGACCGGTCTCCGGCGAACACCAGATGGGTGTGGCAATCGACCAGAGCCGGCGTGACCCAGCGCCCGGCGAGATCGGCGCGCTGCGCCCCTTCAGCCCTGGCGGCGGGCAGATCGGCCATCGGACCGATCCAGTCGATCCGCCCCTGACGGCACACAATGGCGGCGTCCTCAACCGCGCCCCAGACGCCGGTACGGGCCGGGTCCATCGTGGCGGCGCAGCAATTGTGAAACAGGGTGAAGGTCATGGGCGCCAACTTGTCTATACAGCTTCAGCCTGCTACGAATGGAGACAGAAATCCACCCCTTTGGCATGCGCCGGAGATCCTCATGTCCGCAGACGCGCCTCAGTCAGAATGCCGGGGCTGGCGCTCGGCGGCTGATCTTCTCGGCGATCACCCCGGCGCGCGCGCCGCTGTTCTGGGCGCGCCCCTGGCCGAAGGCTCGCTGACGCCCGGGCGCTGCGATCTGGCGCCGGGGGTCATTCGCGAGACGCTCAAACGGTTTTCCGTCTATGACCTGGAAACCGGAACGGATCTCGCCGCGCTGGCCGTCCATGATGCGGGCGACATCAATCTCAAATGCGTGCGCCCGTCCGAGGCTTTCGCCCCGGTGCGCGACGCGGCCGCCGCGCTGGCTGCACGCCATGATCTGGTGCTGCTGCTGGGCGGCAATAACGCCGTCACCCGCCCCGGCGTGCATGCGCTGGGCGGCCTCTCACGCACCGGCCTGATTACGCTGGACGCCCATTTTGACCTGCGCGACACCGATTGCGGCCTGGTCAACGGCAATCCGGTGCGCGCCCTGCTCGAAGACGGATTGCCCGGCGCCCATATCGTCCAGATCGGCCTGGCGCCCTTCGCCAATACGCGGCGCATGCACGAGACCGCGCAAGGCGCCGGCATCACCGTCAGCACGATGAGCCAGGTGCGGGCGCGCGGCGTCACGGCGGTGGTGAGCGAGGCGCTGGAGCAGCTCTCGGCGCGCTGCGACGTGATCATGGCGGATTTCGATATCGACGTGATCGACCGGGCCCAATGTCCCGGCGCGCCCGGCGCCCGGCCCGGCGGCATGGCGGTGAACGACTTCTTCGCCGCCGCCCGCCTGATCGCCGCCCACCCGAAAGTGCGCCTGGCCGACCTGACCGAGTTCGACCCGTCTCTGGACGTGTCCTCGATCACCGCCCTCACCGCCGGGCGCTGGGTGTGTGAAATGCTCGCCGGGCTCAACGCCCGCCCCGCCTGAAGCGGGACGGGCGCGGCGCCTACTCGATTTCCAGACCCGTGTGCCAGGCGATGAACGCCCATTTGTCGGCGGTTTCCTCGATCAGCTTGGACACTGGCGTGCCGGCGCCATGGCCGGCGCTGGTCTCGATGCGGATCAGGGTCGGCGCCTCGCCCGTATCGGCGGCCTGAAGCGCCGCCGCGAACTTGAACGAATGGCCCGGCACGACGCGGTCATCGGTGTCGGCGGTGGTGATCAGGGTGGCGGGATAGCCGCGCCCCTCAGGAATCGTGTGCAGCGGCGAGTAGCCGTAGAGCACGTCGAACATGTCCGGGTCCTGCGGGCTGCCATAGTCCGACACCCAGAACCGCCCGGCGGTGAACTGATTAAAGCGCAGCATGTCCATCACGCCCACGCCCGGCAGGCCGGCGGCGAACAGGTCGGGGCGCTGGTTTGACACCGCGCCCACCAGCAGCCCGCCATTGGACCGGCCTTCGATGGCGAGATTGTCCGGGCTGGTCCAGCCCGTCTCGATCAGGTGCTCGGCGGCGTTAATGAAGTCATCAAAGACATTCTGCTTCTCAGCCAGGCGCCCGCCATCATGCCAGTCGCGGCCATATTCCGAGCCGCCGCGGATATTGGCCAGCGCGAACACGCCGCCCATTTCCATCCACTGCAGGCGGCGCACATCAAAGCCCGGCCGCATGGGGATATTGAAGCCGCCATAGCCGAACAGCAGGGTCGGACGCGCGCCGTCGGGCGTCACGTCGCGATGGTGCACGATGAATATGGGCACGCGCACATCGCCGGTGGAGTTGAAGAAGACCTGGCTGACCACATAGTCGTCCGGATCAAAGGTCAGCTGCGGCGCGCGGAACACGCTGCTCTCGCCGGTCTCCACGTCATAGCGGTAGAGCGCGCCGGGCTGGTTGAAGCTGGAGAAGCTGTAGAAGGTTTCGGCATGGTCAGGACGCCCGCTAAAACCCGCGGCGACGCCGAGGCCCGGCAGCGCCACCTCGCGCACCAGCGCGCCGTCGAGATCATGGACGCTGACGGCGCTGGCCACATCGCGCATCGCCTGAACGATCAGATGGCCGCCCACATGATTGGCGCTGATGATGGGATGATCGCCATGGGCGATGACATCGCGGCGCTCGGCCGGGTCGGACAGCTCCACCGCGACGATGCGCTGGTTGGGGGCGTCAAGGTCGGTGCGGAAGAAGAAGGTCTCATCCACATTGCCGACATAGCTGTGATTGTTGGCGAAGCCCTCGAAAATCTCGACCGGCCCGGCCTCTTCAGCCTCCAGATCAAGAATCCAGACGCCATTGCCGTCCGTGCCCTGGCTGGAATTGATGATCAGATAGCGCCCGTCATCGCTCACAGATCCGCGCCAGCTGGTCTCCGGCGTCTCGGGATCGGCGATGATCAGCCGATCCTCGCTCTGATCGGTTCCGAGGGCATGGAAATAGATCGCCTGGTTCATGTTGAGCGAGGTGAATTCCTCGCCGCGTTCGGGCTCTGGATAGCGCGAATAGAAAAAGCCCGACCCGTCCTTGGCCCAGCTCAAGGGCGAGAATTTCACCCAGCGGATCTCGTCTTCGAGCACCTCGCCGCTATCCACGTCAATCACCCGGATGGTGCGCCAGTCCGAGCCGCCCTCCTGAATGAGATAGGCGACAAGCGATCCGTCCGGCGAGGCGACCGAGCCTGCCAGCGCAATGGTGCCGTCATCTGACCAGGTATTGGGATCGATGAGCGCGCGCGCCTCGCCATCAAGGCCTTCCTGGACCATCAGCACGGACTGGTTCTGCAGCCCGTCATTGCGGGTGAAGAAATACCGCCCGCCGCGCTCGGACGGCAGGCCGTAGCGCTCGTAATTCCACAGCTCTGACAGGCGCTGCGCGATGCGCGACCGTCCGGGCAGGGCTTCAAGATAGGCGTTGGTCACCTCCTGCTGATCTCGCACCCAGTCTGCAACCTCGCCGGAGACGCGCACATCGGCTTCCAGCCAGCGATAGGGATCGGCGATGACCACCTGGCCCAGCGCAGCGGACTGATAGACGTCGCGCTGATCGGTGGTGCGCGTCTCGGGGTAGGCCGGCGCGGCAGGTCCGCTCTGCGCCTGGGGCGCCCCGGCGCCGTTCGGCGCGGGCGCCGGATCAGGGCTGCACGCGGCGAGCGCGAACAACGAGGCGACAGTCACAAGAGCAGCGCGCATCAAACGTCTCCATCAGAACCATGCATGGCGTTTACCGGCGCGCACATTAGGGCGCCGGTCAGGACCTGAAAAGCTTGGCTCATCAGGAAAAAGCCCCGGCGCCGCAAGGACGCCGGGGCTTGCCGGAGCGGCCATGCCGCGCCGGATTTTACGAGTCGGCGTATTTCACCGAGCAGCCATAGGGGCGGGTCTCGGTGATCGAGACCGCCAGGCCGGCGGCCATCTCGTCCAGCGCCTGGCTGACATAGTTGAGCGCGCCTTCCAGGCTCGCCGGATTGGCGCTGGGCTGGTCGTCGATCGCGCCGGCGTACTGGATCACGCCCTCGCCATCGATGATGAACATGTGCGGCGTGGTGCGCGCATCATAGGCCCGGCCGATCACGCCGCTCTCGTCGAGCACGACGTGGGTGGGCGCCGCGCCGCGCTCGTCATTGAGCTCGATGGCGCGCTCGGGGCTGACATGGCCTTGCGTTCCGGGCGCCGAGGAGATGATCTGCAGCCAGACATGGCCCTCTTCGGCCGCGCGCGCCTGCAGGTCGGGAATGGTCGTGCCGTGATTATAGTGCTTCACCACGAAGGGGCAGTCGTGATTGGTCCACTCCAGGATCACGGTCTGGCCGGCGAAATCGGCGAGCGACACGCTCTCGCCGGCAGCAGTCATGCCGGTGAAGGCCGGGGCGGGATTGCCCGGGAAGGGATCGGCCATGGCGCCGCCGGCGAATACGGCGAGCGTCAGGGCGGAGGCGGCGAACAGGCTGGTCCCTAAAACCAGGCTGCGGCGGGTCATGCTGGCGGTCTTCATCGGGCAGATCTCCTCTGATTGCCTGCTTGGTCAACACGATTGGCCGCGCGTTCGACGGCGCGGATGACGATGCCCCCGGTCAGGAGCGGCGGCAGTACGTCCGGCGCGCCCTCCCCGGCCGGATACATGAGATAGAGCGGAACGCCCGCCGCGCCATGACGCGAAAGCTCGTCGGCGATCCGCCGGTCGCGATTGGTGAAATCGGCGCGGAACAGAGCCACGTCATGCGCCGCGAAGCTGTTGATCACATTGCGCTCCGACAGCGCGCCGAGCTTGTTGACCTGACAGGTCACGCACCAGGCGGCGGTGAAATCGACGAACACCGCGCGCCCTTCGGCGCGGGCCTCCTGCACCGCTTCGGGCGACCAGTCGGCCCATGCCGCGTCAGCCGCCGACGGCGCCGCGCTCACAGCCGGCTGCACCGCAGCCGAATAGAGCGCGCCCGCCACCAGCAAGGCGCCGGCCAGCGCGGTCACGCGCGAAAGCGTTCCGCGCATCGAGAACGCCCAGGCGGCGAATCCCGCGGCCAGCATCATGATCAGCGCCCACAACACGCCATTGGGTCCGGTCTGGGCGGCCAGCACCCACACCAGCCACACCGCCGCGCCGAACATCGGGAAGGCCAGCACCTGGCGCAGGCGCACCATCCACGCGCCCGGCTTGGGCAGGAAGGCGAGGAGTTTGGGATAGAAGGCGACAATGACGAAGGGCAGGGCCAGACCCACGCCCAGGAAGCCGAACACGGCCAGCGACACGAGCGGAGGCTGGGTCAGGGCGTAGGCCAGCGCGCCGGCCATGAAGGGCGCAATGCACGGCGCGGCCACGAACACGGCGAGCACGCCGGTCAGGAAGGCGCCGCGCCGTCCTGAATCGCGCACGCCCGATCCCACCGACTGCAGCGAGGTTCCGATCTCGAACACGCCCAGGAAATTGAGCCCGATCAGGAACATCAACAGCGCCAGTCCCGCCACCACGCCCGGGGTCTGCAGCTGCATGCCCCAGGCCGCGTCGCCGCCTGCGGCGCGCACGGCCAGGAACACCGCGCCCAGCGCCAGGAAGGTGAGGATCACGCCGGCTGCGAAGATCAGGCCCAGAAGCCGGCCCTCGGCCCGTTCGATGCCGCGCTTCTCCACCAGGGTCAGCGCTTTCATCGACAGGACCGGGAACACGCACGGCATGAGATTGAGGATCAGCCCGCCCACAAGCGCGAACAGCGCCGCCTGCCAGAAGCTGATGCTGGACGGCGCCGCCGTCTGCCCGTCCCCGCCGCCGGCGGGCGAAGCAGGCGATGCCGGCGCGCTGGGAGCGGCGGGCGCAGGCGCGAGCCCGGACAGAGATGCGCCAGGCTGCGCCTCAATCTCGATGGCGCGCGTGCGCCATTGGCCGTCTTCGCCACGCGCCTCAAACCGGATCACGCCGCCATAGGCCTCGTTGACCGCCTGACGGGTCAGACGGCCCGGACGCAGATCCAGGCGCGCCTCGCCCTCGCCCAGCGCGGCGCGCTGCTCGGCGGCATGATCGATGATGGAGCCGTTGAACGGGAAGAAGCTGAGACCGCGCACCGCGTCCGCTCCGCCCGACAGGGGCGCGCCAGCCAGGGTCAGCGCCAGCGAGTCCGTCTCGCGCGCCAGTCCCGCCTGCAGGGGGCCGGGCGCTTCAGGCGCGGCGGCGAAGGCTTCGGCGATCAGGGCGGCGCCCGCCCGGTCCGGCCGGCTCTCGCCCACCTCAATCGTGATCAGGAACTCCCCGTCCTCGGGGACGCAGATATCCTCGCACACCAGCCAGCTGCCATAGGCGGGGATGTCCGCCCGGCCCGGCGCGGCGTCAGCGGGGACAGTGACCTCCAGCGGCAGGGTGACCCTGTCGGAGTAGCCGTAATTGGTCAACGGCCCCAGCGAGTAGGCGCCGGGCGCCGGCCAGGTCATCGCGCCTGTGGTCCAGCCTTCCGGCAGGGTCAGGTCCAGGCGCGTCGCCTCGCCGGAATCGCCCGGATTGAGCCAGTAGGTGTGCCAGCCCGGGGCGATGTCCTGATGCAGCGCGATATGAAACGTCTCGCCCGGCGCCACGGCTTCCCGGTCGCTGACCAGGCGCGGATGCACCCAGGGACCGTCCGGGCTGAACTCCTGGGCGGAGGCGGCTGCGGTGAGGATGAATGCGGTGAATACGGCGAGCAGGCGGATCAAGGTTACAGACCTCGGGGTTCCAGGCCGCACACAGCGGCGTGTCCTGAAAACCATATAACCCTTGCCGGTGCGCTCGAATACGGGGCTGACAGGCTTGTGAACGCGCATGTCAGCTGACATGACAGCGGCCGGGCTATGGCTTCGCCCGGCCGCTGACAGTCTGAACGCCTTAAAAAGGCTTACAGCTCAGGCGAAGGCGGCGGCGGAGCCGCCGGCGGCACCTGGAATTCGTTCTGGCTCTGACCCTGGCGGCGCGCGGCGCGCTGAATCAGGAAGTCCCATTGGCCCATGGAGATCATGTGGGCGTAGATCGCGCCCAGCGCAGTGGAATCGCGCAGCTTGGCCAGCTGGTCGGCAGGCAGGGCCTTGAGCTTCTCGCCCGAGACGCCCCAATAGCTCGCCACCACTTGCGGCTCGCCCGCCGGGTTGCCCTCGGCGTCGCGCGGCTGGAAATTGGTCTGCTGCTGGTCGAACAGGTCCAGATCACGCAGCTCCTTCACGAACTCGATGGTGGCCGCCACGTCGTTCTCGAAACGGCGCACATAGTCGATGGCGCGCTCCAGGAACGGGGTGGCCGAGCCGTCATCCTTGAAGAAGGGCTCTTCAGGCTTGTCCGAGAACAGGTGGGAGCCGGTGTCCACGCACACGGTGAAGCGGTCGCTCTCATCGCCATGGCTGGCGGCCACGAACGGGTAGCGGCGCACGAAGGCGGGCAGATAGCAGTTTTCTTCGTAGAGCCCGTTTTGCGGGTTCACGAACAGATTGCCGCCGGCCTGAAGGCCCATGGCGGCGACCGGCGTGCGGTTGTCGCCCAGGAAGATGATCGGGAAGCGTGACGCGGCCAGACCGAATTCGCCCACCGTCAGCGGCACGAAATGGGCTTCCTTGAGGAAGTCGAACGGACGGTCGGTATAGGTCAGGCCTTTGCCCTTGTGGGTCTGGGCGCTGAGCGGTTCAGGCTTTTTGTAAAGCGGCAGCTGACCTTGAATGGTCGGTTCATTGGCAGTGGCGTCGGCCATGTCGGCTCCCCCTGGGTGGACAGTTGCGGTTCGTTAGCGCACGCAGCGGCGCGAGGCAACAAAGCCTGGCGCCGCCGCTTCAGGGTCTGGCTTGCAAATACCGGGCCTCAGGCGCCGCCGAAGCGGGCGCGCACGCCGACATAGAAGGCCCGGCCGATGATCGGCGATTCATCCTTGAAGAAGGAGGTGTGGCGCCGGCCCGCCTCGTCGAGCAGGTTGCGGCCCTTGAGATAGACCGAGGCGTTGAGGCCGTCGAAGGGCAGCTCATAGCTGGCGTCGACCGACACCAGATTATAGCCGGACGTGGCGCTTTCGGCTTCGGCCACGCGGTTCTGGGCGTTGATACGCAGATAGTCGGCGCGCAAACTGAGATCGCCCAGCTGGGTGGACGCGCCCAGGCCATAGCGCCAGGGCGAGATGCGCGGCAGGTCGCCGCCATCGCGCAGCGAGCCGCGCACATAGTCAGCCACGAAGTGGAAGGTCAGGGGCGTGTCGCCCTGCACCGCCTCCCAGCTGCCGCCGAGCTCGGCGCCATAGAAATGGGCGTCGCCCTGCTCATTAAACACCAGCTGATTGCGCAGGCGGCACAGCCCGCCATCACCCGGCAGGCAGCCGGCCGCATCGCCCTCGCCTTCGCGGTTGCCGATATCATTGACGAACACCGGATTGCCCGCGCCGTCATCTTCCGAGGCCAGATAGATGAAATCATCGGCCCGGTTGTAGAACGCCGTCAGGTCAAAGCGCAGCGGGCCGGTATGGCGCTCGAAGCTGGCTTCGAAATTGAGATAGGTCTCGGTTTTCAGGTCCGGATCGCCCACTTCCCATGTGCCCGCCGCCGAATGTCGTCCGAACGCGTAGCGCTGTTCGGGCGAGGGCGCGCGCTGGGCGCGGGTCAGGCCGAAGCGCAGGTGATAATCGGTCCCTACATCAATAATGGTGGCCGCCGACAGGCTCACCGCGGTGGTGCTGATATCCCCCAGCTGCGCGATCTGCGGCAGGAAGCTGCCGTCGGGCAGGGTGACGCCAGGCACCTCGTCTACCGGCGCGCGGTCGCTCTGGCTCAGCACATGCTCGACGCGCGCGCCCAGCTCGATCACGGCCGGGCCTAACCGGCGCTCCTCGACGACATAGGCGGCGAAGGTGCGCGTCTGGTTGGGGCGCACATAAAAGCCGGCGTCATCATCCTCGGGGATGTCAGCGAAAAAATCTCGATCGGTGTATTGCAGGCCGATCACGCCCTCCCAGCCGGCCACCGGCTCATGCAGGAAGTCGGCGCGCGCCTCGAACTCGGTGTTCTTGAAGAACGCCTCCACTTCGGAATCCTCGAAGGATCCGTCCGTGCGGCTGAATTCGAACTCGGTCTCTTCCTGCTCATAGCGGGTCCAGGCCGCAGCAAAACGCGCCAGCGAGAAGCCGGGAAGCGGCTGGTTGATCTCGCTGCGGAAGTCTACGCGGACATAATCGGCGGTGATGCGCTCGAACTCGTCCGAGCCGTCGCCGCGGATGCGCATGGGATCGAACACTTCGGGGATGCCGTAATCGGTGTCCCAATAGCTCAGCGACAGCGCGGCAAAGCCCCAGGCGTCGGCCAGCATGCCGGTCAGGGACGCCTTGCTGGACTCCACCGAGCTGTTCTGCAGCCGGCCTTCGAAGCCCTCGGTCTGGCCTTCTTCCTGGAAACCGTTGATCGAAAAATCATTGGTGCGGCGCAGGCCGCCCGACGCGCGCAAGGCGAAAACCGGGCTCAGCTGCACCTCGCCCGAAACGTCCAGCTGGCGGTCATCGCCATTGGCCGAGTAGCCCGCATCCACGTCCAGAAAGGGCGAGGCGGCCAGTGTCGGCAGGAAGCGCTTGCTGCGCACATTGATCACGCCGCCCGTCGCGCCGGAGCCGAACATCAGCGTGGTCGGGCCGCGGAACACTTCGATCTGGCTGGCGCCGCGCGCGTCCACGGCCACGGCGTGGTCCACGCCCTCGCCCGACACGTCGGCCACAGGCAGGCCGTCATCAAGCACCATCACCCGCGAGCCTTGCAGGCCGCGGATTACCGGTCGCCCGACGCCCGGACCGAAATCGGCGTTGGACACGCCCGGCAGACCGTCCAGCATCTCGCCCAGCGAGCCAGCCATGCGGCGCTCCAGCTCCGATCCGTGCAGCACGCTGACCGGCTGGATCATCTCGTCCACATAGCGCCGTCCCAGCGGACCTGCGGTGACGATCACCCGGTCCAGCGCGGCGTCGCCGCGCTGTTGCAGGTTCGCATCGGCGGCCGCAGCGCTGGCGGCGCCAAGGGCGGGAACAACCAGTGCGGTTCCAAGCAGGAGGCGGGTCATCAGGGGGAGGATCATGGCGGCGGCTCCGGGATGTTATATTGTTGCGCCAAGGGCTATATTATAACCCTCGCGCCGGAACAAGAGCAGCCATTCACTCTGACGCAGACTTAATGAAGGGCTCGCCGTGCGCGCACGCACGGCTTAGGATCGCATTCATGACTGAACATGTGAGTCTCGCCCTGTCCGCCGCCGAGCGGTCCTGCCGCAGCAAGGGGCTGGCCCTGACGCCGGTGCGCAAGCGCGTGTTGCAATTGCTGCTGGAATCCCAGGCGCCGGTGAAAGCCTATGATCTGCTCGCGGCCCTCAAGCCGGGCGGCGGCGCCCAGCCGCCCACAGTCTACAGGGCGCTCGATTTTCTGACCCGGGCGGGCCTGGTCCACCGGATTGAGGCGCTCAACGCCTATACCGCCTGCCTGCATGCGGACGGCCACGGATCGGCGGAGCTGTATATCTGCGAGGATTGCGGCCAGGTCGAGGAGCGCCACCGCAAGATTTCCGGCGAGGCCGGGCCGGGCGGATTTCTGATCAGCCGCTCGGTGATCGAGCATTACGGCCGCTGCTCAGACTGCGCTTCGGCGCAGGCCAGCGCCTGAGCGGCCGGAGCGGAGGGGGCCATGCGCACGCTCTGGCGCGGCAACGCCAATGCCTGGGAATGCGACGAGCTGGGCCATCTCAATGTGCGCTTCTATCTGGCCAAGGCCTGGGAGGCGGTTGAGGCGCTGGCCGGCGAGCTGGGCATGCACGCAGCCTTCCAGCCCGGCGCCACGGCGACCCTGATCGCGCGCGAGGTGACTGTGCGCTTCCTGGCCGAGGCGCGGCCCGGCGCGCCGCTGGTCATTCGCGGCGGGGTGCGCACGTTTGACGCCGCCGGGATGACCGCCGATCTGGTCATGGATCACGCCGCCCTGGGCCGGCCGGCCGCCGCGTTCACCGTGCATCTCGACCATGCCGACCCGGCCAGCGCCCGGCCTTTCGCCTGGAGCGCGCGCGCAAGGGAGGCGCTGGACGCCCTGCGCGCCGATCAGCCGCCTGAATGCGCGCCGCGCAGCCTGTCTGTTGCTGCGCCCTCGCCGGACGTGTCGCTGGCGCGCGCGGACGTGCTGGGCCTTGAGGAGATCGGGCGCGGGCGCATCAATTCCCAGGATGCTGACCGGTTCGGGCGCATGCGCCTGGAATTCTCCATGGGCAAGGTGTCCGACAGCGTCATCCACCTCAGCTCCGGCTTTCCCGAACAATGGCGGGCCTATCAGGCCGGCGCGCCGCTGAACGCGGCCAGCGCCCTGCTTGAAGCGCGCATCCTGATGCGCCGCTGGCCGGTTGCGGGCGAGGGCTATGTGATCCGCTCAGGGCTGGCGGGCGTGAACCGCAATGTGCGCCATCTGGTCCACTGGATCTGTGATCCGGTCAGCGGCGCGCCTTTGTGGACCATGCAGGGCGTGGGCTGCCTGCTTGATCTGGACACCCGCCGCCTGAAACCGGTGGAGGGCGGCGCGCTCAGCGCCATGCAGGCCACGGTGATCGAAGGGCTGGAGGCTTAGGCCGCCGCCACCGCCTTGTTCGCCGCAGCACCGGCGCGCGTGTAGAGGCCGCGATGGCCCTGCGCCGGGCGCAGGCTGTCGGTCAGCCCCACCACGGTCTCGGCCGCGCCCAGGATGAGATAGCCGTCATCGGCCAGCTGGGCGGCGAGGCGTTCCAGGATTTTCGCCTTGGTCTCGATATCGAAATAGATCAGCACATTGCGGCAGAAGATCACGTCCATCCGCCCCAGCCGCGAGAAATCCTCCAGCAGGTTGGACTGCTCGAAGCGCACCTTCTGGCGCAGGTGCGGCTTGATGCGCCAGGCCTCGCCGGTCTGGTCGAAATGTTTGACCAGGCGCTGGATGGAGAGCCCGCGCTGCACCTCGAACTGGGTGTAAAGGCCGGCTTTCGCCTTCTCCAGCACCGCTGCGCTCATGTCGGTGGCCAGAATGTCCGCCTGCGGACCGCCCGCCTCGTCCAGCAGCATGGCCAGCGAATAGGGCTCCTGCCCCGATGAGGCCGCCGCGCACCAGATTTTCAGATTGCGCCCGGCGCGCGCGCCCTTGAGCGTGGGCGCGATCACCTGTTCGAACATTTCAAACGGCGTCTTGTCGCGGAAGAAAAACGTCTCGTGGGTGGCCAGCGCCTCGCACGCGGCGGTGAGCACCGCCTTGTCGCCGCGCATCATGGCGTCGATCAGCGCCTCGACAGACGCAAAACCGCTCTTGCGCGCCAGCGGGCCGAGGCGGCTTTCCACCAGATACGCCTTCTCCGGACCCAGCACGAGCCCGGTGCGCGCGCGCACTTCCTTGCACAGATGTTCGAATTTGTGCGCCGGCAGCTGTGTCATGTCAGTCCTTTCAGTCGCCGGGCGATTTCCGGCCCGATCTCCTTCAGCGGCAGGATCATGTCGGCGAGGCCGGCTTCAGCGACCGCGCCGGGCATGCCCCACACCACGCTGGTGGCCTGGTCCTGGACGACCACTTGCGCGCCCGCATCGCGCAGCTTGCGCGCGCCCTCGCGCCCGTCCGCGCCCATGCCGGTCAGGACCACGGCCAGCACATTGCGTCCGGCGGCGGCGGCCAGGCTGGCGAACAGCGGATCGACGGCCGGACGGCAAAAATTCACCTGCGGGCCCTGATCCAGCGCGGCGTGGAAGCCTTCAGGCCCTGCGCGCACGGTCATGTGCCAGTCGCCCGGCGCCAGATATATCCGCCCGGCGCGCAGCGGCTCGCCGTCAACCGCCTCGGCGGCGGGCAAGCCCAGCTTGGACAGATGTTCAGCCAGGATGGCGGTGAACAGCTTGGGCATGTGCTGGGTGATCACAATGGGCGCGCGCGCATCATGCGGCAGGGCCGAGATCACCTCGCGCAGCGCCTGGGGACCGCCTGTGGACGATCCGATGGCCACGATCGCGGGCCGCGGCGCAGGACCTCTGCCGGGACGCGGCGCAGCCGGGACCGGCGCAGGGCGCACCGCAGCCGCCCGACGCGGGCTCAGCGCGATCAGCTTGCGCAACAAGTCTTCACGATAGGCCTGCGCCCCCGCCACCTTGCCCGCCTCGGGCTTGGCGGCGCAGTCAGCCGCGCCCAGCGACAGCGCGCGCACGGTCACCCGGGCGCCCTGGCGCGTCAGGGTGGAGGCCATGACCACACGCGCGCCCGGCGCGGCCTTGAGGATCAGCGGCAGGGCGGTGAGCCCGTCCATGCGCGGCATTTCCACGTCCAGCACGACCAGATCAGGCTGCAGCTCGCCGGCGCGGCGCACACCCTGCTCGCCATCGGCGCAGGTGGCGGCGAGCTCCAGGCGGGGATCGGCCTCGATCCAGCGGGCCACCAGTCCGCGCACCACGGCGCTGTCATCCACCACCAGCACGCGCGGGAGCCCCCCGGCGGGCGGTGCGGCGGGTGGTCTGGACTGAGCTGCGGTCACGTTTTGATGCCCCCCATGCGCGGCGCGGCCCTAGACCAGGCCGGCCTCGGCGAATTTCGATTCAATAATCTCGCCGTCGAACGGCTTCATGACGTATTCGTCCGCGCCCGCGCGCAGCGCCTGGGTGATATGGGACATGTCGTTCTCTGTGGTGCAGAACACCACGACGGGTTTCTTGCCGCCGGGCTCCTGGCGCAGCCGGATCAGGAAATCGAGCCCGTTCATCACCGGCATGTTCCAGTCCAGCAGCACCGCGTCCGGCATGGATTTGCGGCAGGCGTCGAGAGCTTCCTGACCGTCGGCGGCTTCCTCGCAGGCAAAACCCAGATCCTCGACGATCTTGCGCGCGACCTTGCGGATCACCCGGCTGTCATCGACCACCAGACAGGTTTTCATGTCCGCTCTCCCCTCAGGCCGCCAGCGCGGCGCGCCAGCGGATCAGCGCACGCACGTCCAGAATGGCCAGAAGCTGCTCCTCCAGCCGGTAGACGCCCTTGATCATGGCGCGCCACTGCGCATCCAGATGGCCCGGCGCCGGCTCGGCCGCGGCGGGATCCAGGCGCAGCACCTCGCCGACCTCGTCGACCAGCACGCCGAACAGCTCCGAGCCCTCTTCCAGGCCCAGCGCCATCACCGGCTCGTCCTCGCCGCGCGGCGGCAGGCCGAGCCGAACCCGGGTCTCGACCGCCGTGACGATGCGTCCGCGTAAATTCAGCAGGCCGGCGATCTCGGCGGGCGCGCGCGGCACCGGCGTGATGCCGTGCGGGCTGAACACCTCGCGGATCTCGCTCACCTCGACGCCGAAGAGCTGGCCGCCGACGTGGACGGTGACGTATTCGATCGTGTCTTGCACTGCCATGACTTCAGCTCTCCCGCTCAGGCCGCTTCAGCGCGTTCGCGCGCGGCCCTGTCGAGCGCCGCGATCAGTCCGCCGCGGTCGCCCGGGCGCATGATCGCGGCAAAACCCTCAAGAATGCCTGAATCGCCATCGCCGACGCCCAGACGCGGTACGCCGGCGAACAGGCCCTCTTCAGCCAGGCGCGCCAGCGCCGGAGGATCGCCCACCAGCACGTCGTAACACGCGCCCATCCGGGCGGCGTCGCGCGCCTCGTGCAGGCCCCCGGCCACGGTCACGTCATAGCCCGCCGCGGCCAGCAGCGGCGCCAGCATGCGCCGGGAGAAGGCGTCGGCCTCCACCAGCAGCACGGCGTGGCGCGCGGCGCGTCCGGTATTGCTGCGCTGGGGCGCGCCATCCCAGGCGCGCTCCATGTACCAGGCGATGTCGAGCACTTCGGTGGCCCGGCCCGTGATGATCGCAGAGCCGATCACGCCCGGGCGGTCCGATCCCATTTCCAGATCGAGGATTTCCTCGGCGACATCGAGGATCTCGTCCACCGCCACGCCCGCCGACTTGCCGTCCTCGGCGAACACCAGCACCGGCTGGCGGCCCTCGGTCTTGAAGGCGGCGGGGCCCGCGGCGTGGGTCAGCGGCAAGAGGCGGCCGCGATACTGCACCACATGGCGCCCGTCGACGATCTCGATGGAGCCGGCCTCGAAATCCTCCAGGCGCGTGATCAGGCTGACCGGAACCGCCTTGGACTCCTCGCCGCCCGCGCGCACCAGAAGCAGGCGCTGGCGGCCGTTGGCTGCTGTTTCATCCGCGCCGCCCGCTTCATCCTGTTCGGCCTGTTCGACCGCCTCCATGGCGGTTTCCTGGGCCAGGCCGTTGGGATCGAGGATCATGATCACCGACCCGTCGCCCAGAATGGTGGCGCCGGAAAACACGCCGACCTGGCGCAGCGGCCCGGACAGCGGCTTGACCACGATCTCCTCGGTGTCGACCACATCGTCCACCACCAGGCCGACCCGCCGGCCGGCGGCCTCGAGCACGATGACATAGCCGGCCATGTCGCCGGACTCCGTCTCGGACGGGTTCAGCACGCCCGACAGGGAGATGACAGGCAACAGCCGCTCGCGCAGCCGGATCATGCGCGCGCCGTTGAGCGTCTCCACTTTCACGTTCGATCCTGGCCCGACGCGCACCAGTTCGCGCACCGACAGCTGGGGCGCCGCGAAGCGCGCGCCGCCGGCCTTGACGATCAGGGCCGACACGATGGCCAGGGTGAGCGGGATTTTGATGGTGAAGGCCGTGCCCTTGCCCGGCTCGGAAGCCAGATCGATCGATCCGCCGATCTGCTCGATATTGGTGCGCACCACATCCATGCCGACGCCGCGCCCGGACAGGCTGGTGACGGCGGCGGCGGTGGAGAAGCCGGCCGCGAAGATGAAGCGCAGGATCTGCGGCTCGCCCATGCCGGCGAGCTCTTCAGGCGTGGCCAGACCTTTTTCCAGCACCTTCTCGCGGATGCGCGCGGCGTTCAGCCCTGCGCCGTCATCGGCGATCTTGATGATGATCGCCCCGCCCTCGTGATAGGCCGACAGCCGGATCGTGCCGGTTTCAGACTTGCCCGCCGCCTTGCGCGCTTCAGGCCCCTCGATCCCGTGATCACACGAATTGCGGATCATGTGGGTGAGCGGATCCTTGATCAGCTCCAGCACCTGGCGGTCAAGCTCGGTGTCCTCGCCCTCCTGGATCAGGCGGATTTTCTTGCCCAGGTCCTGGGTGGCGTCGCGCACGATGCGCGGCAGCTTGCGCCAGGCGTCGCCAACCGGCTGCATGCGGGTCTTCATGACCCCGTCCTGCAACTCCGCCGTCACCGAGGACAGACGCTGGAGCGGCGTCTTGAGCGCGCTGTCATCAGTGTCGCGCACCAGTTGCTGCATCTGGTTGCGCGCCAGCACCAGCTCGGAGACCGTGGTCATCAGGGTCTCGAGCACGTCCACGCTGACCCGGATGGTGGCCGCGCTGCGCGCGCCGCCCGTCGCTGCGCGCGCCGCGTCCGGAGCGGGAGCAGAAGCATCCGGCGCGGCGGCCGCCGCAACCGGCTCATCAGGAATGTCGTCCCCGGCTTCAAAGTCAGGCTCCGCGGGGGCGTCCTCCTCGTCTTCCGGTCCCGGCGTCGACATGAAGGCCGCTTCCAGATCGGCCAGCGACACCTCGCCCGGCCTCAGGGGCCGGCCCAAATCGGAATCGAACCCGGATTCATCCCCGTCGGCCGCGGCGGCTTCGTCCTGCGGCGCTTCAGCTTCCAGCTCGGGCTCCGGTTCGGGTTCCGGCTCGGGTTCGGGTTCGGGCGTCACGTCGGGCATCTCGGCGGACGCGGGGGCCTGGCCCTCGGCCAGGGCTTCGAGCTGGGCGATCAGATCGCCGTCATCGCCCTCGGGCTCGGCGCCAGTGCTTTCCAGCCCGGAGAGGATGTCCTTGATGCGGTCCAGCGACTGCAGCACCAGCGTCACCGCCGCACTGTCAGCAACCAGCGTCCCGTCGCGGAACCGGCCCAAAAGCGTCTCGCCCGCATGCGCGATCGCTTCCAGCCGGGTCAGGGCGAGGAAGCCGCACGTGCCTTTGATGGTGTGCAGAAGCCGGAAAATATTGTCGAGCGTGGCCCGGTCTGTCGGGTCGGCCTCGAACTTGACCAGCTCGACATCAATGACATCAAGGCTTTCAGAGGTTTCTGCGAGAAACTCGCCGATCAGTTCGTCCATGGTCCCGCCCCGGGCTGACTGTGCGCAATGGGGCGACGGTGTCACGGACACGGTTAACGCAACGTTGGCTTATTGCGCTGCTGTCAGAGCCTGGCGGATAAAGTTATTCGGCCCGGGTTATTCGGCGGCCGCCGCGCGCTGGCCCGGACCGGTGAGCGCCGTGAACTCCACGCGCTCCTCGCTCTGGCTCGCCTCGGCCCGGCCGCCGCTCTCGCGCGCGATGAGGCCGGCGTAGAAGGGCTGCACCGAGCGCCCGTCATAGCCGTCTTCGGGGCGCTCGCCCCGGATGGCCAGCGTATAGGACGGATCAAGGCGCAAGCGCGGCCCTGTGCAGACCAGGCGCAAGCGCGCGCCGCCGCCGGGCGTGGCGGACGCCTCGACCGACACCTCGCCGCCGCGCGGCAGGGCGTCGACCGCCAGCCACACCAGATTGAGCAGCACGCGCGCCGCGGTCTTGTCGATCACGTTGTCAGCCGGCTTCCACACGATCTGCGCGCGCGCCTCGGCGAACATGGCCCCGGCCAGGGTCTGGAGCTCGCCCAGCCCCATCTCGCCTGCGCGCGACCCGGCCGCGCCGAAGCACACGCGCATATATTCCAGCTTGGCGCGGATCTGCTGCGCGCCCGAGCGCAGCAGCGCAATGGCGTCATCGCGCATGTCGCCTGCACCGGGATCGTCCAGCACGCCCATGGCCGCGCCCATGGCGTTGGCCGGACCGGCGATATCGTGACACACGCGCGAGGCCAGAAGCGCCGCGAGTTCGGAAGCGGAGGGCGTATCATGCGGGTTCATGGCGCCAGCATTATCCGATTCTCCGCGCGCGAAGGGTTAACGCGCTGCACTGCCGCTCAGGGCTCGCGGTCGATATCGTCATGGCCGTGCCGGGCCGAGTGAAACACCAGCATCATCAGCCCGCCGCCCACCAGCAGCGACAGGCCGGCGCCCAGCGCCATCGCCAGCCAGCCATGCCAGCTGATCTGCAGATCCACCCCCATGAAGCTCCACACCGCCAGCGCTATGGATGCGGCCAGCAGCGCGCCCAGCGACACGATCAGAAGGGCGGTCTTGTTCATGAAGCGGCCTTGCGCATGATTTCTGCGATCCTCAAACAGCTGAGTGTCGCAACGTTGTCTTATCGTTAACGCCGCAACCGTTTAATCACCCTTGGCAAGCTGGTCCGTCTGGGCCACCATCCAGTGCGATCCGGCTTCCAGGTGGTGCGGACTATGCTGCACCGGTCTGGTAATTGCTTCACGGATCGTAGCGCTCAGGCGCAGCACGTTACAGGTCCGTTCGACAGAAATGGTCCTGATGCGAGACGCAGCAATTAGGGGAAGACCGTATCCATGTCCGGATTCGACGTCCGTCTCGCCGACGCCCGGCGCTCGCGCACGCTGGTGTTCTTCGCCACGCTGACCCTTGGTCTGGCGGTGGTGCTGGGCGCTCTGCTGTTTCGATTTGCCGCACCTGGCGCGCCGGCCGAACCGCTTGAGACCGCCCCCGCCAGCCCCCAGGCCGTCCAGGCGCTGGCCGACACTGCGGCCGCCCCGTCCGATAATGAGACTCAGCCTTCAGCGCTAGTGCTGAACGGCGCGCGCGACATCATCGAAGCCGAGCACGCCCTGTTCACCTCCGCGCCCTATCGCAGCCAGGTCGAGAGCGTCGATCTGACCGTGCGCTCCGGCCAGACGCTGGCGAGCGTGCTGGCGGGCGCAGGCGCAGACCGGGTCGAGGCCGCGCGCGCCATCGCCGCGCTGGACCCGGTGTTCCCGGTGCGCCGTCTGCGCGCCGGTCAGGACATGACCATCTATTTCGAGACCCCGGCCGGCTGGGAAGACGGCGAGCGGCGCCTGGCCGGATTGTCCTTCCGTCCCGATATCGAACGCACGCTGACCGTGGCGCGCACCGGCGACCGGTTCCGCGCCCGCGAGGCGGCCGCGTCGCTGGAGAGCGAGTTCGTGCGGGTGCGCGGCGAGGTCAGCTCCAGCCTCTACATGTCAGCCATCGAACAGGGCGCCACTGACCGCATCGTGGTCGAGCTGGCCAATATCCTGGGCTATGCGGTGGATTTTCGCACCATCCAGCCCGGCGACGGGTTTGATCTGGTGTTCGAGCGCCATGTGAACCGGCGCGGCGAGACCGTGCGCACCGGCGACATCGTCTATGTCAATTTCGCCGGGCGAGGCAGTCCGCTGGAGTATTTCCGCTACACCGCCCCGGACGGCGAGGTGGGCTATTACACCGGCGAGGGCGAGGCCGCCCAGCGCCTTTTGATGCGCATGCCGGTGAACGGCGCGCGCATCTCGTCATCCTTCGGAATGCGCTTCCACCCCATCCACCAGGTCAACCGCCCGCATAACGGCACCGATTTCGCCGCCCCGCGCGGCACGCCGATCATGGCCGCCGGCAACGGGGTGGTGGAGCGCGCCAACTGGTTCGGCGGCTATGGCAATTACGTGCGCATCCGCCACGCCAACGGCTATCAGACGGTGTACGCCCACCTGCAGGGCTTCGCCCGCGGCATCCGGGCCGGCTCGCGCGTCAGCCAGGGCCAGGTGATCGGCTATGTCGGCTGCACCGGATCATGCACCGGCCCGCACCTGCATTACGAAGTCCACGCCAACGGCCGCCCGCTCAATCCGATGCGTCTGGACCTGCCGACAGGCCGGCGCCTGACGCGCGAGGAGCTGCCCCACTTCACGGCTGAACGCGACCGCCTGATCGCCCTGCGCGACAGCGTCCTGTTCGCCAATGGCGAGCCCCCGGCGTCAGCCGACGAGACGGTGCTTCTGGCCTCGCGCTCCAGCCAGCGCGGCCAGGGCGCCAGCCGCTAGTCTCAGCGATCAGGCCTAATCGTTCTCGCCCAGCCGCTTCTTGCGGTCGGCCAGAAGCCGCAGGCGCAAGGCGTTAAGCTTGATGAAGCCTTCGGCGTCCTTCTGGTCGTAGACGTGATCTTCCTCAAACGTCACATGGGCCAGCGAGTAGAGCGAGGCGGGCGAGGTGCGCCCGACCACCATCACATTGCCCTTGTAGAGCTTGAGGCGGACCTCGCCGCTGACATGGCGCTGGGAATGGTCGATGGCCGCCTGCAGCATCTCGCGCTCGGGGCTGAACCAGAAGCCCTCATAGAGAAGCTTGGCGTATTTGGGCATCAGCTCGTCTTTCAGGTGCATGGCGCCCCGGTCCAGGGTGAGCTGTTCGATGCCGCGGTGCGCGATCATCAGGATGGTCCCGCCCGGCGTCTCGTAAATGCCGCGCGACTTCATGCCGACAAAGCGGTTCTCCACCAGATCGAGGCGGCCCACGCCATGGCGCGCGCCAATGTCGTTGAGCTCGGTCAGCAGCATGGCCGGCGACAGGGCCTGGCCGTTGACGCTGACCGCATCGCCGCGCTCGAAACCCACGGTGACGTATTCGGGCTGGTCCGGGCCGTCTTCGGGGTGGCGGGTGCGCAAGCACACCTCATTGAAAGCCTCCTCGGCCGGGTCCTCGAGCATTTTGCCCTCCGACGAGGTGTGCCAGAGATTGGCGTCCACCGAGAACGGCGCCTCGCCGCGCTTGTCTGACGGCACTGCGATGCCGTGCTTCTCGGCGTAGGCGATGAGCTTGGTGCGCGAATTGAGATCCCATTCACGCCAGGGCGCGATCACGCGCAGCGACGGGTCCAGCGCCGCCACGCCCAGTTCAAACCGCACCTGGTCATTGCCCTTGCCGGTGGCGCCGTGGGCGACCGCGTCGGCGCCGGTCTCGTGGGCGATCTCCACCAGGCGCTTGGCGATCAGCGGACGGGCGATGGAGGTGCCCAGCAGATACTGCCCCTCATAGACCGCGTTGGCGCGCACCATGGGGAAGCAGTAATCGCGCACGAATTCCTCGCGCAGATCGTCGATATAAATCTCCTTGATCCCGGCCGCTTCCGCCTTGGCGCGGGCGGGCCCCAGCTCCTCGCCCTGGCCGAGATCGGCGGTGAAGGTCACCACTTCGGCGTCATAGGCATCTTTCAGCCAGCGCAGGATCACGCTGGTGTCCAGCCCGCCTGAATAGGCGAGGACGATCTTCTTGACGGGCTTCGTCGACATGGCGCGGTCTCCTTCATCGTGCGGCGCAGCAATCTAGGGCGAGGCCGGGTGCGATGAAAGCGCTGTTTCCACCGGCCTATAAGGCGCCCGCCTATGGCCGCGCCCGGACGCAACGACGGAGGCGACGGCCTGTTTAACCGGTCTTTCAGGAAGCCGTCGCAATTTGATGCTCGCAAGTTCGCTGGAAGGAGAGCGCATGTCGTATCCGCCATCGGTCAGGCTGGACAATCCGCAGCGCCTTGCCGAGCTGGAGCGGTTCAAGGCGGCGGCGCTCGCCCCGGAATCGCAGGTGTCTGAAGTTATCGCGGCGGCCCGCTATGCGTTTCGCAGCAAGCTCGCTGCGCTCAGCTGTGTGGGTCCGAGGATGACGACCTTCGCCGGAATCGCGGGCGTGCCAGGGGAGAGCGTTCCAACCTCTCTGGCGTTCTGTAAACGCGTCGTGGAGACTGGAGAGCCCTTCATCGCCAAGAATCTGACACTCTCACCCGAGTTCGCTGACAATCCTTACGTCACGCAGGCGCCCTATGTGCGCTTCTATGCTGGTATTCCCGTTCGCACCGATTCAGGCTTTGTGCTGGGCGCGTTTGCGGTATTGAACGAGGAGCCGAGCTTTCGGTTCGAAACTGAAGATTTTGAGGCGCTGCAACGATTTGCCTTGATCGCGATGAACATGATCAATCTGCGCGCCGTGGCGTAGGGCTTGCGCAAAGGCGGCGGCGCTGTGAAGCTTGGGGGGTTGATGATCCCCGCCCCCGGTGACGCTGTTGGCTCCCCCTGAACCTCGTACCGCGCCGGCCCTGGCGCCGGGCGCCTTCCGCACCCGCCCCGCCCAGTTCGAGCGCGGCGCGCCCGCGGCCGATGACAGCGCCGTGCAAGCCTCATGGCGTGCGCTCTCAGCGCGGGGCGAGCCCACGGGGGCGGCGCTCATGGCGGCGCTGGAGGCGGCCGGGCTGAGCGCCGATGACCCGCGCCTCACCGCCACGCGCAAGGCTTTCGCAGATGCCGGCGCGCTGGAGGAAGACAGCTTCGCCCTGCCCGGCGAGGAAGCGGGACTGGTGTGCGCCGCCCTGACCGGGCGCCTGGCCGCCGGCGATTTCCAGGCCTTCCGGGGGCGCATCACCAATCTGTTTCACTACGCCTCGGGCGTCAGCGGCGGGACGGTGGCCTCCTACATTCCCGAACTGGCCAAGGCGGACCCGGAGGCCTTTGCGCTGGGCTGCTGCACGATTGACGGCCAGCGCTTCGAGCTGGGCCTGCGCGAGGGCGATGCGGCGCGGCGTTTCTGCGTCCAGTCGGTGATGAAGCCGATGAATTACGCCCTGGCGCTGGAGCTGGCGGGGGAGGCGACCGTGCACGCCCATGTCGGGCGCGAACCGTCCGGCCAGGGCTTCAACGAGATCACGCTCAACCGCAAGGGCCGCCCCCACAATCCGATGATCAACGCCGGCGCCATCCTGACCGCCGCCATGATCCGGCCAGGCCTCGCCGTCGCCGAGCGCTTCGATCTGGTCTGCCGGCTCTGGCGCGGCGCTGCCGCGGGAGACGCGCCCGGTTTCGATGAGGCGGTCTACGCCAGCGAGACCGCGCACGCCGACCGCAACCATGCGCTGGCCTATTTCATGCGCGAGCACGGCTGTTTCCCGCCCGAGGCGGACATGCACGAGGCGCTGGAGCTTTACTTGCGCTGCTGCGCTATCGAGACCGATGTGCGCCGGCTCGCCTGCGCCGCGGCGACGCTGGCCAATGGCGGGGTGTGCCCGGTGACTGAGCGCCAGCTCATCTCGCGCGAAAGCGTCAAGGCCGTGCTCTCGCTGATGCTGAGCTGCGGCATGTATGATTTTTCCGGCGAATACGCCTTCACCGTCGGCCTGCCGGCCAAATCGGGCGTCTCGGGCGCGCTGATGATCGTGGTGCCCGGCGTGGCGGGCTTCGCCCTCTACAGCCCGCGCCTGGGCCAGGAAGGCAATAGCGAGCGCGGGGTGGAGTTCTCGCGGCGCCTGGTGCAGGCCTTCCCCTGGCATGTATACGCGCCGATCGTGGCCGGACCTGCGGAGCCTGACTGATGCGCCTGACTGTCCTTGCAATTTTGATCCTCATCCTCGCCGCTTGCGGCCCGCAAACCGCCGTAGAGGTGCCGCCATCCGGCGAGATGGAGACCGCCGGCAGTTTTGACGGGGCCTGGCGCGGGACGCTTCAGATCGGCGCGCAATCGCTGCGCCTGGAGCTGGTGCTGGAGCAGGGTGAAGACGGCTGGCAGGGCGCGCTGATCTCGCTTGATCAGGGCGCGGCGGAACTGGCGATGACCACGCTGGCCATCGAGGATGACGCAATTCGCTTCGCCATCGACCCGCCGGGCCTCGCCTATGACGGCGTGCGCGAGGGCGATGTGATCGAGGGCCGCTTCCGTCAGGGGCCGGTGGACGCCGATCTGAATTTCGAGCGCGGGCATTTCGAGAGGGCCGCGCCGCCGCAATACGATGTTGAGGGCGAGACGCCCGTTACTCTGGAGATCGGTGAGGTCACGCTGGCGGGAACCCTTCGCCTGGCGCCTGGCGAGGCGGCCGGGCCGGGCGTGGTGATCCTGTCCGGCTCCGGACCCCAGGACCGGGACGGCACGTTTGGCGAGCTTCGCCTCTATGCTGCGCTGGCCGGGGCGCTGGCGGCGAGAGGCGTGTCCTCGCTGCGGCTTGATGATCGCGGCGTGGGCGCCAGCACAGGCCCCGCCGCGCAGGCGCCCTCCGATCTCGCCGACGACGCCGGGGCGGCGCTGGCCAGGCTTTCCCGAGAGCCGCGCATCGCCTGCGCCGGGTTCGCCGGCCATTCCGAAGGCGCGCAGATCGCCCTGCTGGCCGCGCCCGGCGCGCAGCCTGACTTCATCGTCTCGCTTGCCGGGATGCATATGAGCATGGAAGAGACATTGTTCGATCAGGCCGAAGCCCTGATCCGCGCCTCTGGCGGGACCGACGCGCAGGTCGCCGGCAACCGGCGTCTGCAAGAGGCGATGTTTGCGGTGTTCCGCGAGGCGCAACCCGGGGCGCATGTGGGCGATGCGCTGGAGCGCGCGCTTCTGGACGCCGGAGCCCCGCAGGGTCTCGCCCGCCAGCAGGCGCAAATCTGGGGTCAGCCCTACGCCGTGGCAAGTTTCACGGAAGACCCTGCCGCGGCGGCGGCCCGCTATTCCGGTCCCGTGCTCGGCGTGTTCGCCGAGCATGACCTTCAAGTCCTGCCCGGACCCCAGTCCCGGGCCCTGCTGGCAGCGCGCGAGGGCCTGGCGACAGAGGTCGTCATCCTCGACGGCGTCAACCACCTGTTCCAGGAGACTGAAACCGGCCAGCTGTCCGAATATGGCTCGGCCCGCCACCCGGTCTCGCAAGCCGCCCTAGAGATGATCGCAGAACGCACTGCCGCACTGGCCGCGCAGGCCTGTGGCGGCTAAGTCTCAACGCGCATCATCGCCGGAGCCGCCATGCGCCTGACTGCTGCTTGCCTCGCCGCCTTCGCCCTCACCCTCGCCGCCTGCGGCCCGTCCGGGCCGGGTGAGCCGATGGCGGTGTTGTCAGGCACGGGGGAGCCGGCAGAGACGCCCGATCGGCGCCTGGAGGGCGTTTGGGAAGCCGTGCTGGAAACCGGCGTGGAGCCGCGCCCGCTCCAGCTGGCGATCTCGCTGGAGGGCGGGACGGCGCAGGTGATCCTGACCGCGCCGGACCAGGGCGGGGCGCGGGTGCGCTTTGAGCAGGTGCGCGTGGACGGGCCGCGCGTCGGCTTCGCCACGGGCCTCGGCGCGCTGCTGTTCGAGGGCGAGCTGGACGGGGACGACACAATCGCCGGCACGGTCCGGCAGGGCCGGGACGCCAGTGCCCTGGCGTGGACCCGGTCGCAATGATCCCGGCCCTGCGCGCCGTCTCAGGCCAGGCGCAGCCGGACTTCCTTCAGGAAAGACTCGCAGAGCTGCGACATCACGTGCCGGCGCAGCGTGTCGTCCTCGGAACGCGCCGCCAGCGCCGCGCTGACGGCCGCTTTGAGCGCCGCATCGCTTTCAAGGCGCGCCCGCGTCTCTTCAGGACGCAATAGCAGCTCTGCCAGCAGCGCGCCCAGCAGCATGTCGCCAGCCCGGCGCACGGCGGCGGCCAGCACGTCAGGAGCCGCCGCCGGTTCAGGGGCGCGGCCCTGATTGGCCGCCTGTTCGGGCGCCTCAGCGCTGCTATACATCCGGATGGGTTTGGGCAGCCCGCCCTTGCCGGACGCGGCTGCGTCCACAACGCTCTTGCGCAAGGTGTCGTGCAAAGTCTCGAGATTGTGGCGCTCGAACACGAAGGCGCGCGCTTCATCGGCCAGCGCCTGACGGCGTTCGGGATCATTGAGCAGCTCAACAAGCGCGGCTTCCAGCGCGTCCTCGCTCTCGTTATCGACAACCACGCCAAGCCTGTTGCGCTTGAGATAGCCGATCGTGGCCGCATCCTCCGGCCCGTGCGCCAGCAGCACCGCGCCCGAGGCCAGGCATTCGGGCATCTTGTTGGCCATGGAGTAACGCACATAGCGCAGGGAGGGCTCGTCGAAATTATAGGCGATCACCACCGCGTCCGCCCGGCGCAGCCACTCGCGATAGGCTTCAGTTGATCGCTTTTCATCGGTGACGTGGGTGAAGGCGAAGGGCGCAAAGTCCGCCTCCGACTCCCGGCGCCACCAGGCCTGGGTGTTGATTTCCAGCGATATCGCGTGTCCGGCCTCGCCCAGGCGCTCCACAACGCGCGCCAGGCGCAGCACGCTTGTGCGCTGCATGTTGGCGGCCAGCCCGCCAGGATAGCGGATGCGCAGCCGGCGTCCGGAATGGGGGGCGCGCTGCGGCCAGCCCTCGCGGCGCACGCCATTGGCCAGCGCCTGGAAAGGCGTCCCGTAGCGCGCCTCGAACGCCGAAGACATGGCGTCGCAGATCGACAGGCGCGTATGGGCGTGATCGAGAAGCATCCGCAGATCGGGCTCCAGCACCCGCCACTGGTCTGCGTCGCGCTCGGCCAGATCGCGCGGCCAGTCATCCATGATCCAGGCCATCACCGGCTTGTTGAGGGTGTGCAACAGCGTCATGGCCAGCGCATGCAGCCAGGGCACGTCCGGCACCGGGCGGTAGAGCACTGCGTCCGGAGCGAAGGCCGTCGCAGCCTCGCGCGCGGCGTCGCCGGCGCACGGCTCCCGCGTCCAGCCGCCCTGTCCGTCAGGGCGCGACAGCGCCAGCCCGCTCTCGCCGTAGCGCGCCACCTGAAGCAGGCGGTCTGACGGCCATCCCTGGAACAGGTTCGCCTTGATCTCCCCGGTCGCCGTGCCGTTGCCGAGCGCGGTCATGTCCAGAACCAGCAGACGCGGATACCGCCCCGCTTCGCTCTGCGCGCGCATCTGTTCGGGCCTGCGCGCATGCGGGAAAATGTCATGGAAGCGGCGGCGCTCGAACACCTCCAGCTGACCGCCAATCCCGGCATTGTAGATCATCTGGCCCGTGCCCTCGAGCACGCGCCGGGCCTCGCCATAGGCCTCGACCATCTTGTCGACCTGGGGATCGTGCCAGCGGAACCCCTTGCCGAAATAGTCCGGGTCGAAATGGTTCGGGTCGTCAGACTGCATGTCCAGCACCCCGACCCCGTAATCCTTGCTTTCCCTGGCGTCAGCCGGAATCGCATAGCTGGCGTCCACGCCGATGAGATAAATCTCCTCAAAGCCGAGGTACGCCGCGATCTGCATCATCGAGAAGGTGACGGTGCAGCCGGTATAGGTGATCTTGTCGGCCTCCATGGAGAAGTCGAAGCCGTGGGGATAACTCTTGCGGGGCCGGTGATTGTAGAAAATCGTGTCTTCGCCAGGCTCAAACATATAGCCCAGATAGGCCGGGAAGAGCTTGATCGGACCCTTGAAGTCCTTGATCCACTCGGCCCGGTCCTCGGCCACGAGATGGTCCTCGACCAGATAGAAGGTCGGCGTCCAGTCCAGCTCTTTGGCTTTCAGGAAGAAGCCGTTGACCGCAAACGTCACCTCGTCCTTCAGGACCGACAGGTCGGTGTCGTTCAGGCTGGGCCCGTTGCCGATCAGGAAGCAGCGCTTGCGCCCCTTGAACTGTTCGCGCAACGCCCGCAGGCGTGGCCGGTAGACCTCGTCGAGGTCCTGCTTGTAGATTCGGATGACATGACTGACGCCGCGGATCCGGTCCTCCAGCGGAATTTTGTCCGTAGGCAGAAAAATCGGCGCGCGGCTCGGCAGCTGGGCCAGCAAAGCATCATATTCGCGCTCAAGCGCGTTCTTCAAATCTGATGACGATGTCATCACACCCCCCAGGGTCCGAACCTGCGCGCCTCCCCTGCGTTCAGGCTTCTTCCACTACCGGGCGCCCCGCACCTGTCCCAGCGCGTGTTGGCATGACTGTCTGTGACCCGGCATCGGCGTTGAACATACTCCAGAGCATGGATATACAGCAAGGACCAGACCGGGGGTTTTCTCGCTATGATGGCGCAATTCCA
Organism: Oceanicaulis sp.; assembly: GCA_020832735.1. GTDB lineage: Bacteria > Pseudomonadota > Alphaproteobacteria > Caulobacterales > Maricaulaceae > Oceanicaulis. The sequence goes on from JAFIEB010000064.1 coordinate 44,514, forward strand.
AATGCGCACAAAGGGTTGTGCGCCGGGGGCGCGAATAGGGGAATTCGGGAGCCGCTTTAAGTCTATGCCGCTCTGAGAGGAACAGCGTGACGCGAATTTGGACACCATCTAAGCGGGCGGCGTCCCGCCGCCGGCGCACGGAGGCCTGACCCATGGACGCCTCCATCGTCATCCGCACCTATAACGAAGGCAAATGGCTGGGCGAGGCGCTCAAGGCCGTGGCCGCCCAGGACGCCGCCCCCTACAGTTATGAAGTCGTGATCGTGGATTCAGGCTCCACTGACGACACGCTGAAGATCGCCGAAGCGCATGGCTGCCGGATCACCCACATCAAAAAGGCCGAATTCACCTTCGGCCGGTCGCTCAATATCGGCTGCGAGGCGGCCCGGGGCCGGTTCCTGGTGTTCATCTCCGGCCATTGCATCCCGTCCGGGGAGCGCTGGCTGCACAATCTGGTCAAGCCGCTGGACGAGGGCGTGTGCGTCTACACATACGGGCGCCAGATGGGCAAGCCGGGCATCACCAAGTTTTCCGAGGAGCAGCTGTTCCGCAAGTATTTCCCCGAATGCTCCGAGCTGCCGCAGGACGACTTCTTCTGCAACAACGCCAATTCCGCGATCCTGAAATCGGTGTGGGAGAGCCATCCCTTCGACGAGACCGTGACCGGGCTGGAGGACATGGCGCTGGCCAAGCAGCTGGTCGCCGAAGGCCTGAAGATCGGCTATGTGGCCGACGCGCCGGTGATCCACATCCACGAAGAAAGCTGGTCCAAGGTCAAGACGCGCTATGAGCGCGAGGCCGTGGCCCTGCAGGACATCATGCCGGAGGTTCATGTCGGCTTCGGCGATTTCATCCGCTACACCCTGGCCGGCATCATGCACGACTGGGGCGAGGCGCTGGACCAGCGCGTGTTCTGGAAGGAGGCGGGCAATATCGTGATGTTCCGCTTCAACCAGTATTGGGGCAGCTACCGCGGCAACAACAATCACCGCAAGCTGTCGCAAAGGCGCAAGGACCGGTATTTCTATCCGCGCTGACGCCCGTCGGCGCGTCCTGTCATCACTGGAGATTTGTGCATGTCCGAGCCGTTCAAGCTCGTCGCCCTTCTGCCCATGAAGGCCCATTCGGCGCGTGTCACGTCGAAGAATTTCCGCGAATTCGCCGGCAAGCCGCTGTTTCGCTGGATCCTGGACACCCTCCTGAGCATGGAGGAGATCGACGCGGTGGTGATCAACACCGATGCGCGCGACATCCTGGCCGACAAGGGTCTCAGGGACGGCGATGCGGACGGGCGGGTGATGATCCGCGACCGCAAGCCGGAGATTTGCGGCGATTTCGTCTCCATGAATCTGGTGCTGGGCGATGATGTCGCCAATGTCGAAGCCGATACGTATCTCATGACCCACACCACCAACCCGCTCCTGTCGGCGGACGCCATGCGCGGCGCGCTGGGCAAATATCATGAGGCGGTGAAGACCGGCGAGGCTGACAGCCTGTTTGCGGTGAACCGCATCCAGACCCGCTTCTACCGCGAGGACATGAGCCCGGTGAACCACGATCCGGACAATCTGATCCGCACCCAGGATCTGGAGCCGTGGTATGAGGAAAACTCCAATCTCTACCTGTTCAACCGGGACAGCTTCGCCGCGACCGGCGCCCGGATCGGCAAGCGCCCGGCCATGTATGTGACCCCGGCGCTGGAATCCATCGATATTGACGACGCCGACCAGTGGGCGCTGGCCGAGGCGGTCGCGCTCTATAACGCCCGCAAAGGAAACTGACACGATGCGCGTCCTGGTCACCTGCCCGCCCATGCTGGGCATGATCGACGAATTCCGGCCCGTCTTCGCCGCCCGCAATGTGGAGCTGGAGGCGCCCAAAGTCGTCCAGACCCTGTCTGAAGACGAGCTGATCGCCCTTCTGCCGGGCTTTGACGGCTGGATCATCGGCGATGATCCGGCCAGCGCGCGGGTGCTGGAGGCTGGCGCGGCGGGCAAACTCAAAGCCATCGTGAAATGGGGCGTGGGCGTCGACAATGTGGATTTCGAGGCCGCCAAGCGCCTGAACCTGCCGGCGGTGAACACGCCGGGCGTGTTCGGGCGCGAGGTGGCCGATCTCGCCGTCAATTACGTCAACGGGCTGGCGCGCGAGAGCTATTACATCGACCGGGAAATCCGGTTGAACCAGACCTGGCCCAAGCCGCGCGGCATCTCGCTGGCCGGGCGCACCGCCGGCGTGATCGGATTTGGCGATATCGGGCGCAACACCGCCCTGCGCCTCCTCGCCGCCGAGATGCGCATCATCGCCTATGATCCCGCCTTCCGCCCGCTGGACGGGCATGAGGTGGAGAACAAGCCCTGGCCTGAAGGCGTGGAGGAGGCCGATTTCCTGGTCTTCACCGCCCCGCTCAACGCCCATACCCGTCACATGTTCAATGAGGACGTGCTGGCGCGCGTGAAGCCGGGCGTGCGCCTGATCAATGTCGGGCGCGGGCCGGTGGTCAAGGAAACCGCGCTCCTGGCCGGGCTCGCCTCGGGGCAGATTCATTCGGCTGCGCTGGACGTGTTCGAGATCGAGCCGCTGGCGCCGGACAGCAAACTGCGCAGCTATGAGCGCTGCATTTTCGGCTCGCACAATGCGTCCAACACCGAGGACGCCGTGCGGCGCGTCAGCCTGCAGGCGATCGAGCATCTGTTCGGTTTCCTGGGCGTCAAATAAGGTAAGGCCATGACCCGCGCCGCGCTCATCACCGGCATATCGGGCGGCATCGGCGCCGCGCTCGGTGCGGCGTTCAAGGCCGCCGGCTACCGCGTGATCGGAACCGGGCGCAAACCCGCAGGCGGCGATATCTGCGACGCCTTTGTGGAAGCCGACCTCAACCGGATCGCCGGGGACGACGCGGCGCTGGATGTTTTCGCCAAAGCCGTGCGCAATGCGCTGGACGGCGCGGAGCTCACCGTCCTCATCAACAACGCCGCCGCCCAGATCCTGGCGCCGGTGGACGGGCTCACCATGGACGCCTGGCGGCGCACGATGAACGTCAATCTCACCGCGCCTTTCCGCCTGGTGCAGACCTTCCTGCCCGAGCTCGAAGCCGCGCGCGGCTGCGTGATCAATATCGGCAGCGTGCACGCCCAGGCGACCAAGCCGGAGTTTGCCGCCTACGCCACGTCCAAGGCCGCGCTGCATGGCCTGACGCGCGCGCTGGCGGTGGATCTGGGCGCGCGGGTGCGCGTCACCTGCCTGGCGCCCGCCGCGATCGCCACCCCCATGCTGATGGCCGGGTTCGAGGGCCGCGAGGCGGCGTTTCAGGAGCTGGAAGCCTGCCACCCCCTCAACCGCATCGGCGCGCCGGAAGAGGCGGCGCAGGCGGCGGTGTTCCTGGCCTCGCCCGCGGCCGCGTTTGCGACGGGGACGACCTTCTATCTCGACGGCGGCGTGCTCTCGCGCCTGCATGATCCGGTATGAGCACGCTCGCCGGTTACGCCCGGCCCGAATGCGTCTGGGATGCGCGCGCGATCCTCGGCGAAGGTCCGGTCTGGGACGGGCGCGCCGTCTGGTGGACCGATATCAAGGCGCCCGCCCTGCACCGCTATGAGCCGCGCACCGGGGCCAAGACCAGCTGGACCGCGCCGGAGCCTGTCGGCTCATTCCTGATCGAGCCGGACGGGCGCCTGCTGGCGGCGATGAAGTCGGGCTTCGCCCGGCTCGCGCTTGATCCGGACGGCGGCGGCATCGTTATCGAGCCGGTCTGCCAGCCCGAGGCGGACATTCCGGGCAACCGCTTCAATGACGGCAAGCGCGCCCCGGACGGCAGCTTCTGGGCCGGGAGTATGGACGATGCTGAATCCGCCGCGTCCGGCGCCTGGTGGCGCCTCGACGCGGACGGGACGGCGCGCCGGCTCGAAACCGGCTACCGCGTCACCAACGGCCCGGCTTTCGATGCGGCGCGCGGGCGCGTCTATCTGACCGACTCGGCGCGCCAGACCGTGTTCGTTGCCGATCTGACCGATAACGGCGCCGGGTTTTCCAACAAGCGGGTCTTCGTGCAATTCGGCGCCGGCGACGGCTATCCCGATGGCATGGAGATTGATGGCGAGGGCTGTCTGTGGATCGCGTTCTGGGACGGGAGCCGCCTGTCGCGCTTTGATCCGGACGGGCGCCTGATGGGCCATTTGTCCATGCCGGTCTCGCGCCCGACCAGCCTGGCTTTCGCCGATGACGCGATCTTCGTCACCTCCGCCTCCATCGGGCTTGAGGACGAGCCGCTGGCGGGCGGGCTGTTCGCGATTGCGAAGCTCTAGAACCCGGCCTTGCGCCGCGACGAGCCGCGCCGGGCGATGAATATGCCCAGAAGGATCACCCCCAGCGCCAGCCAGGCGGTCAGGCCCAGCGCCTCGCCCAGCATCAGCCCGATCAGGGCGGCCACCACCGGCACCGCGTAATTGATCAGCGCGATGAAAGCCGCGCCCACCTTGCGCGCGATGGCCATGTAGACAATCGTCGCCAGCGCGGTCGGCAACAGGCCCAGCGCGATCACCGCGGCGATGGAGGCGAAGCTGGGCGTGATCGCCGCGCCCGCCGCCAGATCCCACGCCACCAGCGGCAGCGCCAGCACGCTGGCGCAGATCAGCGAGCCGGCCGCCACCGTGATCGGCGCGGTTTCGGGCATGCGCTGGTACATGATGGCGTTGGCCGCATAGGCGAGCGTGGCGGCGAAGATCAACATCTGGGCGACAAAATCGGTCTCCAGCATGCCCGCCAGCGCCGACGGGCCGGTGAGCAGCACGATGCCGGAGAACCCGACCAGGAAGCCCAGCCCCTTCCACGCATTGAGCCGCTCGCCCGGCAGCACGAAATGGGCCGCCATGATGATCGCCAGCGGCGTCATGCCCATCAAAATGCCCGCCACCCCCGACGGCACGGTCTGCTGGCCAATGGCGATCAGGGTGAAGGGCAGCGTATTGCCGAACAGGCCGAGCGCTGCAAACCACAGCCAGCGCGCATCGCGCAGCGGCGGCAGATAGCGCCGCCTCGCCACCGCCCAGACGGTCAGCACAAGGGCCGCCAGCGCCAGGCGCCCGAACGCCACCAGCGAGGGCGGCAGCGTCTCCACCCCCACCGTGATGAAGGCGAAGGCGCCGCCCCACAGCAGCGCCAGCACGGCCAGTCCGCCCCAGCCGTAAAGTCCGGGCTTTTCAGGGCTCATGGCCGCGCGCACCGGGCGGGCCGGGTCAGGAGGAACGGGCTGGTTCATCGGGCAAGGCGATAACGCATGCGCACCGCCCGTCAAGCGGCGCGCGTCAGAGCATTTGACGCTGCGCCCGCGAAGGCCTAGGCGAGAGGCACAGATGCTTGCCGCCCGGGGGAATCGCCATGGCCCGTCCCAAACCCAGCCTGCGCCCGTCTGATGCGCGCTTCTCGTGCGGACCGACGAAAAAGCGGCCCGGCTGGGAGTGGAGCGCGCTGGCCGCTGCGCCCCTGGGGCGCACCCATCGCGGCGGCGCGCCCAAAGCGCGCCTGGCCGAGGCGCTGGAGCGCACCGCCGCCGTGCTGGAAATCCCGTCCGATTACAAGGTCATAATCCTGCCCGCCTCCGACACCGGAGCGATGGAGGGCGCTTTGTGGTCGCTGACCGGGGCGCGGCCGGTGGAGGTGTTCGCCTGCGACGAGTTCGGGCGGCGCTGGCTCATTGATCTGCGCGACGAGCTGAAGCCTGAAGGGCTCCAGGTCCACGAGGCGCCCTACGGCCAGGCGCCCGACTATGCCCGCGCCGACCCGGCCCATGACCTGGTCTTCACCTGGAACGCCACCGCGGCCGGGGTGCGCATCCCCGATGCGCGCTGGATCGCGGATGACCGGACCGGGCTGACCATTTGCGACGCCACTTCGGCGGCCTTCGCCATGCACCTGCCCTGGGACAAGCTGGATGTGACCACGTTCAGCTGGCAGAAATGCTTGGGCGGAGAGGCTCAGCACGGCGTCGCCATCGTGTCGCCGCGCGCGCGGCAGCGCCTGCGCGAGCACCGCCCGTCCTGGCCCGTGCCGCGCCTCCTGCAATGGTTCGAGGCCGGGGCCGAGGACGCCGCCATCTATGCCGGCTCCACCATCAACACCCCCTCGCTGATGTGCGTGGAGGATTATCTCGACGCGCTCAAATGGGCCGCGCGCGAGGGCGGTATGGACGCGCTCGCCGCGCGCACCGAAGCCAATTTCGCCGCCCTGGCCGCCTGGGCCGAGAGCGCCCGCTGGATCGGCTTCCTGGCCGGGGACCCGGCGGTGCGCTCGACCACTTCGGTGACGCTCGTCTTCACCGGCGAGGCGCTGGCGGATCTGAGCGAGGCCGAACGCTGGACCGTCTCGCGGCGCATGGGCGTATTGCTGGAGCGCGAAGAGGCGGCCTACGACGTCATCCCCCATCCCAAGGCGCCCGCGGGCCTGCGCATCTGGTGCGGCCCGACCGTGGACGCAGACGATGTCGCAGCCCTCGGCCCCTGGCTCGACTGGGCCTATGAGACGGCGCTTGAAGAGCTGGGACTGGCCTGACGGCGCGCCTTTTTCCTTTTGACTGCATCCGGGCTATACTTGGCGCCTGGATCAGACAGGGGGAATTGTCATGAAATGGGCTTTGGCGTGCGCCGCCTTGCTTCTCCTGACGGGCCTGCCAGCGCCGCTGGAGGCGCGCACAGACACCCTGTCAGCTACCGCAACCCCGAGACCGGCCCCGCAGGTGATGCGCCGCATCGCCACCGTGCAGGAGCCCGACACCGTTCACGGCATGGGCGTTTGCAGCCGGATCGCGCCGGGTGAGGTGCAGTTGTTCGCCGTCACGGTGCGCTGTCTGGAAGGGGGCGGCTTTACTTCAGAAAATCAGTCCTGGGACGTCCACACATTCGTCTTCACGGGCGCCGGCGCCCACGCCTCCAACAGGGCGTGCACAGATCAGACCATGGTGGACGACAACGCGTTCACCGACGTCAGCTGCGAATTGCTCTGGGAGCTTCGCCGTCAGGCCTTCCAGGCGTTTGTCCAGCGCGCCAGCGAGGATGGCGCGCCGGTGCGCTTTATCGGCGTGCGCCACCGGGCGCGCGGCGGCGTGTTTGAGATCATGTCCTACCGGCGCGCTGACTGATCGTGTCAGCGCCAGCCGTCCCGGAAGGCGGTCAGCGCCTCCACCACGGCGCGGTTATGCGCCTCCAGCCCCACCGTGATGCGCAGGGCGCCCGGCAGGCCGTAGGGCGCCAGCGCGCGCACGATCAGGCCGCGTTCGGTGAGGAAGCGGTCGGCGTCCGCCGCCGTGCGGCCCGGCTCATCGGGAAAGTGCACCAGCACGAAATTGCACACTGACGGCGTCACGTCATAGCCCAGCCCGCCCAGCTGCTGGGCGAGATAGGCCAGCCACTGGTCGTTATGGGCCTTGGAGCGGGTCACGAAGTCGCGGTCGCCAATGGCCGCCACGCCCGCCTCGATGGCCGGCAGGTTGACGTTGAAGGGGCCGCGCACGCGGTGGATCACGTCCACCACCGGCTTCGGCCCGTACATCCAGCCCAGCCGCAAGCCCGCCAGGCCGTGGATTTTCGAAAACGTGCGGGTGACGGCCACATTGTCGTAATCGTCAGCCAGCTTGAGCGGGTTCTCCCAGCCGGGCGCGTCGACGAATTCGGCATAGGCGCCGTCCAGCACCAGAAGCGTGTCTTCAGGCAGGCCCTCGCGCAGGCGGCGCACCTCCGAGCCTGAAATCCAGGTGCCGGTGGGATTGTTCGGATTGGCCAGGAAGACGATGCGCGCGCCCTCGCGCCCCGCCTCGATCATCGCGTCCACATCAGCGGTATAGGCCCGCTCGGGCGCGCTGACGCAGCGCGCGCCCGACTGCATCGCCACCAGGCGGTAGACCAGAAAGCCGTACTGGCTCTGCACCACCACATCGTCCGGCGCCAGATAGGCGCGCCCGATCAGCTGCAGCAATTCGTCAGAGCCCGCCCCGCACACGATCCGGTCGGCGTCGATCCCCTCCTCGCGGGCGATGGCCTCGCGCAGCCGGGTCGCGCCGCCGTCGGGATAGACGTGCAGCTTGTCCGCCGCCGCGCGGAACGCCTCGGCCGCCCTGGGGCTGCAGCCCAGCGCGTTTTCGTTGGAGGACAGCTTGACCGCCCCCGCCGGCGCCGCCGCACCGGGCACGTAGGGTTTGATGTCCATGAGGCCGGGGCGGGGCTGAGGGGTCATGAGGCGTCTTTCGCTGAGGGCGGAGGCGGGGTGCGCGAGGGAGATAGCGCGGGGCGCGCGCCGCCTTCAAGCACCTTGCGCCGGACGCGCTCGGCCGCGCCGCCGGGATGGATCGCCCCGATATGCTTGATGGCCTCGGCCAGGATCAGCCCGCCAAAGGCCGGCGCGACGCGCTCGCCCGCGCTTTCCAGCGCCGGGGCGAGCTTCGGCCCGCAGGTCCAGCGCCAGGGCGGGGCGTAGAGCGCGCGCGACCAGGCCACCGGTTCAAACAGCGCGCCGGTGAGCAGATCGGACAGCTGGCGGCGCGAAAACGGGCGGCCATGGCCGAACGGGGTGGATTCAGCGCGCGCCCAGACCCCGCCGCGATGGGCGGCGATGACCACGATGCGCCCTTCCGGCGCGGTCACGCGCCACAATTCGCGCAGGAGCCGTCTGAGATCGTCGGCCTCCTCCAGCGCATGGGCCAGCACCACCCGGTCGAACATGGCTTCCTTGAACGGCAGGCGCGCCTCCTCGCCCAGCGCCGTCAGCGAGGCTGCGCCTTTGGGCCACACCACCGCGCCCTGGGCGGCGGGCATGTAGGCCACGGTGCGCCGCGCCTCGGCCCGGTAGGGTTCGAGATACGCGCCCGCATAGCCATAACCCAGCACATCCAGGCCCTTGGCCTGCGGCCACAGCGCGGTCAGCCGGCGCAGCGCCATGTCGCGCGCGGCCCGGCCGCGGACCGAGCGGTAGAAACGGTCGATTTCCAGCGCGTCCGTGCGCATGGCGCCCTCGCAATGACTGTCGCGCAGATGATAGGCTGACCGCCCGGCCCGCGACAGGGCTGCAGGCAGAACCTGCGCAACACGAAGGCGTCTTCATGGCCCTGCAAATCCGCCAGTTCCCGTGCCTTCAGGACAATTACGGCTTCCTGATCGCCTGCAGCGAGACCGGCGCGTGCGCCGCCATCGACACGCCCGAACCGGCGCGCATCCTGGAAGAGGCGCGCGCGGCGGGCTGGCGGCTGACAGACATCTGGAACACCCACCACCACTGGGACCATGCCGGGGGCAATGACACCATCCGCGCCGCCAATGGCGCGCGCATCACCGCCCCGGCCGCCGAAGCGGAACTGATCGGCCATGTGGACCTGGCCGTGAAGCCCGGCGACCGGGTGACGCTTGGCGCGCTGGAGGCGCAGGTCATGGATGTGGGCGGGCATACGCTCGGCCACATCGCCTACTGGTTTGAAAGCGAAGGCGTTGCGTTTGTCGGCGACGCCCTGTTCGCGCTGGGCTGCGGGCGCCTGTTCGAGGGCACGCCGCATCAGGCCCAGGCGGGGCTTGCCCGCCTGCGCGCCCTGCCCGGCGACACCGTGATCTACTGCGCCCATGAGTATACGCAGGCCAATGCGCGCTTTGCACTCAGCGTCGATCCGGACAACCCCGCGCTGACAGCCTACGCCGCCGAGGTGGAGCGCCTGCGTTCGCGCGGCGAGCCGACCGTGCCCACCACCATCGAGCGCGAGCGCGCGGCCAATCCGTTTCTGCGCTGGGATGACGCCAATCTGCGCGCGCGGCTGGGACTGGAGACGGCGCAGGACTGGCAGGTTTATGGCGAGGTGCGCGCGCGCAAGGACGCGTTCTGACAGCTTAATCCTACAACCCAACTGCCATGAAAATCTGGCTGCGCGGCAAAGCGATCAGCGCGCCCGCGGCGATTCCCAGCGCATAGGGCGCGGGCGCCCCCGGCGCCAGCGCCGTGCCGGTCAGGCGCCCCGCCATCTGCGGGATCGCCGGGGCGATGCGCCGCGCCAGCACCAGCATGACCGCCAGCACCCCGCCGGCCAGCATCGCCCAGACCAGAAACGCCACCGCGTCCGGCCAGCCGAACCACAGCGCCCCGGCGGCCAGCAATTTCACATCGCCCCCGCCCAGCCAGCCCGGCGCCCACAGCGCCATGCCCAGCGCCAGCACGGCGAAACCGGTGAGCAGCGCCAGGCCCGCCCCGCTCCAGCCATAGCCCAGCGCAAACGCGGCGGGGATCCACAACACCACCAGCACGCCGGGAATCCAGTTGGGAATGAGAAAGCGCGCCGCATCGCTCCAGGCGGCGGCCAGCATCAGGCCTGCAAAGGCGAGGATGAGGATCTGGGCGATCATGGGCGTCTCTCCGGGGCTGGCGCCGGTCCGTCGGCGGCCATGCTGGCCCGGCGGGGATTAAGGTTTCGCCAATGGCCCGGACGCAAAAGAGCCGCCCCTGCGAGAGGAGCGGCTCTTTGCGCTAGATGCGCGGCAGCTTAGCCTTCGCCGCCGGCGCCCGACAGGCCGTCAGCAACGTCCTGGAAGGTGTCTTCCAGATTGGTGCCGACCAGGCCGACCACGGTGATGATCGCCACGGCGATCAGGGCGGCGATCAGGCCATACTCGATGGCGGTGGCGCCGGATTCGTCTTTCAGAAACTTCGAAACCAGGGTTTTCATCCCATCCACTCCGTTTGCTCTTTTTGTCCAGCCCAGAGGCTCAAGTCCGTCCCGACCCGCTCTGAACGTGAGGCGAGTAAACACGAAGACGATTGAGGGGCGGTAAAAATCCATGCTTTATTTTCAGTAAATGCCCCCGGCTGGACTTATGGTTTACAATGCGTAAACAGAACCGGCTCTTCGCCGGGCCTTCAGGGGCCATGTTTAGACTTCCTTCATCCGCGCGCGCGAGAACAGGTATCACGCCACGAGCAAGGATGCCGTCATGCGCCTGCGCGCCCTCATCGCCGCCCTCGCCCTCACCGCCCTGATCGCGGCGCCCGCCGCCGCCCAGGTGTTCCGGGTGCCCGCCGACCACGCCGCCCTGATCCGCCTGCCCGGCGAGGCGGCGGCCATCGTGGTGGGCAATCCGGCCATCGCCGACGCCAATCTGTATGACGCGCGCACCATCTTCATCACCGGCAAGCGCTTCGGCCGCACCAATCTGATCGCGCTCAACGCGCAGGGCCGCGTGCTCTACACCGCCGATCTGGCCGTGACCGGCAATGACCGGGGCGTGGTGCAGGTGTTCCGCAACAACACCCGCTCCAGCTATGTCTGCGCGCCCGACTGCCAGGCCATCCCGACCCTGGCCGATGATGCGGCCTGGAACACGATGGACGGCGGCTGAAGCATTTTCTGCGAAAGCGGGAACCGGTTTCGCTGAAAATGCGGTCAACCAACAAGCGCCTCCCGCCCCGCAAACATCGCGTGACCGGACGGCCCGATCCGTCATATAATGACGCCTGAGGGCCTTGCCCTCTTGCAAAGGATCACGCCATGGCCAAGGGCCAACAAAAATCCGGCCGCGAGGCGAAAAAGCCCAAAGCGGAAAAAAACCAGAAGAAAAAAACCAACGCCTCCCAGCCCTCCCAGAAGACCGGACAGGTCGGCGGGCTGGAGCACATGAAAAACCGCTAGACCCCGGCGGCTCTGAACCGGCGGCGCGCATCATCGCCCCCCACCGCAACTCTCCCCCATGACCGTGGGGGAGAGTTAAGGCGCGCGGTCATTGCCTCACAGCCGCCCGGCCCTCGCCGCTGGCTTCAGCTTATTGATTTATCCCGTTTTCGAGACGCGCTACCGGTTCCCGCTTTCGCAGAAAATGCTCTAGGTTCGGGGCCATGACAGCGCCCCTGCCCCGGTCTCCGGTCGTGCGTGATCTGGTGCTTGCCGGGGGCGGGCACGCCCATGCGCTCATGCTGGCGCGCTGGCGGCTCCGGCCGGGCGTGCGCGTGACGCTGATCCATCCCGGCGCCCACGCGCCCTATACCGGCATGCTGCCCGGCCATGTGGCCGGCCACTACCCGCTGCCCGCCCTCAAGATCGATCTGGCGCGCCTGTGCGCGCACGCCGGCGCCCGTCATATCGACGCCATGGCCGGCGGGCTGGACCTGCAGGCGCGCACCCTGCAGGCCGGCGGACGCCAGGTGCGCTTTGACGTGCTGTCTCTGGATATCGGGGCCGCCGGCGCCATTCCGGCGCTGGAGGGGGCGGAGCGCATCGTCCCGGCCCGGCCGCTGGACGCGTTCGCGGCGCGCTGGGCGCGGTTTGTCGATGATGTCAGCGCCGGCAAGGCGCGTCCCGAAGTTTGCATTATCGGCGCAGGCGCGGCCGGCGTGGAGCTGGCGCTGGCCGCCGCGCACAGGCTCAACGCGCTTGCGCCGGACGCGGCGGTCAACCTGGCCGAGGCGGGCGGCGCCATCACACCGGACCTGCCCGCCCGCGCGCGCCGCACGCTTGTGAAGGCGCTGGATCGCTCGGGCGTCCAGCTTGTGACCGGAGCGCAGATCACACGGATTGACGCGGGCGGCGCGGTGCTCGCCGATGGCGCGCGCCTGCCCGGCGCGCTGGTCATTTCAGCGGCAGGCGTGCGCGCCCATGCCTGGCTGGCGCAAACCGGCCTGGCGCTGCATGACGGCTATGTGGCGGTGGACGCGCATTTGCAGAGCCTCTCCCATCCCGGCGTGTTCGCCTGCGGGGACTGCGCGCACCTGGCCCACGCCCCGCGCCCCAAGGCGGGCGTCTATGCCGTGCGCGCGGCGCCGGTGTTGGCGCGCAATCTCGCCGCTGCGGCGGTCGCGGGCGGACGGATGCGCCGCTTCAAGCCCCAGCGCGGCTATCTGCGCCTGATCGCGCTGGGCGGGCGCAAGGCGCTGGCCGCGCGCAACGGGCTCAGCATCTCGGGCGGCTGGGTCTGGCGCTGGAAAGACGCCATCGACCGCGCCTTCATGAAACAGGTCAGCCCCCTCGCCCCACCTCGATCAGATCGCCCGGGCGCAAGAGGGCCAGGAGAGTGACAAGGTCATCGCGCGCTATCGCGATGCAGCCTTCGGTGGGCGCATAGTCCGGGCTGGCGCAGTGCAGGAAGATGGCCGAGCCGAGGCCGGGAACCGCCGGGTCGTCATTATGGCCCAGCACCACGACGATGTCGTAGAGCCCGTCCTCGCGCGTCATCACCTCGCACCGGCCCGGCCAGGGCAGACGCACGGGCCGGTTATAGGCCGGGTCGGCCGGGTCGTCGCACCAGCCGTCATCGGGCCCGATCGGGTCCAGGACCAGGGCGGTGTCGGGCCGTTCCAGCCGGCCGGCGCGCCACAGCGCGCGGCGTACCGGCCAGGCGCCCAGCGGCGTGGCGCCGTCGCCCTCGCGCTTCACCTCCGCCGCGATCGCGCCGGAACGGCCGATGACCGCCTGAACCGGGCCGAAGCCGTCACCCGCCAGGGTCCCCGAAGTGACGGCTTCAGCGGCGGAGGGGCCGTTTTTCACAGATTCCGGGCGATTTTCACCGTCAAGAGGACCGTTTTGACCGTGTGCCGGGCCGTTTTGACCGTCAAAGGGACCGTTTTGACGCCATAAAAACCGGTTCTGGCCCATATCTGTCCCCCATGCGGCGGCGGCGCTATCCCCGCCGTTATCACGCAAAGTTTGACACCGCTCACCCATGCGTCAATCGCCGGGCGCGGCGCGCTGCACTAGGCAGGCGCTTGCGCCGGGCGGCGGAACAGGCAAGGCTAGACACTTGAATCGTCCGGCCAGGGGAGCGCCCGCCATGACGAAACACACCATACTTCTGGTCGATGACGACGACCTCCTTCGCGAGGCGCTGGCCGAGCAGTTCGGGTATGAGGACGGGTTCGCCGTCCTGACCGCCGACGCGGCTAGGCCCGGCATGGAACTCGCCAAAACCGAGCCGGTGGACCTGATCATCCTGGATGTCGGCCTGCCCGACATGGACGGGCGCGAGGCCTGCCGGCACTTGCGCAAGGACGGGGTGACCACGCCCATCATCCTCCTCACCGCCCAGTCGGGCGACGCCGATCACGTGCTCGGCCTGCGCTCGGGCGCAGATGATTTCCTGGCCAAGCCGATCTCGTTCGTGGTGCTGCTGGAACGGGTCAACACCCAGCTCAAACGCCACCAGGCCAGCGAGGACGCGGTGCTGCCGCTGGGCCCCTACCGGTTCAAGCCGGCGATGAAGCTCTTGTTCACCGCCGAGGAGAAAAAGATCCGGCTCACCGAGAAAGAGACCAGTATTCTCAGATACCTGTACCGCGCCGGCGGCAAGCCGGTGGCGCGCGAGGAGCTGCTGGACCAGGTCTGGGGCTATCACCGCGAGGCCAACACCCACACGCTGGAAACCCATGTCTACCGGCTGCGCCAGAAGATCGAGCCCGACCCCCAGAACGCCCGCGTGTTGCTCACCGAAACCGGCGGTTACCGGCTCATGGTTTAACCCTGCTGGTTTGCGGGCGACAGGGCGGCGAGGCCTTAAAAGGCGACGACGCTGGCGGCCAGCAGCCCGGCGATCATGGCGGGTCCGG
>JAFIEB010000065.1 GCA_020832735.1 Oceanicaulis sp.
CCCGCCGCAGGGGGGCGAACCCGGCGTGGTTGACCTCCCCCCACGCTCCGGGCTGGGGGTGCCCGGGGTGTTCACTGAGCAGCCGGACACGGCCGTGGCGGTGCGCGCCGCTATGGCGGCGCAACGCTGATCAGCGGCACAGCTCGCCGACCTGGCGAAGGGCGGCCGTCACGCCCGACAGGGAGAACTCGTACACCGTCGCCGTGCCGCGCTGGCTGGAAGCCTCCACCCGCATGGTCGCGCCGCGGCGCATGGCGTTGACCAGGCGCGAGGCGTCCCGTTGCAGCTCAATGAAACCCTCGGTCTCCGAGACATACATGGTAACCCGGTCCGACCCCACACGGGCGCGCGGCGGGCTGTCGGGGCGCAGCGCATAGCCGGCCAGGAAGCTGGGCTGTTCGACAGCCGCGCCCGAGGCCCAGGTGGATATCAGGAAGAACACCTCGCCATGCTGGACATTGGCCGGCAGGGATTCGGTCGGGCGGCTGGCGGCATAGCACACACGCTCGCGCCCCTCGCCCTTGGTGAAGACCAGCCACGCATTGTGGGTGGCGTGAAACACCGGCTCGGAACCGGCGGCCTGGGCCGCGGCTGCAGAAACGGACATGACCGCGGCGGAGAGCGCTGCGGTCAGGACGGCGGCGGTCAGTCGCATCATGTTCATTCGCGCCTTGCGCTGGCATGGAACCGGGGGCTGGCGTACAGCCACACCCGGCTTTAAACAAACCCTTGAGGGCGGATTCAAGGCGAGGCGGGTTGATAAATCCTCTCCAGCCCTGTGTGATGTTCAGCAACCGAACCGTCAGGTGCTTCCAGCTTGCCCGATGCGCCCGCCCCCGCCGAACCGGCCCTGGACCGGGATGCGCTCGACAGCCTGGTCGAGGCCGCCGCCTCGCATGACCGGGACGCCTTCGCCGCACTGTTCAATTTCTACGCCCCGCGGGTGAAAGCCTATCTCCTGCGCCTCAACGCCGGCGATGCGCTGGCCGAGGAGCTGACCCAGGAAGTGATGCTCACCGTCTGGCGCAAGGCCGGTCAGTTTGACCGCGCCCAGGCCTCGGCCTCCACCTGGATCTTCCGCATCGCGCGCAACCGGCGCATCGACGCGGCCCGGCGCGCCGCGCGTCCGGCCCTGGACGAAACCGATCCGTCCCTGCAGCCGGAACCGGAGGCGGCGCCCGACGAGGCCGCCCACGCCCTGGCGCGCGACGCCCGGGTGCGCGAGGCGCTGGCCGGCCTGCCTGAAGAACAGGTCGTGCTGCTGCGCCTGGCGTTTTTCGACGGCCTGTCGCACCGCGACATCGCCGAGCGCATCGGCGCGCCGCTGGGCACGGTCAAATCACGCCTGCGCCTGGCCTTCGACAAGCTGCGCCGGGTGCTCGACCCGGACTCGCTCTAGCGGAAGGGGTGATGAAAATGCCAGCCTTGAACCCGACGGCCCGCCCCGCCCTTGATATGAACGCCGCGCAGCCAATATTGGGCGCTTTGCAGCCGCCGGCCCGGCCAGAATCGCGACGACGCACATGACCAATCACCCTCTCGGAGACGAGCTTTACGCCGCTTACGCTTCGGGCGCCCTGTCCGGGCCCATGCGCCTGCTCGTCGATGCTCAGGCCAGCGTCAACGGCGCTGTGGCGCGAGAGCGCGCCGCCGCGGAGATGATCGCCGGCCTGATGCTGGAGACGGCTGAACCGGCCAGCATGCAGTCCAAGGCGCTGGACGAGGTGATGGCCGCGATCGACGCCGAGGAGGCGGGGCTGGGTGAAGCCGCGCTGAAGCCCGGCGCGGGCGACGCCGCAGGGCAACGCGCCGCCCGGGCGGCCAGCAAGGCGCTGGACGAGCTGCTGGCGCTGCCCGCAGCCGTGCGCGATCTGGCGCTGGAGCGCGGAGGCGCCTGGCAATTTGCAGGACCGGGCGTGCGCAACCTGATCTTGATGGAGGAAGACGGCGCCAAGGCCGAGCTGATCCGTCTGGAGCCGGGCCGCGGCGTGCCGCGCCATGGCCATGACGGACGCGAATTCACCCTGGTGCTCACCGGCGCCTTTCATGACGGGCTGGACCGTTACGGCAAGGGCGAGCTGTGCGCCGCCGACCCGGCCATCGAGCACAAGCCGGTGGCCGAGCCTGGCGAGGTGTGCATAGCGCTCGCGGTCACTGACGGCCCGCTCGCCTTCACCGGCCCGCTGGGCTGGGTGCAGCGCGCCCTCGGCGTCTGACCGGTCAGAAAACTCAGTCGCTCTGCGCCACGAGCCCGGCGCCGAGCAGGCGTCCGCCCGGACCATTCTGCACCAGCACCGCGCTCGCCAGCGCCTGATCGTCAGGCAGAGCAGCGCTCAGGGTCTGCGCCCCGCCGTTCCACAGACCGGCGTGTTCAATGGCGCGGGCCATGTTGAAATGGGTCATTTCCACGCCTTCATTGGACCCGCCGGCGATGGTGCGCACCTCGCGCCCGGGCATGAAATGCACCACCCAGACATCCGCGCCCGCCTCGGGCGCTGCGCCATCCAGCTGAATGGTGATGGACTCGTCCCCGCGCACGGCGGTGACGCGGGTCACCGGCTCGGCGGCTTCCAGCGCCGCGTCCATCCGTTCGGGCGAAAAGCGGATGCGCTCGGGCCCGCCATTGATGACGAAGTGAGGCGTGAAGACGCGCCGGGCCTCGCCCGCCTGGACATAGGCTTTCTGGCGCGAGACGAATTCCGGCCGGGCGTATTCGTCGCGCCAGCCATACATCACGTCCCAGTAGTCCACGCCATAAGCGATCGCCAGCAGGTCTTCGCGCGCCTCGGCGGCGTCGGCGAACCAGGCGTTGGCGCCCGGGCAGAACCGGCAGGCCTGGCTGGTGAACAGCTCGGCCACCACCAGCCCGTCCGCCTGTGCGCGCGCCGGCGCCTCGGCGTCAGGCTGGCCATTGGCCTGGATCAGAACCAGAGCGGCGATGAGTGGAGCGGTGAAAACGGTCATGAGGCTTTAGCTAGCCCAAAGCGCGCGCACATTGAAGTCACACCGCCGTGACGCACTGCGTCATGGCCCAGAGACGCACGGCGGCCCATCAGTACGGATAGCGCACCGGCGCCAGCGCCGCCTCGCACCAGTCCGGCGTTTCAGGCCGGGGGCCCAGCCTCTCACGCCAGGCCGCAAGCACAACCGGATCGCCAATACCCTCAGCCTCGTGCCAGTCGATCTCGCGGTGCTCGATGGCGTCATGCTCATCGCGCCGGTTCAGGCAGGTGCAGCGTCCGCCCCCGCGCTGGCGCGGATACCAGACCGGATCAGGCGGACCCAGGGCGAACTCCAGGCGCGCCTCGACCTGCTCGGGGGTCAGGCCGAAGCCGTCATCCATTTCCAGGAGAGTGTAGTCCATGCCCAGCATCATGATGCCGCCGGGCCCCTCATACACCGCCATGATCATGCGGCCCTCCGGCGTCATGGGACGCAGGAAGGCGTAATGGACCAGCGAGGAGTAGAGGCAGGCGGCGATGAGCAGCCCTTCTGCGACCCGGCGGACCACGCCCGTCCGGCCGGTCTTGGCCCGCATCACATCGATCAGCCAGAGTGAGCCCAGCGCCACGAAGGCGGTGATGAACAGGAGCGCTGCGCCGGGCAGGCCGGGCGCGCCCTGGAGCGACACCGCCACCAGTTGCGCGCAGTTCAGAGCGACCACGCCAAAGAGGAAGAACAACACCCAGATGAAAGCGGTCGCCACGATGATGACGCTCAGCATGGCGCTGAACGGCGGCGTCGCTGCGTCATGCAGCCGCAGCACAGATCGGACCCGGAATCCCCTCATGACACGAATGCTATTCCGGCGCGCAGCCGGGCGGAAGCCTTACGCCTGAGGCGAAGCGCCTTTGACCTCCGGTTCGCCGGCGTATTTCAGCGTGATGGGCAGGTTGAGCAGCACGAAGATGAAGAAGATCGGATAGGTGCCCCAGAAGCGGAAATTCACCCAGAAGCTCTCGGTGATCTCGAAGCCCTCAAACCAGCGCGCCGCCGCCATGAAAGCCGGGTCGGCGGCCGAATCGGTGATGTGGCGCCAGAGCCCCTCGTTGAGCAGAGCGAGAAAGGCGAAGAACAACGCCCAGCGTATGGCCAGGATCGTCCAGGCGCGCTCGGGCATGGAGAAGATCGAGCCGAACAGCGCCTTCCAGACATTGAAGCCGAACGCGAAGGAGACCAGAATCGACAGCGAGAATATGAGATTGATGATCGTCGGCTTGATGAAGACGAAGATCGGATCCTGCAGATAGATCGTCATCGCCCCGAACGCGGTGACGATGACGAACGTCACCACCAGCATGGGCGGGAAGCGCTTCTGGGTGATCAGCGCCCACACCAGGGCCAGCGCGGTGGCGGCCATGAACAGGCCGGTGGCCCAGTAGATCGCCTGCTCGCCAACCATTTGGCGCGCGACGTTGTAGCTGATCATGAACACCGCAGCCGGGCCGATATCGACCAGCAGCTTGGAGCCCTGGCCAATGGTCTTGCCGTTGGACTGAGACGTTGACTCGCTGCCGGACGGGACAGGGCTGGCCGGGGTGTTCGTCATGAATGATCGCTCCGCTTGCTGGCCGCCCCGTCATGCCTCAATACGCACGCGATGGCCAGCCGGATCGCCTTCAGCTGGCGGGCCGGCCCCAGCGCGCGCGCCAGCCGCGCTCGTCCACATGGACAAAACCGCCGTGAAACCGCGTCGGGCCGTATTCGCCCAGCCCGCCCAGATGGCGCGCGAAGTCGGGGCTTTCGCCGTAGAGCCGCTCGATCAGGTCAAACAAAAGCGCCGCATCGCGCCGGTCGACCACCCCGTCGCCATTGAGATCGCTCATGCGTCCGTCGCCTTCGAGGTCGATGTAGATATCCGCCGCCCCGCCAAAGACATGGCGCGAATTGGCCCCGTTGCCGATGGCGCGGTTATAGGCCGGCGTGCGGTAGCCGCTCATCACGCCCAGCGTATCAACCCGCCAGCCCTCTGCGTTCACCGCTTCCAGGATATGCTCCAGCTTGACCAGCAGCGCCTCGGTGACCAGCACGTAGGGCGTGCCGTCATGGGCCTGCTTGCACAAGAACTGGCCAAGCGTGAAATGCGGGGTGATGCGCAAATTGGCCATGGCGCTGTTCACCTCCACCAGCGCCTCGGGGGCGCGGTAGGCTGGCTCGCCCCGGAAGGGCTCGGACGGGTAGGCGCCGATGCGGTATCCGTTCAGCACCCCGTCTTGCGCCTCGGACAGGGCGCGCATGGTGACCAGATTGAGCGCCATGGCTGCGCCCTCTTCGGGCTCCAGGCTGAGCGTGGTCAGGTGCGGCCCGGACGGCGCCGTCCAGACATGGCGGCGCGCCGGCTCCGAAGCGCCAGGCCACAGCACCGGCTGATCGGTTTCAAGCGTGATGCGCTCGCCGGGACGGGCGAACACCGTGAACACCGCCAGATCCGTGACCAGCTCGCCGCGCACGGTCAGGCTGAAGCCAACCCGGCTCTGCGCGAAGGGCGCGCGTGCGGCCTCCCGGCGCGGCGCCAGGCGCGGGGCGCGCACGGAGCCAAAGTGCCCGGATGCATCGGATTCATCGGCCTCAACCAGCGCAGCCGGCGCGGCTGCGACCGGCGCTGCGGCGGTCAGGCCGAGCACGCACATGGCGCTGGCGAGCGCCTTCAAATATGGGGTCATTGCGGGTCACTCCACGCGCGGCGCGGTCGCATCCAGCGCCGCGATGAGGCCCCCGTCCCTTTCATATAAGTCGTCCACAAAACGCACGCCAGTCTCAGCGTCAGAGACAGCCGTCAGGTAGAGGATATGCACCATGACCGGCCGGCTCAGGCTGACCCGCGTCTCCGCTCCGCCCGCCACAATCTGGCGCATGCGCTCAGGGGTGAAGGCGGGCGTCTCGGCCGCCACCCAGTCGGCCAGGCGCATCGGGTCCTGCACCCGGATGCAGCCCGATGAGAAATCCCGGCGCACCCTGGCGAACAGGCCGCGCGTGGGCGTGTCGTGGATGTAGACATTGTGCCGGTTGGGGAACATGAACTTCACCACGCCCAGCGCATTGAGGGGCCCCGGCGCCTGGCGCACCCGGTAGGGGAAGTTCTGCGCCGGCACGCTCTGCCAGTCGATGGTGGACGGATCGACCAGCTGGCCCTGGCGGTCAATGACCTGAAAGCCCAGGCGCTCCACCGATCCGGGATCATTGCGGAAGGCGGGCAGCTTGTCGCGTACGGTCAGGCTGACCGGGGTCTCCCACCAGGGATTGAGCACGAAATAGGTCATCGAGGCGGAGAAGACCGGCGTGCGCCGGAACAGCCGGCCCACAATCACCTCATGGCGCTGCTCCACCACCCCGCCAGCGCGGGCTTCAAGCGAGAAATCGGCGATATTGACGCGGATATGGCGTTCGCCCAGATCCTCCGGCAACCAGCGCCAGCGCTCCATATTGGCCCGGATCTGGTCAATGCGCTGCTGCGTGGTGATATTGAGCTGTGCGAGAGTGCGGGCGCCCACCACGCCGTCCGGCTCAAGGCTCAGCCGGCGCTGAAAGCGGCGCAGTGCGGCGTCCAGCGATTCATCGAACAGTTCAGGATCGGACAGTTCAGGATCGTCCGCTTCAGCGTCCGCCTCAGGCAGATCGCCCGTGGCCGTCAGCAGCGTGCGCAGCTGGGCGACGCGCGGCCCCTGCTCGTCGAGCCGCAGGACCGGCCCGGCGTCCACCTGGGTCCAGCCGCCCGCCGCCTCCAGCGAGCGATAGTGCTCCAGGGCCCCCATCAGCCGGCGATAGCTGTCCGAGGCCGGCGCCAGCGCCTCCAGGCTGTCCTTCACGGCGTCCTGAGTCAGGGCCGCGTCTAGATACGCGGCCAGATCACGTTCGCGGGGAAGCGCTGTCCAGTTGGGTTCAATGCTGACCGGGTCCACCCGGCCCGTGTGGAGATGGGCCGCCAACGTGATGTAAGCGTCGGTGGCCAGCCGGTCGATGCGTTCGTCAGGCGCCTGGGCGTCAGCAGCGGCCAGCGCGGCCAGGTGATAATCGCTTGAGCGAAGGCCGTGACGTCCGGCCGCCTCGACCGCGCTGACCAGCGCGCCCAGATGATGGGCGTTGGCCGGACCGGTCCATGACAGGGCGCCCGCGCGCAAGTCATAGAAGCGCTGAGAGGTTTCGCACGCCCGGCAATCGAACTCCGCGCTGGCCGCGGCTGGCGCGGACCAGAGGCTGGCCGCCGCAAGCCCCGCTGCTGCAAGGCCCGTAGCGATCAGAATGCGCATGTCCGTCTCCTGGCGCGCTGGGCGCCTGCCGCTGCATCCGATCGGACCAGCATGGGTGATTTCCGCACGGTTAGTATAGCAGGCGAAGGTCAATCCTGCCCGCCTGACCCGCATTCATCGCGCTGAACCGGAGCTGAACCGCCAGGCCAGCCCGCGTTCAGCCGCATGCAGCGAGCATGCATGCGGTCATGGCGCACCTGCGCCGGTCACTCAAGGAGACCCTGTCATGCGTGCTTTCGCTGCTCTGTGCGCGGCCGCCGCAGCCCTCTCGGCCGCCGCAGCCCTGCCCGCCCCCGCCGAGGCCCAGCGCTATGGTCCCCCGCGCGCGCCGGAAGGCCATTTCGTGGTCAACGCCCAGGCCTGCCCCCAGCTTCACCGCGCCGCTGTGAGCTTCCACCGCGCCCCGCCCGCACGGTTCAGCTGTCCGCGCCAGGCCTGGCGCTATGTGCCGAGCCGGCGCGAGGCGCGCTTCGGAATAACGGCGCCGCGCCACGGCGGAACCGCCTATTACAGCCGCCAGATTGACGGCTATGTCTCGCGCACAAGAGCCGGCACGGTTCCCGTACGGGTTGTCTGGCGCGCGCCAGCCCCCCGCCGCCCCCATCCGCACCACAGGCCGCCGCGCCGGGTGTTCTAGAGCCGGCTTGACCCGGTCACAGCCGGATCACCCCGTCGAGATAGCGCCGGGCGGCGCCGGTGAGCATGACCCGTCCGTCCCGGCGCGCCTGCATCGTCAGGGCGCCCGGACGCGGGCCGATCTGGCGCGCCGTCAACGTCTCGCGGCCGAGAACCTCCGCCCAGTAAGGCGCAAGGGTGCAGTGGGCCGAGCCGGTGACCGGATCCTCGTCCACGCCGCTGGCAGGAGCGAAAAAGCGCGAGACCACATCCGCGCTGTCTCCGCGCGCGGTCGCCACGACATTGATCCCGGCGGCTTTCAGCGCGCCCGTATCGGGCCGGATCGCAGCGA
This sequence comes from Oceanicaulis sp., assembly GCA_020832735.1. Lineage (GTDB taxonomy): Bacteria > Pseudomonadota > Alphaproteobacteria > Caulobacterales > Maricaulaceae > Oceanicaulis. Next base: position 8,215 of record JAFIEB010000065.1, read on the forward strand.
TATGCGCTTCGCTGTCGTAGACCAGCATCTGGTAGCGCGCGCCATGAACCCGGTCGATCTCGAACGCAGCCGCGGGCGCGCCGGTATTGAGGGCGGCCACCGCCTCGGAGGCTGACCCGGCGGGACGCCAGCCGATAGCGGGCAGATCAAGCCCGTAACGCCCATCCTCCCGGCGCGTCACGGTCAGGCGTCCTGAACGGGTGTCAAAACGCGCCGCGCCGCCGGTCACTTGACCGGCCTCGAACAGATAGGCCGCCGCCGCCAGCGTGGCGTGGCCGCACAGATCCACCTCCACCGACGGCGTGAACCAGCGCAGCCGCCACAGATCGGGCGCCCCGGCCGCCTCCAGATAGGCTGTCTCGGAGAGGTTGTTGGAACGCGCCACGCCCAGCAGATCGGCGTCGTCCAGCGGCGCATCCAGCAGCGCCACGCCCGCCGGATTGCCGGTATGGGGCCGCTCACCGTCGGGAAAGGCGTGTATCTCGGCGTAGGCGATCTCCATCACGCCCCGCCCGAACGCACCGCCACGCGGTCGGTTTCATCAGGCGCCGGCGCCGTCACAAGCGCATGGAACCAGTCGGCCACGTCCTGGGGCGAGCGCTCGCGCGCCGTGCGCCATTCAGCCGCCGCAGCCCGGTTGATCACCACCCCGTCAGCCGTGGTGACGACGACCGTGGGGTAACCCTCCAGCCGGCCTTCATATCCATAACGGGCCAGCGCATCGGCATTGAGTTCGCCCGTGCGCTCGGCGTCGATCTTCACGATCACGAAATGGCGGTCCAGGAAGGCGGCCAGTTCCGGGATCTCCAGCATGCCTGCGAAAATGCGGCAATCAGGGCACCAGTCCCCGCCGAAGATCGCGGCCACGCGCCTGTCATCGCGGGCGGCGGCCTCGAAAGCCGCATCCAGCGCGGCCATGGCCGGCGGGGCCGCAGCATAGGAATCCTCAGGCGCGGTCACAGGCGCATCGGCTGGAATGATCGGGCGTTCCACGGCGCGGTCTCCTTGCGGGCCGCTGCAGGCGGCCAGTATCAACAGGGCGAGGGCGGGCAGGGCAAGGCGCATGATGCAGTCTCCATAGGGTTCGGCTTGCGCCAACAGCTAGCCGCCCTGACAACCCGGACAACCCCAGCCGGCCTTGCAGCCCGGTTTAGCCAAGCTAAACCGGGACGGTCAAAGCGCAGCGTCCGGCTCCCCGCGGTCCGCTCTGACGCGCAGGCGTGTGATCTGGTTGCGCTTGCGTTCGAGGATCTCGAACTGCACGCCGTGAAAGCGGAACACCTGCCCGGTCTCGGGGATGGTCTGGGCCTCGTGGATCACCAGCCCGGCGATGGTCACCGCCTCGCTGTCAGGCAGGCTCCAGTCCAGCGCCCGGTTGACGTCGCGGATCGGGGTGGCCCCGTCCACCAGCACGAAGCCGTCGGCCATCGGGGTGACGCCGGCCACGGTCACGTCATGCTCGTCCTCGATGTCGCCGACAATCTCTTCGAGAATATCCTCAAGGGTGACCACCCCCATCAGCGCGCCGTATTCATCGACCACCAGGGCGAAATGCTCGCGCTTGGTGCGGAAGGCCGCCAGCTGGTCCTGGACCTGGGTGGTTTCCGGCACGAACCAGGATTCGCGCATGATGGCCGCGATATCGAGCCCGTCCGGGTCGCCGCCGGCCTGGTGTAGGGCCCGCGCCAGGTCGCGCACATGCAGCACGCCGACAATGTTCTCCGGGTCGCCCTTGTAGAGCGGCAACCGGGTGTGCGGGCTGTTCAGCGCGGTTTCCACGATGTCCCGGTTGGGCGCGTCGAAATCGAGCATGATCAGGTTCTTGCGGTGGATCATGATGTCCACCACGCTGAGCTCGCGCAGATCCAGCACGCCGCCGAGCATGTCGCGGTCGGTCTTCACCAGCGAGGCCTCCTGGTGATGCAAATCGATCTGGCCCCTTATCTCCTCGTGGGCCGACAGCACCGGACCTTCCACCCGCGCGCCGATCAGGCGCAGGGTGGCGCGCACCAGGGTCTGCACCGTCCCCACAACGGGCGCGAACAGGAACACGAATATGCGCAGCGGCCAGGCCACCACCAGCGCCATGCGGTCGGGATTGGACAGGGCGTAGGTCTTGGGCAGCACTTCGGCGAAAATCAGCACCAGAAGCGTCATCACCAGCGTGGCGATGGGCACGCCGGCATCGCCGAACAAGCTCAGGAACAGCACCGCCGCGATGGACGAGGCCAGGATGTTGACCAGATTATTGCCCAGCAGGATCGCGCCGATCAGGCTTTCTCGGTCGGCGATCAGCCGGTTCACCCGCGCGGCGCGGTGATCCTTTTCCTTCTCAAGCGCCAGCATGCGCGCGCGCGACGTGGCGGTCAGCGCCGTCTCCGATCCGGAGAAGAAAGCGGAAAAGCCCAGCAGGACGAGAATGCCGCCGCCAGCCCAGATCATCCAGGGGTCCAGTTCGATGCTCATCGCACGATCTCCTGCGCCAGGAAGGCGGTCAGATCGGCCGGATCCGCGCCCGGCGCCAGCTCGGCCGCCCCGATGGCGCGCGCCAGCACCAGCGTGATGGCCCCGCCGGCATTCTTCTTGTCCGAGCCCATGCGCCCGACCAGCCGGGCCGCATCATACGGCCCGCCAGGCAAATCGGCGATGCGCGCGGGCAGGCCCGCCGCCGCGATATGGGCCTCAGCGCGCGCCGCGTCTGCAGGCGGGCACAGCCCCCGCCGCACGGCGTAGCGAAACGCCAGCACCAGACCGGCGGCCACCGCCTCGCCATGGATCAGTTCGCCCTTGCGCGCCTCAGCCTCGAAGGCGTGGGCGAAGGTATGGCCCAGATTGAGCAGGGCGCGCACGCCGCGCTCGCGCTCGTCCTCGGCCACAATGCGCGCCTTGAACGCCACCGCGTCAGCAATCGCGCGCACCAGATCGGGGCCGTCTAGCGCCTGCGGACCCAGCGCCTCCAGCCGCGCGAACAGGTCCGCGCCGGCGATCAGCCCGGCCTTGACGACTTCAGCGTAACCCGCGCGGATCTCGCGCGCAGGCAAGGTGGCGAGCACGCCGGTGTCGGCGATCACAAGCGCAGGCTGATGAAACGCGCCGGCGAGATTCTTGCCCTGGCGGGTGTTGATGCCGGTCTTGCCGCCCACCGAGCTGTCCACCTGGGCCAAGAGCGTGGTGGGGATTTGCACGAACGCGCAGCCGCGCTTCATCACCGCAGCGGCGAACCCGGCGAGATCGCCGACCGTGCCGCCGCCAAACGCGATCAGCGCCTCGCCGCGCTCCATGTTCTGGTCAAGCATCCAGCCGGTCAGGGCTTCCAGCCCCGCCCAGGTCTTGGCGCTTTCCCCGCCCTCTATCTCGCGCACCAGCGGCGTCAGGCCCGCAGCTTTCACGGCCGCCAGCAGGCGCTCGCCATGGGCGGCGAAAGCCGCGCGGTCTGCAGCGATCAGAGCGCGCCCGCGCGGGCAGAAAGCTGGCAGGCGCGCCGCGCCGGCTTCCAGCGCGTCCGCGCCGATCAGCACGTCATAACTGCGCGCGCCCAGCGCCACGGGGACGGTGATCAGGCTCATGAACGCGCCTCTTCCAGCCAGCCTGCAAGCGCGTCCATCACGCGCATGGCGGTGATGTCATGGGAGCCTGCATCGCTGTCCACAACAATGTCGGCCTGGGCATAGGCCTCTTCGCGCGTTTCCATCAGCCGGGCCATCACTGCGCGCGGGTCCTCGCCCTGCAAAAGCGGCCGGACGCCGGGCCGGCGCGACACGCGGCTCATCAGCGTGTCCAGATCGGCGCGCAGCCAGACCGAGATGGCCCGTTCGCGCACCAGGGCGCGCACCTCGTCCTGGACGAACGCGCCGCCGCCCAGCGCCAGCACGATAGGAGACGGGGTTTCCAAAAGGCGGGCGATCACCCGGCGTTCGCCATCGCGGAAAGCGGCCTCGCCGAAATCAGCGAAAATCTCTGCAATGGCGCGGCCGGCGGCAGCCTCGATCTCCTCGTCGGCGTCAACGAAGGGACGGCTCAGGCGTGCGGCCAGGCGGCGCCCGACCGTCGTCTTGCCCACGCCCATCAGCCCAACCAGAACGACGGGGCGTGTCAGGGCGCGCAGGGGATCGGGATGCTTCATGCCCAAGGGTATACGCCAGCGCGCCCACGTGCGGCAATCGGCGCGCCGTGTCTGGAAAACGCCCCAATCTCCTGCATTATAGGACCTTGAATGCTCAAGCGAGGGAGTCGGCGCGTAATGCGGGGATGGCTGATCGGACTGACGGCGGCGGTAATCATCGCCGGGGGCGTGCTGGGGCTGTTGCTGGTGATGGCCGAATCCGGCGCGCCCGAGCCGCAGGAAATGCGCGTCGAGGTGGGCGATGAGCTGGGTCTCTAGCCTGCCGGCAGGCATCCTGGCGCTGGCGCTGGCCGCGCCTCTGGCTGCGGCCCAGTCGCCCGCCCCCCGCCCCGTGGAGGTGAGCGAACTGGCGGTGGCCGATCCGTTCGAGATCGGGGCGCCCGGCGGAACGCTGGAGCGCGATGTCTGGTCGTCAGGCGACGCGCGCGCGCTGCGCGCCCTTCTCGAAACACTGCCCGAAAGCGCCGGCCCGGGTTGGCGCTCGCCTGCAGCCGCGCGCCTGGCGGTGCGGGCGCTTCTGAGCGCCGGCGAGCCGCCGCAAGGTGCCCGCAGCGACGCCGAACTGGCGGCCATGCGCGCTGGCCGGGCGCTGTCGGCCGGACGCGCCGAGCCGGTCTACGCCCTCCTGTCGCGCACGCCGCGCACCAATGAATCGCCCGCCCTGTCGCGCCTCTACGCCGAGACCGCGTTCGCGCTCGGCCGCCGCGACGAGGGCTGCCGCATCGCCGAGACCCTGATCCGCGGGCGCGAGAGCGCCTACTGGCTGCGTACGCGCGCCGCCTGTCAGGCCTTCGCCGGCCAGACCGCCGCCGCCGAGCTGAGCGCCGAACTGGCGCGCGCCCAGTCGGACAATCCGTCTTTTGAACGCCTGTTTGATGCCCTGGTGCTGGGCCGGGACCTGCCCGGGGACGCGGCGCCGATGAGCGGTCTGCAGCTGGCCATGGCTGAATTTCTGGCCCCTGACACCCGCATCACGCCCGGCGAGACCGCGCCGCGCTGGCTGCTCCGCGCCGCGGAGCGCACCGGAGAAAGCGTGCGCCTGCCAGAGGATCTGGGCGAAGCGCTGGAAGCGGCCGAAGCGCTGGAAGGCGCTCTGCGCGCCGCCGCGCTGGGCGCGCTGATCCAGCAGGATATCGACCGGGAGATCGCCGCCGAAGCGCTCGCCATCGCGCTGGCTGACGCGGCGCGCGAGGGCGTGTTCGTGGAGACCGCCAGCGCCTACGGCATCGAGGTGGCTGAAATCCCGATCACCGCCGACACGCTCGCCCACGGAGCCCGCTTCATGCTGGCGGCGCTGGCGGCTGACGACATTATCGCCGCCGACGCCTGGCGCGAGGCGCTGATGCGCGGGCCGCCGCGCGCCGCCTCCCCCTTCCAGGGCGCGCCCTGGCTGAGCTTCGACGACGAATACGAAACAGGGTACGAAAACGGATTTGGCGCTGCGCCGCCCCCGGCCGCAGCCAATCCCGAACCGGACGTTGACTGGACCCCGCCTGCGCCCGGCGTAATGGTGGCGCTCGATTTTGCGCGCGCCGCAGCCACGGGCGAGATCACAGGAGGCGGGTTCGAGGCGCTGCTGGCTGCGCGCATGGAATCGCCCAGCCCCGCCCGCCTGTGCCAGGCCGCCGCGCTGAGCGCGCTGGGCGCGCCCGATCAGGCCGCCATACGCACCGCCATGACCGGGCTGATCCGCGATCCCGACGCGCCCGCGCCGCTGATCGTCCCGGCCCTGCTGGCCGCGGTGGCGGGCGCCAAGGGCGAGACCCAGCTGCACGCCGCGCGCCTGCTTGAGCAGGGCGGGCGCGATCCCGAAGCCTGCGCCGGCGCGGCGCTGGCGCTGGACCGGGCGGGCTTGCGCATCGAGGCCTTGCGGTTTGTGCTGGAGCTGATCCTGGAAGAGGCGGCGTGAGCGCGCGCGTCATTGCGCTGTTTCTCGACATGATGGCCGCCGAGCGCGGCGCGGCGCGCAACACGCTGGACGCCTACAGGCGCGATCTGGAGGACGCCGCCGCGCGCCTGGCCGCCCGCGGCGCAACCCTGGAAAAAGCCGGAACGCCCGAGCTCGAAGCCCTGCTGGCCGGCCTCGCCCGCGACGGTCTGGCCCCGGCCACCACAGCGCGCCGGCTGTCCGCCCTCAAGCGCTTTTACCGCTTCCTCCTCAAGGAGGGACTGCGCGCCGACGACCCCGCAGCGGGCCTGACCGGCCCGAAGCGCGCGCGCGCCCTGCCCAAAGTGCTCAGCGAGACCGATGTCGACGCGCTGTTCGCCGCCGCCGGCGAGCTTGAGGGCGCCAATGGCGTGCGGGCGCGCGCGCTGATGGAGATCCTGTATGCAGGGGGCTTGCGGGTCAGCGAGCTGGTCGGCCTGCCGCTGGCGGCTTTCGCCCGCGCCGAGCGCTGCCTGATCGTGACCGGCAAGGGCGGGCGCGAGCGCCTGGTCCCGCTCACCGACGCCGCGCTGGAAGCGGTCGCCGCTTACAAGGCTGTGCGGTCAGCCCACTTGCCGGGCAAGGCCGCGCCGTCGCGTTCACGCGCCGAGCGCTATCTCTTCCCCTCGCGCACCGGGGCCGCCGGCCATCTCACCCGCGAGCGTTTCGCCCAGATTCTCAAAGAGATCGCGCTGGCCGCCGGGCTGGATCCGCAACAGATCAGCCCGCACGTGTTGCGCCACGCCTTCGCCACCCATCTGCTCGCCCATGGCGCGGATCTGCGCAGCGTGCAGCTGCTGCTGGGCCATGCGGACGTGTCCACCACGCAGATCTACACCCATGTGCTCGAAGAGCGCCTGACGCGCCTCGTGCACGACGCCCATCCGCTGGCGCGAAAGCGCGAGTGAAGACGCGCCGCGCCGCATGATTGCGCCCGGCGCGGGGCGGCTCTAGTTTGCACCTTCATCACTGTGACACGCCTTTCCAGGACGGCTCATGTCGGATCCGACACGCACTTATCTCGACTTCGAACGCCCCATCGCCGAGCTCGACGCCAAGATCGAGGAATTGCAGGGCGTGCTCGCCCGCAATGGCGACGATGCGCCTGACGCGGCCGAGGAAGTCGCCAAGCTGCGCCAGAAATCGGCCGAGCAGCTCAAGACCCTGTATTCAAAACTCGACGCCTGGCGCAAAACCCAGGTCGCGCGCCATCCCGAGCGCCCGCACCTGCGCGACTATCTCGACGCGCTGGTCAGTGATTTCGAAGAACTCAGCGGCGACCGGCGCTTTGGCGAGGACTGCGCCATTGTTGGCGGCACGGGCCGGTTCAAGGGCCGTCCCGCGGTGATCATGGGCCACGAGAAGGGCCACGACACCCAGACCCGCATCAAGCACAATTTCGGCATGGCGAGGCCGGAGGGTTATCGCAAGGCTATCCGCCTTATGGACCTGGCCGAGCGTTTCGGCCTTCCCGTGATCACGCTGGTGGACACCGCCGGCGCCTATCCCGGCGTGGGCGCGGAAGAGCGCGGCCAGTCCGAAGCCATCGCCCGCTCCACCGAGCGCTGCCTGACGCTGGGCACGCCGCTCATCTCTGTGATCACAGGCGAAGGCGGATCGGGCGGCGCGGTGGCGCTGGCGTCTGCCAATACCGTGATCATGCTGGAGCATTCGATCTACTCGGTGATCTCGCCGGAAGGCTGCGCCTCGATCCTGTGGCGCGACGGCGCCAAGGCGCGCGATGCGGCCATGGCCATGAAGATCACGGCCCAGGATCTGATCGAGCTCAAGATCATCGATTCCATCATTCCCGAACCGCTGGGCGGCGCCCATCGCGACCGGGCCGGCACGATTGCGCGGGTCGGCGATGCGATCGAAAGCGCGCTCTCCAGCCTCGACGGCCTCGACGCCGCCGAGATCCGCAAGCGCCGCCGCGAACGCTTTCTGGCCATCGGGCGCACGCTGGGAGAAGCGTGAGGCGGCGCCAGACCACCCCACTCCCTCGCAATGGCAGCGTTGCCCGGCTCAAGCCGGATGAATGAAACCATCACGCATTCGCCGGGAACCAAGCCGCGCACAACCGGGTGCTTACGCATGGTCCGGCTTCGCTGGCTCAAAGTGTTGCTTTGGCCAACGCGCAGCAATCCAAATGATGAGAAGCGTCGCTATAATTTCGATCAACACTATAAACTGATAGAATAGCGCCGACCCGAAAAGCGTTAGCACTGCGATAACAGTGTAAACTGGCCCAATGATCAGGTTCAATGATCGAGAGACGTTCGACGGCAATATCGAGGATAAAAAAACCATACTGGCCGGTATGGTCATGACGACTGCGACCATGAGCAGCGTCAAATCCGTCGCCTCCCCAAGCGGCCCCATCGATCCGGCCGACATCATCTCAATCATACCTGGAACAAACATGGCAATATAATCATTGTAAATATATAAAGCCATCAATGAAGCCCACAACAAGGACAGCTTCACCGGCGCCGCGACGCGGATTTTCTCAATTGATGATTTGGTTTTATTGCTCATGGCTCACCCCGATCCTTCGCCAACCACATTAGATTTATGCCGTCAGGCGCTTTCGTTCCTTCGTCGATCATGCTCATTCTTATATGAATGAAAATTGACAATTTCTGCATGTTGATTATTCATTGTTGAATGGATTGGAAGTCTGTCAAATTTGACTGGAACCGGATGCGGGCGTTTCTGGTGACCGCTGAAGAAGGGTCCTTGTCAGCGGCGGCGCGCGCTTTGAGCAGCTCACAGCCCACGCTTGGCAGGCACGTCTCCGCATTGGAGGAGGAGCTTGGCGTGGCGTTGTTCGAACGTATTGGCGCCAGGCTGACATTGACGCCAGGCGGGCACGAGCTGCTGGAGCATGCCCGCGCCATGCGCGATGCGGCGGCCCGGGCGTCATTGACCGCGTCGGGGCAGTCTCAGTCGATTGAGGGCAATGTCTGTATTTCCGCCGGCGAAATTTTCGCAGGACATGCGCTGCCGCCGATCATCGAGAAATTGCGCCGGCAGGAACCGGGGATCGAGATCGAGATCGTCGCATCAAACAGCACAAGCGATTTACGGCGCCGTGAAGCCGACATCGCCTTCCGCGCTTACAAATCGACACAGCCTGAATTCACCCCGGCGCAGCCTGACCTGATCGCCAGGAAGGTGGGTGATGTCGCGACCCGGTTTTATGCATCGCCCGGATACCTTGACAGAATTGGCCGTCCCCGGAGCAGGGACGATCTGAGCCGGGCTGATTTTATCGACTTTGATGATAGCGGCGTTTATCGCAATTACCTCAATGATCTCGGGTTCAATCTCACCGCGCGCAACTTTCCGGTTCGTGCGGAAAGCCATCTTGTGCACTGGGAGCTTGCCAAGAGCGGCGTCGGCATTGTGACGGCCATGGACATGATGGGCGATGCCGAATCGGCTCTGGAGCGGGTATTGCCTGATCACATGATGGTTCGTTCAATGTGGCTGGTCACGCACCGCGAGCTGAAGACCAGCCGGCGCATAAAGATGGTGTTTGATTTCCTGCATCGCGAGCTCAAGGCGATCTGCCATGATCGCATGGCGTCCTGATCAGGCGGCGCTCATGAGGGCGGCCCCTACGCCAGCCCCTTGCGCCCGGTCTTCTTCCAGTCGGCCAGAAACGCCTCCAGCCCGCTATCGGTCAGCGGATGGCAGATCATCTGATCGAACACTTTGGGCGGGATGGTCACCACGTCGCACCCCACCCGCGCGGCTGATTCCACATGGGCGGGCGAGCGCAAGGACGCCGCCAGCAGCTCGGTTTCATAGCCGAAATGGTCATAGACCTCGCGAATGCCCATCAGGAGGTCGAGCCCGTCCCCGCCCATATCCTCCACCCGGCCCACAAACGGCGAGATATAGCTGGCGCCCGCCTTGGCCGCGAGCAGGGCCTGATTGATGGAAAAGCACAGCGTGACATTGGTCTGAACGACCTCGCCCGCGAAGATGTGACAGGCCTTGAGGCCGTCGGTGGTGAGCGGCAGCTTGACCACCACATTGGGCGCGATGGCCGCCAGCTTGCGCCCCTCGGCCAGCATGGCGTCGAAATCAGTGGCCACCACCTCGGCGCTGACCGGCCCGTCCACGGCGGCGCAAATCTCGCCAATGCGCTCGAATATGTCCGCTCCGGACGCTGCGATCAGCGACGGATTGGTGGTCACGCCGTCCACCAGGCCTGAATGGGCGCGCGCCGCGATCGCTTCGATATCGGCGGTGTCGAGAAAGATCTGCATGACGGCTCCATCGCATCTGGCCGCCGCATCCGGCGGCGCGTCCCCGTCTTATCGGGCGCGCGTAACGTTTTGGCAAACGGACCAGCGCCTCAGTGCTTGACGGGCTTCAGCGCCTCAGGCTTGCCAGGGCCGCGCGGACGCAGGCCCCCCTGACCGATGCGGCCGGCGGCGAAATCGTCCACCAGCGGCGCGAACCTGTCGGCGCGCGCGGCGATATAGATCATCGGCCCGTCCGGATTCCTGCGGAAATTGGAATCCACCGCCACCACATGCCAGCGCCCGTTCGCCTCGACCATGAAGGGCGAGCCGGAATCGCCGCGCGTGGTGTCGCAATTATGCGACATCGTGTTGTCGTTCATGGCCTCCAGGACGCGGCAGGACTCGTTGCCTGACAGATTGTCGCCGGTATCCCAGGAATAGCCCGCCTGGCGCAGCCTCACGTCTGCGGCCCGGGGGTCGCGGCTCGCCTCGGCCAGGCCCATGGGATGGAGATAGCCGAGCTCGTCGCCCAGCGGCGTGTCGATACGAAGGAGCGCCCAGTCGGTCCCGTCCAGATCATTACCGGCCGTGAATTGCCTTTCATCCCACAAAGGGTCGAGCAGCACATCGACCACGCGCGCGGCGCGGGCGCCGCCGGGCAGGCCGTCGCCGGTCTCGAACCGCCCGGAAGGCCGGATCCGGCCGTCATCGCTGACGCAGTGCGCCGCGGTGGCGAGCACGTTGGGCGCCACCAGCGAGGCGGTGCACTGGCTGCCCGTTTCGAAGCGGATCCGGCCGATCACCGACCAGGGAAATTCGCCGGTATCCATCAGCACGCGGTCATCATGGCCAAAGAAGTGATCATTGATGGTCAGCGGACGCTCGCGGCCGAAGCAGTCGGCGCGGTCGGTGCGCGGCTCGCACCGGCCGGTGCCGATCTCGGGCTCCTCGCATATGCCGTTGAAAGCGAACTCGCAGCTGTCAGTGCGAAAGCGCAACCCGGTCATGTCGCCGCAATCGGTGCTGTCGGTGCCTTGCGTGCACGCGCCGGTGCCGATGCCCGGCTCGTCGCATTCTCCGTCATTGGCCCAGCGGCAGGAATCGTCCTCCAGCCCGGTCGCGATGCGCCAGCAATCGGAGTAATCGGTGCCCGCCGGACACGCGCCGGTGCCGATGCCCGGCTCGTCGCACTCCCTGTCATTGGCCCAGCGGCAGCTGTCATCGCCTGTATACGTCCCCAGCGGGCCGGTCGCCGTGCGCCGGCCGTTGTCAGGGCGGCGCGGATCGGGTTTGCGCTGCTGCTGCAAGCTGGAGAGCAGGCGGTCATAGTCGCGCGCGCCCGGCGTCCGGGAAAACCCGCGCGGCAAGGTCAGAGGGCGGTCAGCAGAATGTGTCTCAAGGCGCGTCTCGCGCGCATCAGCCTGCGCCCCGTCCGCCGTCATCGCCATAAGGCCCAGAGCCAGGCAGACGGCCAGCCAACCGGCCATGACATGGCTGCACAGGCGTGATCTGACCGGTTTCATAGCGTGCGTCTCCCCATCTGCACTGAGAGGCTAACGCTTAGCGGGCGCTCTCGAAACGGTATTCTTTCACCGCCCTCAGGCGGATTCTCCGCCCTCGCGTGCGGGCAGGTCCAGCTCGGGCGCGGCCGCAACCGCGTCTGCGATCAGCGGCAGGTGACAGGTCACGCGCGTGCCTTCGCCCGGAGCGCTCTCCAGCGCCACCCAGCCGCCATGCAGGCGCACGATATCATTGACCAGCGCCAGGCCGAGCCCCGCGCCGCCGCCCTCGCCGCGTTCGAAACGTTCGAACACGTGGGCCTGGCGCTCGGCCGCGATGCCCGCCCCGTCATCGCTGACCCACAAGGTGACGTCGTCCTCGCCTGCGCCTGCGCCCACCTCCACCTGCCCGCCCGGCTGGACGTGATCGAGCGCGTTGGTGAGCAGATTGTAGAGCACCTGCTTGAGCCGCTTGGCGTCCGCGCGCGCGGTCGGCAGATCCGCATCCGTACTGATCGCCACACGCACGCCTGCGTGCTCGGCGCGCGTGGCGATCAGTTCGGCCGTGTCAGCCACCAGCGCATCCAGGCGCACATCGCCCAGCTCAAGCTCCAGCTGGCCCGCATCAATGGCGGCGATGTCGAGAATGTCGTCGATCAGCTTGCCCAGCTGGCTGGAGGCCTGCTGGATAGCGGTGATATGGTCGCTCTGACGCTCGCTGAGTTCGCCGGCGAACCCGCCCGCCAGCAGGTCGGCATAGCCGTGGATCGTGGTCAGGGGCGTGCGCAGCTGATAGCTGACGTGCTCCACAAACCCGGTCTTGATCTTTTCCGATTCCTGCAGCGCCTCGGCCCGGTCGCGCAGGGCCGCCTCGACACGCCGCGAATCGGTGATGTCGTCCCAGGCGATCAGCGTGGCGCCGTCGGGCAGGGGCCGGGTCAGCCAGGTCAGCACGGATTGGTCGGTGCGCCTGATCTCGCCGGCCACGGGCGTGCGCGCCTCCGGGCTCGGATCGGTGATGCGCGCCTTCAGCGACTTCCAGGCGTCGGCATTGGGGTAGAGCGCCATGCACGACTCGGCCACCGCGTCAAAGCCCGCCTCGTCCAGACCGTCCGGGTCCAAGCCCCAGAGCGTCTCGAACGCGGCGTTGCGCAGCTTGAGCTTGCCGTCCGAGCCGAACACCGCCACCGCCTCGTGCAGCTTGTCCAGCGTCGCGCGCTGGACCTTGATCAGCGTGTTGTAGCGCGCCTGCAGGGCGAGCTGGTCGGTCATGTCCTCGAAGATCAGCAACAGCCCGCCCATCAGATGGCGCTGTCGCGCCACGCGCAGCATGCGCCCGTCAGGCAGGGTCCACAGCTCGTCAGGCATGTCGGCGCCGGGCTGGGCTTCATAGAGGGCCAGCTCGCCGGCCTTCCAGCGCGCGTAATCCTCCTGCTCGGGCAGGCGGCGCGCCGCGCGCAGCCGGTCCAGCAGCGCCGAATGGGCCGGGCGCTCGTTGAGCATCGCCTCTTCCAGCGCGAACAGGCGCACGAAGGCCTGATTGTAGAACACCAGCCGCTTGGCGCGGTCGAAAATGGCCACCGCCTCGGCCATGTGGTTGAGGGTCTGGTCGTGAGCCTGGCGGAAGCGCTTGAGCGCGGCCTTGGCCTCTTCCCCGTCGGTGACGTCCACGGCGAAGCCCGCCGCCCCGCCGCTCACCGGATAGACATGGAAGGCCAGGATGCGCCGCTCGCCGCCGGCCACGGCGCCGCGCACGCTCTGGCGCGCAGACCCGGCCTTGAGCGCCTCGCGGGTCTGCTCGGCAAGACCCGGCTCCAGCAGGATCTGGCGCTCCACCGCATCGGCCGGGCTGTCGGCCTCCACCGCATCGGCATAGGCCTGGTTGACCCAGACCAGGCGTCCGGCCGCGTTCATGCGCCAGGCCGGCCCCGGGCTGCGCGCAACCATGTCGAGACAGGCCGCCGGATCGACTTCCGCCGGACGGCGCGCCTCCTCCAGCCGGCCTTTGAGCCCGGCCTCCTCCAGCTCGCGAATGGTGGCGTCGGTGAGCCAGACCACAAGCTGGCGCCCGGCGGCGCGCCCGTCAGCTTCCAGCACCCGGCCTGACGGTCCGGCGATGGTCAGGGAAAAGCCCTGGCCGGTCTCCATCAGCCGGCGCAGGCGCTGGCGCATTGTGACGGTATCGCCGCGCGCGCTGCGCGCTTCGAAATCAGCGATCCCGGCGAGAATTTAGCGCCCGGCGTCGCCGCTGGCCGCCGCGCCCTGGCCCAGATCGGCGAACTGCACCATGGACGCCAGCGCTTCAGGAGACCCGTAAATGCCCGGACAGCCCCAGTCGGGGGCGTCCGGGTCGGGCGGGGCATCCCAGACGAGGATCAGGCCGGGGTGAGCGCCGAGCACGCCGCCGGCGCGCTCCAGCCGGTCTTCCAGCCGGGCCATCTTCGCACGCCAGTCGGACCGCGCGGCGCGCGCGCCCGTGGTCATGCGGAAGGCCCACACGCCCGCCGAGACAGCGAACGCCACCGCGCCTCCGGTGACGATCAGCGTGGCGAGCTGGATCGGCTCGGCGTCCGTCATGCGTTCTGGCGCCCCCGAAACTGGCCGGCCGCGCCCGGACGGGCGGGCCTCTTGCGAATCACATCTTACCGGAAGGTGAATCGCGATGCGACGGGGCAGTCGCGCTGGCTCAGCGCACGCGCACCAGGCCTTGCGTGAATTCGAACAGCACCACGCACCCGGTCAGGCGCGCGCCCGGCTCCAGCGGCGCAAAACGCCAGTCGCGCACCGCGCGCTCAGCCTCCCGGTTGAAGCTGCCGCCAGGCACGCCGCGCGCCACGCGCACCTGATCGGTCACACCGGTCTCACGCACGTCGAACTGCACCACCGCCCAGCCCTGCAGGCCGCGCGACCAGCCCCGGGCCGGATAATCGGGCAGACGCGCCTCCACCGCGCTGAGCTGCGCCCCCGAACAGCCCGACGCATCGGCGGCGCGCTCCACATTGGGCGGCACCGGCATGTCGGACGTGACGCGGAACACCTGATCGCGCGGATCGGCGAACGGGTTGGCCGCCGCGCATCCAGCGAGCCAGAGCAAGGAACAGGCGATCAGGACGGGGTGCACAGGGTTCATGACGCGACTGTGCCGGGCGCGGCGCGGCCCTTCAAGCCGCACGGGCGCCCCCGGAGGAACCGGCCTGTGTCCGGGCTGAGTTTGTCATGTGTAAAATCCGCGCCGAACCATTACCTTGCACGCCATGACACGCGCCGAGCGCCGCCTGGCGGCCCAGATCGCGACCGCCCGCGCCGCGCTCCTGTGGGAGCGCGCAGCACCGGTGCTGGCCGCGCCGCTGGCGGCGCTGGCGGTCTATCTCATGCTGGCTGTTTTCGGCGCCTTCGAGCGTCTGGGCGATCCCTGGCGGATAATTGCGCTGACTTTGCTGGCGATCGCTGGTGTGTGGGGCGCGATGCGGGCTGCGCGCAGCCTGCGCCTGCCCACCGCCGCCGAGGCCGAGCGCCGGGTGGAAGCTGATTCCGGACTTCAGGGGCGCCCCATCGAGGCCCTGCGCGATGCGCCCGTGCGCCGCGGCGAGGACGCCTGGTGGCAAGCCCACCGCGACCGCATGGCCGCCCGCCTCAGCGCCGCCCGCGCGCGGCGCCCCCGCGCGGCCTGGGCGGCGATGGACCCGATGGGTCTGCGCCTGTCAGCCATGATCGTGCTGGTCTGCGGCGTGTTCCTGGCCGGAGATCTCGCCGGTCCGCGCCTCACCGAAGCCTTCGCCCCGCGTCCGCTGGCGGGCGGATCGGCGCTGGGCGCGAGCGTGGAAATGTGGATCGAACCGCCCGCCTATACCGGGCGTCCGGTGATGTATCTGCGCGACCGGCGCGAGGCGCGCGCGCCGGAAGGCTCGGTGCTGGCCGTGCGCATCGCCGGGCTCTCGCGCGCGCCGTCAGTGCACGGCGCCCCGTCAGAGATGGAGGAATTGTCGCGCGATGTGCGCCAGCTGCGCATCACGCCTGATGAAGACGGCGAGATCCTGATCCGCGCCGGCGGCTTGCGCGAGCGGGTGAGCCTGACCCTGATCGAGGACCGCCCGCCCCAGGTGCGCCTGGCCGCTGAGCCCGCCGGCGACGCCCAGGGCCGGCTGGTGCTGGAGATCTACGCCGAGGATGATTACGGCGTCGAGACGCTGACCTTCGAGTTTGCGCCCGAGACGGGCGGCGCGCGCGAGCGCGTGGAGGTCCCGCCCGGCGCCATCTCTGAGGCGGGCGAGGACGGCCTCAAGCGCGTCCGCCTCGATCTGTCGCGCCATGCCCTGGCGGGCGAACGCGTGACGGCGCGCGTGGCCGCCTATGACGCCATCGGCCAGCGCGGGCAATCGGGCGAGATCGCCCTGACCCTGCCCCAGCGCGTGTTCCTCAACCCGCTTGCGCGCGCCGTGGCGTCCGAACGCCGGCGCTTCCTGAGCGTGGCGGACGGCTACGCCCCGATGCCCGAAACAGCTTCCGTTCTGACGCTGGCGGGGGCGTTCCTGGACGACCAGCCCGACCGGCGCATCGAGCGCGCCCCGGCCGGGGTGCAGCGCCTGGCGCTGGCGCTGGATGCGGTCAGCGACGCGCCCCACCGCTATTTCGATGACGCCGTGGTGTGGATGGGCCTTCGCACCGCCCTGCGCGAGGTGCGCCTGGCGCGCGAGCTGCCGGCCCTGTCCCATTTGGATGAAGACCTCTGGCAGATCGCCCTGCGCGCCGAGCTGGGCAGCCTGGCCGACGCCGAAGAAGCCTTGCGGGCCGCCGAGGAGGCGCTGATGGACGCGCTGGCGCGCGGCGCCGATCCCATTGAGCTGTCCGCCCTGTTCGACGCCTTCGAGCGCGCCGTTCAGGTCTATATGCAGGCGCTCGCCCGCGAGGCCGCCGAGGCCGGGCGCTTCGCCGAGGGCGGGGCGGCGGGCGGCATGAGCGGCATGGACGCCAACGCCCTGCAGGAATTGCTGGACGCCATCCGCGAGGCCGCCGAGCTGGGCGACGCCAGCGGGTCGCGCCAGGCGCTGGCCCAGCTGGCCGAGCTGTTGCGCAACATGCAGCTGACCCTGGCCCAAGGCGGACGCGGCGAGGGCGCTGACAGCCCGATGGCGCGCGCCCTGCGCGAGGCCCTCGAGGAGCTGTCCGAAGCCATCGGTGAACAACGCGGCCTGACCGAGGACACCTTCCAGCGTGAGCGCGAAGGCTCCGGGAACGGGCAGGCCCCGTCTCCGGCCCGTCCGCCCGGCGCGGACGCAGGCCCGGGCGACCGTCCCGGCGGCGATGCTCCCGACGCGGACGGCGGCAGCCAGGATGGCGGCGCGCCGTCCGGCGAGCCGGGAGCGCCGGATTTCAATGATCTGGCGCAGCGCCAGGGCGCCCTGCGCGACCGGCTCGATGCGGCTGAAGACGCGCTGGCGCTGGCGCCGGGCGAGCGCGCACGCGAGGCTCTGGACGCGGCCCGGCGCGCCATGGACGCCGCCGAGCGCGCCTTGCGGGCGGGCGACGGGGAGCGTGCGCTCAGCGATCAGGACGAGGCCCTGCGCGCCCTGCGCGAAGCCTCGCGTGAAGCCGCCGAGGCGCTGGAGCGCGAAGCGGCGGGCGAGGCAGAGGGCTCAGATCCTCTGGGCCGGGGCCAGGGCGGGCTGGACGGCGAAACCACCGTGCCCAGCGAGGCCGAGCGCCAGCGCGCCCGCGACATCCTGGAAGAGCTGCGCCGGCGCGCCGCCGAACGCGGCCGCCCCCAGGAAGAGCTCGACTATATCGACCGCCTGCTGGAACGCTTCCGGCGCTGACGCGCCCGCTAGCGCACCGCCGCTTTCAGGATGGCTGCGACAATAGCCAGGGCGGCGCGGTATTGCTCCAGCGTCTCGGGCTTGCGCACCGAGGAAACCACGTTGGGGAAGCTGGAGGAGGCGCGCTGCAGGCGCTGCAGATCGCCTGAAAAGACGATGACGGGAATGCGCGCCAGCGCCTCGTTCTCCAAAAGCCGGTCCAGCAGCCACAACCCGTCCTCCCCGGTCAGGCGAAGGTCCAGCACGATGCAGTCGGGCGCCGGTCCGTCACGCAGCATCTGCAGGGCTGCGCCGCCCTCCACCGCCCGGTCGATCCGGGCCGCGCCGGCTTCCTCGCGCAGCATCTTGGAGAACAGGAAGGCGTCCTGTTCATCGTCTTCGACAAGGAGCACGCGGGCCCCGGCGCCATTTTGAGTCATCTCATTCGTCCCCAGCCCTGCCCGGACGGAATGCTAGCGCGTTTTCAGCGCCTCTGGGAACCGGATTCGGGGGGTGATGACGCGCCGCTCAGGCGATCGGCGCGCCCAGGGCGGCCATGTCGCTGAAGAAACCCGGATAGCTGGTCGCGATCATGGCCACATCGTCCACGCTGACAGGCGCGCGCGCGCCCAGCCCCATGACCAGCCCGCTCATGGCCAGGCGGTGATCATGACGGGTCTCCACCACGCCGCCGCCGCGAACCCCGCCTGCGCCGCAGCCATGGACCACCAGATAGTCTTCTCCGAGCTCCACCTGCACCCCGTTGGCGGCGAGCATGGCGGCGGAAGCGGCCAGCCGGTCGCTTTCCTTGGCGCGCAATTCGGCCAGGCCCTTCATCACGGTGGTTCCCTCAGCGAACGCCGCGATCACCGAGAGAATGGGATATTCGTCAATCATCGACGGCGCGCGATCAGCCTCGATCTCGATGCCTGTCAGCATGCCCGAACGCGCGGACAGATCGACCAGCGCCTCGCCGGCGCGCGTCCCGGCCGGCGTCATGGTCAGGTCCGCGCCCATGTCGCGCAGCACGGCGTAAAGGCCGTTGCGGGCGGGATTGTCCATCACCCCTGTCAAAGTGACCGCGCTGTCCGGCGTAATCAGCGCCGCGCCCAGCGCAAACGCGGCCGAGGACGGGTCGCCGGGCACGGCCAGATCATGGGGCGTCAGCACGCGCCCGCCGCGCACCCGTACGATCAGGCCGGCGCCGTCGGCTTCAGCCTCCATGTCGGCGCCATAGAGGGGGGCCATGGTTTCGGTATGGCCGCGCGTGGCGTGGGCCTCGCGCACAATGGTCTCGCCGTCAGCGCCCAGCCCGGCCAGCAGGATCGCGCTTTTCACCTGGGCGGAGGCCACCGGCGGGGTGTAATCGATGGGCCGCAGCGCGCTTGAGCCGGTCAGGCGCACCGGCAGGCGCCCGCCGCTGGACTGGCTGCGCGCGCCCATCAGGGCGAGCGGGTCAAGCACGCGGGCCATCGGGCGCGCCGACAGGCTGGAATCGCCTGTAAACACCGCCTCCAGCTCAAAGCGCGCCGCCGCCCCCATCAGCAGGCGCACGCCGGTGCCGGCATTGCCCAAATCAAGCGGCCCGTCCGGACTGGTCCAGACCCCGCGCCCGGTCACCGTCCAGACGCCCGGCCCGTCGCGGCGCACGTCAGCGCCCAGAGCGGCGACGGCGCGCGCGGTGGCGGTCACGTCCGCGCTCTCAAGCAGGTTGGAGATTTGGCTGGCGCCGTCCGCCAGCGCGGAAAACATCAGTGCGCGATGGGAGACGGACTTGTCCGGCGCCGCCGCCAGCGTTCCGCACAAACGCTTGACGGGACTGGCGGTTCTGGGTCCAGTTGCAGGCGGAGAGTCAGGGGTCATGAGGGCGCGCTGGTCAAAGGGGTGGAAAAAGCTCAATTCGGGTTTTGACAGCGCGCGCCGAACGTGGCAACTGGCGCGCCGATTTAAAGACGCCATCCAGCGCTGAAGGACCACACCTGTGCCCAAAACCGATCTCGGCGTGAAGCGCACCTGCCCTGAGACAGGCAAGAAATTCTACGATCTGGGCAAGGACCCGGTCGTATCCCCTTTCACTGGCAAGGAATATCCCCTGTCCTTCTTCGAAGAGGAGGTGATCAAGGCGCCGCCCAAGAAATCGCCCCGGCCCAAGCCTGATCCCAAGAAGGCCAAGGAAGACGAAGACGAAGACGAGGACGAGCTCGAGGACGAGGCCGACGAGGCCGTCGAAGCCGATGACGACGAGGACAGCGAGGACGATGACGCGCCCGAGCTGGACGAGGAGCCCATCGATCTGGGCGAGGATGAGGACGAGGATGATGCGGTCGCGCCGGTGAAAGCCAAGACCGCTGCGCCGGTCGACGAGGATCTGGACGGCTTCTCCGACGAAGAGGCCGATCTGGACGAGGACGAGGACGATACCGGCATCCTCCTGGACGATGACGATGACGATCTCGACGATGTCGTGATCGCCGATGATGACGACGATGATCTCTAGACACGCCTGACCATCCGGCCCGCCTGCAGCGCCTCCCGGGGCGCTGCACAAGGCGGCGCCGGGCAGGCTTGATCGGGGCGCGGCGCGCGACTAATGTCCGCGCTCTCGATCCGGCGGGGTCCCTCCCCGCCCGCCTTCATGGGCGTTTCGGGGCCATAGCTCAGTTGGTAGAGCGCTTGAATGGCATTCAAGAGGTCGGCGGTTCGATTCCGCCTGGCTCCACCATATAAGCCCTGTAAGAGCCTGACTTATTTAGGTTTTTGCAGGGCTTTTTCATTTCATCCCCACACTTTTCCCCACATCGTGTCGGCTTGGTATTGCGTGTTGAACGGATCAGCTTGGGGCTGAATAGCAGCGAGAGACGGTCAAGATGTGCGGGCGCTATGCCACCGGCTAAACCACTTGAGAGCAATACCGTGCTGGCCTGTCTGGCCAATGCACAGATGGCTCCGATCCATGACCGTATGCCAAGTATTTCTGGCTGCCTATACGCGCGAGGCGTGGATGGACGGGGAGGCTGTTCAAAGCGTCCTGGAGCCATGGGCAGGCGGACTGGAGATTTACAAGGCGCATGCCTCCCCTTCGCCCGGACCGCGCGCATTCAGACAGGGCCGCATAGACAAACACGTTGGTCATGGGCCAGTGCATAACCACCTGCCAGACGGGCGGAGATAGGGCCAGGACGGTTTTCCACTGCGATGTGCGAGCAAATCTCAGCGAGTTTTCAAAATCCCGGCTGGACACTCCCTCGTTTTGCCCAAGGGGCTCCGGATATCTGACACTAAAAGCTCGTGCATCAGGGAGCGTATTTTAGGCAAGCTGGGCAGAGCGCCTGCTATGCACCAAAGGCGTCAGGGCTCACGCAGCCAGCCCTGACATGGGGGCTTTCTAAGTCCCGGTGGCCCGGAAATGGGTACGGCCTCAGCCGCAACCCGTACCCATGTCATCCGCCATCATTCAACGTTCGATGGCGCGGCGGCACTGATTCAGGCGCGTGATGAGACCTGGCTCGTCGAGCCCGCGAACTGGATAATCCAACCCGTCTATATCGACGTAAAACGTTTCGGCGTTTTCAGCATGTCGAAGCACCATATCCATTACGTTTACATCAAGGGCAATTTCAACCACGGTCGCTTGCAAGACTCCAACTCCCAAGTTGAGCATTGGCCCATCTGGAAAACGCAACGTCATTTCGACATCAAGCGCACCAAAGGTGTCAAATTCACTTGAAACAAGCCACATATAGCCTTGACGTTCAGTGGTGTATACAAGATTAAACTCTAAATCATTGGCTGGATCGGGATAGCGTATCTGACAAAACAACACCTCATTTCGCTGTGGGCTGACATCTACAACCCACCCCCTCGAGCTTGTATAGGTTTGATGTTGAAAGGCGCTGGCAGGCCCGGCGAAAAGCATTGCCGCGCCAATGAATGCTCCAATGGTAAGCGTCTTATAATGCATATGCTTCCCCCTTTGACGCCAAAAAGCTGTTTATTGAAACTAGCGCACCCCGACACCGTCACAATGTCTACATTCCCTTGCCGGCTGAGCAGGGCCTTCAGGACTTCAAATTCTAGTCGATACTCCATTCCTCGGTCAACCTGCGGGCCTCTCGGAGCGAAGAGCACAGGTGTTCGTTCAGACACTCACCCCCCCGAACTGCCATTGAAGCGCTCCACAAACCCGTCCGGGCTGCAGTCAGCGAGATTCCAGGGCAGGTCCAGAAAATGTGCTTCCCCGAACAGCCCGAGCTCGCCTTGCCGTTAAGGCCAAGGCCCCCTTCCACCGCCCGGCCCTTGACGCTCCCGCGCGCGGACCCCACCTTTTTAATAACTGGAAGAGGCCCTCGAAAAGGAGCGCGCCATGAATGTTTCGACCGATGATACGAGCCGCGACGCCGCGCCGACGGTCTATGTGCGCGCCATCGCCGGCGCCGAGGTGATGGAGGCGGCCGCCGCCAGCGATATCCGTATCGAGGCCGACGACACGCTCTACGCCATTCATGACGAGAGCGGCCAGCGCATGGCCGTGTTTTCCGATCGCGACGCCGCCTTCGCCGCTGCGCGCTGGCATGGCGCCGAGCCGGTGAGCGTGCACTGATTTTCGAAATGTGTTTGGCCAGCTGATCTGCGCCCCGGTCCCTCAAGGCCGGGGGCGTTTTTCGTTGAGGCGGGGCGGTCGGTTCAGAAGGCGCCGAACACGCCGCCCAGCACCACCACAGCCGCCAGGGCCGCCACCGGCGCGGCCACCGCCACCACGAAGATATCGCCATAGGCCTGGCGGTGGGTCAGCCCGCACACCGCCAGCAACGTCACCACCGCGCCATTGTGGGGCAGAGCGTCGAGCCCGCCCGTGGCCAGCGCCACCACCCGGTGCAAAAGCTCGGGCGAGATGCCGGCGGCAAGCGCCTCGGCGAGATAGCTGGCGCCCAGCGCATCGAGCGCAATGCTCATCCCGCCTGACGCCGACCCGGTGATCCCGGCCAGCACGCTGGCTGAAACCGCCAGGCCCAGCACCGGACCGCCGCCCAGCCCGTCAATCGCCGCGCGCACCAGTTCAAAGGCGGGCAGGCCTGCCGCCACCGCCCCGAACCCGACCAGGCTGGCGGTGTTGAAGATCGGCAATAGCGCCGTGTTCGCCCCGGCGCCCAGCGTCGCGGCCGGGCGCGTAAGGCGGCGGGCATGCACGGCCAGGAGCACGGCGATGGCCAGCGTCAGGGCTGCAATAATCGCCCACAGCCCGCGCACGGCGCCGATATGGGTGGCGCCAAAGCGCGGTTCAGCCAGCCAGGGCGCGTCCATGGCGCCGAAAACCTGGCTGCTGAACACGTAATTGGCCGCCAGCACCAGCAAGATGGGCGCGCACGCCAGCCAAAGCGGCGGATCGCCATCGCGCGGCCCGGTATCGCCGGGCGCGCCGAGCGCAGGCGTCACTTGCGGCGCGCCATGATCATAGCCCTGCCCCAGCGCGCGGGCGCGCTTCAGCCGCCAGCTAATCCAGGCCTGGCCCAGCGCCAGCATGATGGCCGCCGCGATCACGCCCAGCCCCGGCGCGGCGAAGGGGGTGGTGGAAAAATACGGCATGGGGATCGCGTTCTGGATCGCCGGCGTGCCGGGCAGAGCGGTCATGGTGAAGGTGAAAGCCCCCAGCGCCACCGCCGCCGGGATCAGCCGGCGCGGCAGATCCGCCTGCCGGAACAGGGCGTCGGCGATGGGATAGATGGCGAAAGCCACCACAAACAGCGACACCCCGCCATAGGTCAGCACGGCGCAGGCGAGCACCACCGCCAGACTGGCCCGCCCGGGGCCCAGGCGCCGGGCGGCGGCCGCGGCGATCACCCGCGCCGAGCCGGTATGCTCCATCAGCCGCCCGAACACCGCGCCCAGCAGGAAAAGCGGAAAATACCGCGCGATGAACTCCGCCGCGGCAGGCATGAACACCTGGGTGTAGGACGCCATCAACGGCTCGCCGGGCGAAAACAGCACCGCCGCCAGCGCCATCACCGGCGCCAGCACCAGCACGCTCACGCCCCGGTAGGCGAACCAGATCAGCAGGCCGAGGGCCGCCAGCATGCCCAGTAGCGAGATCATGGCCGGTCTCCGTCTGGCGCTGCGCTGCATTGCAGCATAAGCCATGACTGGAGGCCGTCTGCAAGGGCGCGGCCTTTGGGGCTGCGCTCAGGCGGCGGTCACCTGGCCGTTCTCCACCCGCACCGGAACGGGCTTGAGCGCCGATTTGCCCGCCGGGCCGCCCACACAGGCGCCGGTGCCGATTTCGAAGCTGGCGCCGTGGAACGGGCAGACGAGGTAGCGGCCCTCGCTGACCAGAGTGCGGCCCGACGGCAGGCAGAGCGGGCGGCCCTGATGGGGGCAGACATTGATAAAGGCGCGCACGGTCTCCCCGCTGCGCACAATCAGGATCGGCGTTTCGGCGTAGTCAGCCGGCGCGCCGCCGGGATCGGGGATGGCGTCCAGCGCCTTGAGCGCCGTGCCGGGCGCTGGCAGGGACGCGCTCACGCCAGCCCTTCGGGGGTCTTGAGCGTCCACTTGAACGGCATCCACGCCACATCGGCGAACAGATCGGCCTTCGCGTAAGGATCGTCTTTCAGGATAGCGCGCAGATGCTCGCCATCGTCCGCCTCGACAATCAGCAGCGAACCGGCCGGCTGGCCTTCGCCATCGAGCAGCGGCCCGCCCATCTTCACCGGCGACTCCGCCGCCCCCGCCCAGGCCAGATGGGCGGCGCGATGCTCCAGGCGCACAGGCAGGGCGCCGGCTCGATCAGTGCAGGTGACGGCGAACAGCATGGCGGCTCCTTGGACATCACATTTGCGCGCTGGTTAGCGCGTCCGCCCCGATCCGCCAAGCCCTGCACGCGAGGGCTTGGCGGCGGCGGGGCCAGGGACTAGCTCTCTCGCCCATGACGCTCGCCTCGCTCGCCGCCTTCGCCGGCGCCATCCTGATCCTGTTCTTCACGCCGGGGCCGGGCAATCTGGCCATGGTGGCGCGCACGCTGGACGCAGGCCCCGTCCATGGCTGGGTCTATGGCGCGGGCATCATCACCGGCGACATCATCTGGCTGACCGTGGCGGTGTTCGGCCTCGCCGCCGCCGCGGAGCTGGCGTCGGGACAGCCGATGCTGTTTCTCGCCGCGCGCCTGATCGGAGCGGCGATATTGCTGTGGTTCGCCTGGGGGAGCTTGCTCGGCTTTCTCAAACCCAGGCCCGCCGGGGCGGCGCTGCCGCGCGTCACCCGGGCGGGGCTGGCGGCGACCTATATCGCCGGCGTGGCCATGCCCATGACCAACCCCAAGCCCATCGTTTTCTATCTGTCTCTGCTGCCCGCGTTTTTCGACCTGAGCCTCGTCGACGCCGCCAGCTATGGCGCCATGGTGGCGATCATGCTGGCCATGTATGGCCTGACCGCTGCGGTGCATGTGGGTTTGGCTGAACGCGCGCGCGGCTGGATGGCGTCACGCGGGGTGAAGCGCTGGGCTGACCTTCTCACAGCGGTGATCCTGGCGGGCGTGGCGGTGCTGCTTCTGGCGCGCTGAGGCTCCCGCCGGGTGCGTCTGCGCCGGCCTCCTGATCATCTTCATCGAAGGCGTCAAGTATCCGGAAAACGGCGCCGGCGCTGAGATCGGCGGCGATGTGAATGATGATGACCGGCCAAAGCGAGCCGCCGATCACGAACACGCCTGCCAGCAAAGCCGCCATGGGCAGAACGCGGACAAGCCCTGCTACACCTTGATAGGCGTGCGCGGCTGTGAACACCGCCACCGAGACGAGCGCCGCCACCCAGACCGGCATCAGCACCGACAACGCGCCGATCAGGAAGCCGCGAAAGATGATCTCCTCGGTCACCCCGGCGGTTCCGGCAAGCCAGGGAAACAGGCGGTGCTCGGCCGGCGTGCGCGGCCGGATCAGGTCCACGCCCTCTGCTGACCGGATCATTTCGCGGGTCTTGATCCGGTCCTTGCGGGACAGGGCCAGGGTTACAGGAACCCAGACCATGAAGTATGCCGCCGCCGCCCCGGCCAGGCCCCAGACGAGCCATGCCCGCCAGCCGGTGTCAGGCAGGCGAAATCCGAGACCGGCCAGATCGCGGCCGGAAAACAGCCAGAATATCACGCATACTGCCGCAAGAGCCCAAAGACTCGCCATGCCTTCGCGGTAGAGCCTTGAACGCGCGTCCGGCGCTGCATCGCATGACAGCGCGCGCTTCCATTGGCTCTCCCGCAATGCCTGAACGAGATGAAACAGCGCAATGCAGGCGGCCGGAATCAGCAGGAAATAGTCTGGATTGATCTGGTCTGTCATCAGTTTGACCCTTGTGGAGATAGCGTGTGGTTTGCTAGTATGTGAATGCGAATTCGCATTCACATACGGGAGGCGCTATGGTGCGTCAAGGTATGAAACCAGCGGCGCAGCCCCGAGCGAAAGCCACGCGCGACAAACTTGTGGCGGCGTTCGAGGCGCTGTTGCGCGACAAGCCGTTCGAGCAGATTTCCGTGGCGGAGATCGCTGAAAAGGCCGGAGTGTCCGTCGGCGCGGTCTATCGGCGCTTTGACAACAAGGACGCCTTCATTCCGGTCATTTTCGATCTCTACCGGGAGCGGGCGGAAGCGTTCGCCGCGTCGCCTGAAGGCCGGTTCACGCCCGGGCCAGACTCTTGCCTGCGGCGCACGCTGACCCGGATCGCTGAAATGACCTGGACCTTTCTTGATCGCGAAGGGCATCTCGTGCGCGCCGCCCATCTACAGGCCCGCCTGCGCCCGGACCTGATCGGAAAAGAGTGGGACGTGCTGATGGAGGCAGGCGTCGCCTCTGCCCGGACGCTCGTCGATCTGTACGCCGGGGAAATCGCGCGCCCCGATCCCGACGAGGCGGCGCGGGTGCTGTTCTATCTTCAGAACACCTCGATGATCGAGTATGCGCTCTATCGCGAAGAGGGGCCGGGCGCAGCGCTGCGCCTGTCCGGAAACGCCTTTGCTGCGGCGATGGCCGACGCCATGTACGGCTATCTGACCGCACGGTAGACGGCGTGCTGAAATACATGGAGCAAGGCCGCCGCTGATCCTGCCTGCAAACATGGCGGGACAGGCTTGCATGGGCTAGAAAAGCGTCATGAGCGAGAACACGAATCAGGAATACGGCGCGGACTCCATCAAGGTCCTCAAGGGCCTCGACGCGGTGCGCAAGCGGCCGGGCATGTATATCGGGGACACCGATGACGGCTCGGGCCTGCATCACATGGTCTATGAGGTGGTGGACAACGACATCGACGAGGCCCTGGCCGGCCATTGCAGCGAGGTCACCGTGACCCTGCACGCCGACGGCTCGGCCAGCGTCACCGATGACGGGCGCGGCGTGCCCACCCAGATCCACGCGGGCGAAGGCGTCTCGGCGGCCCAGGTGATCATGACCCAGCTGCACGCGGGCGGTAAGTTCGATCAGAACTCGTACAAGGTGTCGGGCGGCCTGCACGGCGTGGGCGTGTCGGTGGTCAACGCTCTGTCCGACTGGCTGGACCTGACCATCTGGCGCGACGGCAAGGAGCACTTCATGCGCTTCCGGCTGGGCGAGCCGGAAAACGGCCAGGATTTGCGCGTCACCGGCGACGCCAATGGCCGCAAGGGCACGTCGGTGCGCTTCCTGCCCAGCGAGGCGACCTTCTCCGAAATCGTGTTCGACCGCGCCCGGCTGCATCACCGCCTGCGCGAGCTGGCCTTCCTGAACTCGGGCGTGCGCATCCTGCTGCGTGACGAGCGCGAGGCCGAGCCGATCGAGGAAGTGCTTCAGTATGACGGCGGCGTGGCCGCGTTCGTGAAGCATCTTGACCGCAACCGCACGCCGCTCTTCCCCGAGCCGGTGCTGATCGCGGGCGAGCGCGACGGCGTCAATGTGGAAGCCGCCCTGCAGTGGAATGACGGCTATCACGAGACCATGCTGTGCTTCACCAACACCATCCCCCAGCGCGATGGCGGCACGCACCTGGCCGGTTTCCGCGGCGCGCTCACCCGGGTGATCAACCAGTATGCGGCCACCTCCGGCGCGGCGCAGAAAGCCAAGGTGGCGATCACCGGCGATGATGCGCGCGAGGGGCTGACCTGCGTTCTGTCGGTGAAAGTGCCTGACCCGAAATTCTCCAGCCAGACCAAGGACAAGCTGGTCTCCAGCGAGGTCCGCCCGGCGGTGGAGGGCGCGGTGTTCGACACGCTGTCTGAATGGCTTGAAGAGCACCCGGCCGAGGCCAAGGCCATCGTGGCCAAGATCGTCGAGGCGGCCGCCGCCCGCGAAGCGGCGCGCAAGGCGCGCGAGCTGACACGGCGCAAGAGCGCGCTCGACATCACCTCCCTGCCCGGCAAGCTCGCCGATTGTCAGGAGAAGGACCCGGCCAAGTCCGAACTGTTCATCGTGGAGGGCGATTCCGCCGGCGGATCAGCCAAGCAGGGCCGCAACCGGGAAAATCAGGCTGTCCTGCCCCTGCGCGGCAAAATCCTCAATGTGGAGCGCGCGCGCTTTGACAAGATGCTGGGTTCAGACCAGGTCGGCACGCTGATCACCGCGCTGGGCGCCGGCATTGGCCGCGACCAGCTCGATCTCGACAAGCTGCGCTACCACAAAGTCGTGATCATGACCGACGCCGACGTGGACGGCGCCCATATCCGCACGCTGCTGCTGACGTTCTTCTACCGGCAGATGCCCGAGCTCATCGAGCGCGGCCATCTCTATATCGCCCAGCCGCCGCTCTACAAGGTCGCGCGGGGCAAGTCGGAGCGCTACCTCACCGACCAGGCCGAAATGGACGCCTTCCTGATCGAGGAGGGCGCGCATGAGGCGGTGCTGGATCTGGCCACCGGGGAAAGCATCACCGGCGCCGATCTGGCCGAACGGGTGAAGGCGGCGCGCGGCGTGCTGCTGTCGCTGGAACGCCTGGCGGCGCGCGCGCCCATGTTCGCACTGGAGGCGGCCGCTCTGTCGGGCGCCCTGTCGCCGGACGCCGAGCCGGAGGCCATCCAGGCCGCGGCCCGCCGCCTGGCCGCCATGGCCGACGAGGGCGAGGACGGCTGGACCGGCGCGCGCAACGAGATCGGGATCGTGTTCCGGCGCGAGGTGCGCGGCGTGACCGAAAGCGTGACCCTGGACGACAAGGTGCTCGCCAGCCCCGATGCGCGCCGCCTGGGCGAACGCGCGGCGGCGGTGGGGGGGCGGAAAACCCCCCCCCGCCCGATTAAGCCCCCCCGCCAACCAAAACACAAAAACACCCCCCCCCCCC
>JAFIEB010000078.1 GCA_020832735.1 Oceanicaulis sp.
GTCCCGGGCAACGCCCGGGACGGAGGGGGGAAGCATCTCCGACACTGCGGCGCTGAGATCAAAGCCCTTCTTCTCCTCCGCCGACAGGATATTCGCCGCCCGGCGATAACCCGCCAGCAGCGCCGCCCCGTCCGGCGCATCCAGGAAAGCCTGCAGAGCGCGCGATTTGTTGGTGACGCGAACAAGGTCGTCATCACCCAGTGCAAACACGGCGTCGATGACGTCATGGCGAATGCCTTCGTCCTTCAGGTGGACTTTCAGGCGGTCGGCGAAGAAGGCGAGGAGAGAAGCGACTAATTCGACCGGCAGCGGCGGGTCCGCGACATCGCGATTAAGTTTGCGTCGAATGGGATCCGCATAAAGGGCCAAAAGATCCTTACTCGCAAGCTCCTCCCATGAATTCGCTCCCTTGGTGTAGCCAAGATCGTCCGGGTCCGTCCGCTCTATTACTTCGCCGTGTGTCCAGAGAAGCGTAAAGGAATTGTGCTCCCAGCCGCAGAACCCAAAGAGAGCCTTTAGCAAGTCGATTTGAAGAGGAAGCCGGATGGTTTTTTCCAACAACACCCGAATAACCCCCAGCGCCGCACGCCTCAGCGCGAACGGGTCCTTGGAACCTGTCGGCTTTTCGTCAATCGCCCAGAAGCCCACCAGCGTATCCAGCTTGTCGGCCAGCGCCACGGCGGCGCTCACCGGCGCGGCAGGGACGGCGTCGGAAGGGCCTTGCGGCTTGTAGTGATCGCGGATGGCGTCGGCGACTTGCTGGCGGTCTGATGCTGAGAGACCCGTGAGCCCCCCACCCGTTCGGTCGGTCGTCCGGTCCCCCGGACCGGACTTGGCGACCTCACCCCCCGAGGGGGAGGGAGGGCTGTTTTGACCGGCGGTATAGTCCTTGGACCCGCCCGCCGAACCCGCAGCTTCAGAATGTCCCGATCCCGGCCCAGCATCTCTCCCTCCCCTTGAGGGGAGGGCCGGGGTGGGGTGATCGGCGCTGGACTGAAGCGCCAGATACCGCCCCATCACGCCCTGCAATTCGGGAAACTCATAGACCATCTGGCTGACCAGATCGGCCTTGGCGAGTTTTGCGGCCAGCTCGGCCAGGTCAGGGTCGGCGCCCACCGCCGGGGCCAGCTCGCGGGCGAGGGCGGCGACGCGCGCGGTCTTGTCGGCCACACTCCCCAGCTTGTCGTGGAACGTCACCTTGGATAGCTCGCCCGCCATGGCGTCGAGGCCTTTGGCGCGGTCGAGATCCCAGAAATGGCGGGCGTCGGAGAGGCGGGCGGAGAGCACGCGGGCATTGCCCGCGGCGATGGCCGCGCCGCCATCGGGGGCGGTCTGATTGGCGATGGTGACGAATTTGGGCGCCAGCGCGCCGGATTTGGGATCGCGCACCGCGAAGTATTTCTGGTGGGTGCGCATGGTCAGGGTGATGACCTCGGGCGGCAGGTCGAGGAAGCCGGTATCCATATCGCCCATCACAGCCACCGGCTGCTCGGCGAGCCCTGTCACCTCGTCCAGCAGGCCCTCATCCTCGATAAGTTCGAGGCCCGCCTCGGCGCACACGGCGCGCGCACCGTCCAGAATCGTCTGGCGGCGCTCGGCGCGGGTCAGGATGACGCCATTGGCTTTGAGCTTTTGCGCATAGTCGGCATAGCCGGTCACCGCGAACGGGCCGGAGCCGTGAATGCGGTGACCTTGCGTGATGTTGGAGGCGGTGAGGCCGAACACCTCCACCGGCACGATCTCGCCGCCCAGCACGCAGATCAGGCTGTGCAGCGGACGCACCCAGCGCTGGGCCTTCGCGCCCTCGCCGAACTTCATGGATTTGGGCCAGGGGAAGTTGCGCGCAATCTCAGGGACAGCGGTTTTGAGCACCTCGGCGGTGTCGCGGCCCGGGGTTTCGATCACGGCGATATAGAAAGACCCCTTCTTGTCCTCGCGCACACTGCACTGGTCGAGGCTGGACAGCCCGGCGCCGCGCAGGAAGCCCTCAATGGCCTTTTCCGGCGCATCGGTGCGCGGACCCTTGCGCTCCTCGCGCACGGCTTCGGTCTTCAGCGGCAAACCGGAGACAGCCAGGCCCAGCCGGCGCGGGCCGGAGAAAGGCTCCAGATTGTCCCAGGTCAGGCCCGCGCCTTTGAGCGCGTCGCCCAGAAGGCGCGCCAGATCGGCCTCGGCGCGCGCTTGCATGCGGGCGGGGATTTCCTCGCAGAAGAATTCGATGAGCAGGTCAGCCAAGGTGCGGTGTCCGTCAGGTATTGGTTGCTTGCATGCGCGCATAGGCGGGCCGGGCGTGCAGCCGGTCGATATAGCGGTCAATGGACGAGTTTTCGCCCATCAGCTTGAAATGTTTCAGCCAGCCCAGCGCCCCGCCGATCAGGATGTCAGCCGCGCTGAATTGATCGCCCAGGATATACTCGCCATCGGACAGGCGCCGCTCCACCAGCGACAACACCGTATCCCAATCGCCCCAGCCGACCATGCGCGGGTCCACGTCGAGACCTTGCGACTTCGTAATGATCGCCGGCTCCAGCACGCCGGGGCGGAACACCGACCAGTAGAGATAGTCGGCGCGCTTGGGATCGCCGATGGCGGGCGCCAGGCCCGCCTCGGGGAAGGCGTCGGCGAGATAGAGCGAGATGGCGGCCATCTCGGTGATCACTTTTCCCTCGTGACGAATGGCCGGGACCTTGCCCGCCGGGTTCACCGCCAGAAAGTCCGGCCCGCGCGTCGCCCCGCCAAAAACATCCACCTTTTTGAGCTCGTAGGGCACGCCCAACTCCTCCACCAGCCACACCGTGCCGGTGGAGCGCGTATTGGGTCCGTGCCAGACGGTGAGATTGGCCATCACGCCGCCTCGCGTTTCTGCTGTTCCACCCACGCGCTCGCGCAGCCTTTGGCCAGTTCGCGCACCCGCGCGATCCAGCTGGCGCGTTCGGCCACGGAGATGGCGCCGCGGGCATCGACCAGATTGAACAGGTGGGACGCCTTCAGGCACCAGTCATAGGCGGGCAGGGGCAGGGGGTTTTCCAGTGAGAGCAGGGCCATGCACTGCTTCTCGGCGCCCTTGAACCAGTCGATCAGCATGTCGACATCGGCGTGCTCGAAATTGAAGGCCGATTGCTGGCGCTCGTTTTCGAGGAATACGTCGCCATAGGACAGTCCGGCGCCGTTGAAATCGAGATCGTAGACATTCTCCACGCCCTGCACATACATGGCCAGGCGCTCCAGCCCATAGGTCAGCTCGCCCGAGACCAGCTCCACATCCAACCCGCCGACCTGCTGGAAGTAGGTGAACTGGCTCACCTCCATGCCGGCGCACCAGACCTCCCAGCCCAGCCCCCAGGCGCCCACGGTGGGGTTCTCCCAGTCATCCTCCACAAAGCGCACATCATGGAGCTTGCGGTCGATGCCGATGGCGTCGAGCGAGCCGAGATAGAGGTCCTGGATGTCCGCCGGGCAGGGCTTCAGGAGCACCTGGTATTGATAATAATGCTGCAGCCGGTTGGGGTTCTCCCCATAGCGCCCGTCGCCGGGACGGCGCGAGGGCTGGACATAGGCGGCGCGCCAGGGCTTGGGGCCCAGCGAGCGCAGCGTGGTGGCCGGATGCAGGGTGCCGGCGCCCACCTCGATGTCATAGGGCTGCAAAATCGCGCAGCCCTGATCGGCCCAGTAGCGGTGCAGGGTCAGGATCAGGTCCTGAAACGAGGGCGCGGTGCGGGCGGTCATGGCGGGTCCGGACTGGGAGATGTCAGGGATGGCAATTGCGGCGCGACACTAGGCCCGCGCCGGGGCGTGATCAAGAACGCGGACCTGCGTCATCGCCGCCCCTGGCAGGGTCATCACGCCGCGGGCGCTCCAGGCGGCGCTCCACCGCCTTGCGGGCCGCATCCTCGGCCTTGCCGGTCAGGCGCTTCGCGCGCGGACGCAGCAGCACGAGCAGTACGCTCGCCGCGATCAGAAGGATCAGGGTCAGCTCCAGCATCACCTCACCCCTCCACCCCGACAGCGTCGGCGAGGCGCGCATAGCCGTCGCGTTTCAACAGGGCGGCCAGGCCATCGCGGATGCGTACGGCCAGGCCCGGACCCTGATAGATCAGGGCGGTGTAAAGCTGGACCGCGCTGGCGCCGGCGCGGATCTTCTCGTACGCCGCCTGCGCGCTATCAATCCCGCCTACGCCGATGATGGGCAGTTGCGCGCCTGCGCGTTGATAAAAAGCGCGCACCAGCTCGGTGGAGCGCGCCTTCAGCGGCGCGCCGGACAGGCCGCCGGTCTCGGCCCTGTGGCGGCTTTTGAGCGTCTCGGGGCGCGCCAGCGTGGTGTTGGAGACGATCAGCCCGGACAGGCGGTGGCGCAGCGCGGCTTCGGCGATGGCGTCGATATCGGCAGGCTCCAGATCGGGCGCGACTTTCAGGAAGACCGGCTCGGCCCAGCGTGCATCGCTGATGCGCCCCAGAAGATCGTCCAGCGCCTGCGCGCCCTGCAGATTGCGCAGGCCCGGCGTGTTGGGCGAGGAGATGTTGAGGGTGAAGAAATCGGCCAGCCCCGACAGTGATTTCAACAGGATCGCATAGTCCGCGGTGCGGTCGTCAGAATCCTTGTTGGCGCCCAGATTGACGCCCACCACGCCGGGCTTGCCCTGGCGCGCTTCCAGCCGGGCCTTCACCGCGTCCAGGCCTTCATTATTAAAGCCCATGCGGTTGATCACCGCCTTGTCCGCGCGCAGGCGGAACAGGCGCGGGGCGGGATTGCCGTCCTGCGGACGCGGGGTGACCCCGCCCACCTCGACAAAGCCGAACCCGGCGGCCAGCAGGGCGTCGGGCGCTTCGGCATTCTTGTCGAACCCGGCCGCCAGCCCCACCGGATGGGCCAGTTCCAGCCCGGCGATCGCCGTGGCCAGCACCGGATCGGCCTCAGTGCGCACTGTCGGGCCGAGCCCTCTCGACATCGCATCCAGCGCGGCGCAGTGCGCGCGCTCGGGCGGCAATAGCGTCATCAGTCGGGCGGCGGCGTCGGCGATCATGGGCACAGCTCCTGGGGCAGGCGCCAGCCGTTTTCGGAGCGGGTGATGAGATGCACCGCACGCACCGCGCTGAAGGGCAGGGGGCCGTAAATGTGCGGAAACAGCTCGCCGCCGCGCGAAGCCTCCCATTTGAGCGTATTGCCCAATTCGTTCGTGTCGATCACCGCCACGGCCAGACGCCGGTTTTCGGCGTAATGAGCCTCCAGCGTGCCTGCGATCTGGGCGAGGCTGGAGCAATGGATGAAGCCGTCGGCGCGGTCATGGGCCTCGCCCTCATAGCTTCCGGCGGCGGACGCGGCGGCCAGGGCCGCCGGATCGGCGATGCGGTAGATCAGGTGTGCGTTCATGAGACAGGGCGGTACGGCGCCGCGCGGGCGCAGGCAAGGGCAAAGCGATTAACCGGCATGGCGGCGTGCTGACCCCGGTCCGCAAAACCCCCTTGGAAAAGGAAAATTGTCCTGTTATGTGGTGGGTATGTTCTCCGATTGGGGGAAGCAATGCTCACACATGCGCAGGTATGGCGCGGGGTGGACCGGCTGGCCGAGCGCGCAGGCCTGACCGCTTCAGGGCTGGCCCGGCAGGCCGGGCTGGATCCGACCACGTTCAACCCGTCCAAACGCATCAGCGCGGACGGGGCGAAGCCGCGCTGGCCCTCCACAGAAAGCATCGCCAAGGCGCTGGCCGCTGCGCGCATCAGCTTTGAGGATTTCGCCGCCCTGGCCGCTGGGGCGGCGGGCGGGCGCTCAGTGCCGCTGATCGGCATGGCCCAGGCCGGCAGCCACGGGTTTTTCGACGACGCCGGCTTTCCCGCTGGAACCGGCTGGGAGGAGGTGCGCTTTCCCGGCGTCGATGACGAGGACGCCTATGCGCTGGAGATTTCAGGCGACTCCATGGCGCCGGTCTATCGCGAGGGCGACCGCATCGTGGTGGCGCCCCACGCCGCGCCGCGCCGCGGCGACCGGGTGGTGGTCAAGACCCGGTCCGGCGAGGTGATGGCCAAGGAGCTCGGCCGCGTCACCAATCAGAGCGTGGAGCTGATTTCGCTGAACCCCGCCTATGACAACCACATGCTCGCCCCGTCCGACATTGTCTGGATGGCGCGCATCGTGTGGGCCAGCCAGTAGGCGTCAGTCCTCGTAGCGGAACACCTCTTCGAGCGGCTTGCCGAATGTGCGCGCCACGCGGAACGCCACCTCCAGCGAGGGCGAATAACGCCCCTGTTCCATGGCGATGACGGTCTGGCGGGTGATCCCCACCGCCTCGGCGAGCTGGGCCTGCGTCATCTCGCCGGCGTGAAAGCGCTGCTCGCGGATGGTGTTGGAGATGCGGTTGGCGCCCTTGCCCATGGCGCTACACGCCCCGGCGATAGTCGATGAGCTTGGAGACCGCCTTGACGATCTCGCCCAGCACGAGGCCCGCCAGGATCAGATTGACGATCCAGAAGTGGGCCGTCGCCACCATGGCCAGTCCCATCGCGCACACAGCGCACACCGCCATCACGAAGCCGCCACGCTGATCGCCGCGCATCTCGATCAGGGCGTCGCGCTCATCCTGGCGGCTGGCCTCTTTGGGATTAAGCAGGGCGATCACGACGTGGCCGAACACGGCGATCGCCACCATGGCCGGGATCGAGGCGATCACCAGCCCGTTCGACATCAGCAGGGCGATATCGGTGTTGATCTCCGCCCCCGAAGCAAGCGGTCCGCCGAACACCAGCGCGAAATACACCCCGTACACCAGGACGATCGCGCCGAGCATCACAAGGTTGGATTTCTCCAGAAACGTCATGTCTGACTCCTTTGACAAAATGTCTGAAAAACCAGACATGACGCGATATGGAGTCAGCGGGAGAGGGATGTCAAGTTTTTGGCGAATATACCCTCTGCAAACCAATCCTCGCTTTCGAACTTGAATCTAGGTAGCGTCACGCTATCGGGGCAGGAGAATCGCATTGCGCAATATCACAGACGTACAATTTCATCTGAATGGCCAAGGCCCTAAGATGGACGGGATGCAGTGGGCTGAAATCAAAATGTCGTTTGGTGCAGGCGACGACCATCCGAGAGATATCGCTGTATCTCTTCGAGTTTCAAACGACCCTAGCACAACATTGCTTGCGCTTCATGACCAATCTCGGGATGACGCAATAGAAACTCTGAAGGCAGCGGTCGATGCTCTCGAACGGAACGGGCTATCAGCGCTTGCACAACAGGCGGCGATAAACGTTCAGGAGATTGGCGAGAAGTGACTTCAGGGCTTGCTAAAAGGATCACCCTAGCTTCCTTGAAAAGGCGTGGCCATAGGCCGGGCTTGTCCTTCTTCGATTTGCCATCGGTAGGCGGCGGCCCTTGCTTCGCCACGCGCTTTAGCTTCTCATCAAAAGCCGCTTCGTCCTCGTGGCACTCAAGTTAGCAGGCGCGAGCTTTGAACTTTTCACTCTGAGAGCTTTCTGTTTCTGACATGCCTCAACCTTTCCCAAAAAAGCTTGGCAATCCAAAGGTTAGTGCCGGGGAGGCCATTCAGAAGAGACCCCATATCGCCCTGCTAGGAATGCACGTCATCACGTTCTGGTCTCAGATCGAGCTCATGCTGTCCAATACCTTAATAGCCATGCTCGGCTCAAACCCCGGCCCCGCATCCACCATCTTCACTACGCTAAAAAATAATAACATTCAAAGAGAAGCTATTCTAGCAGTTGGTGAAGATCATTTGCCTCAAGACGATTTTGACTTGCTGACAATTATCTTAGATCGATATCAATCGGTAGCTAAACAAAGAAATGTTCTCGCGCATCATGTTTGGAGCATCGATGAGCGAATCCCCGATGGAATTGTGATGCTTGACCCCAAAGGCTTCACTGCAACTTCGGTGATGATACGATTGGCGCGGGATATCCCATCGCTAAAAGGCGATGACGCTCTCCCGATTCAGAAAAAATGCGGGATAGCTGTAGCGTCTGGAAGCAAAAGGATATGACTGACTTGGCCGATCAATCGAAAAATCTATTTTTCATGCTGGTAGCATTTTCAAAGTTGATTGGTGGAGCAAGCAAGGGCGGGGAAAGGCATGAGCAATCACGCTCTGAGCTATTGAAGCTGCCTGAAATTCGCGAAGCTTTAGACCGAATTCATTTACGTCGCAAAAGCGGTCCACCAAATCATCAATGATTGCTGGCTCCAAAATCGTCGAGCATAATCCACATTTCTGATATGCGCGCGAATGATTGGCTTCAGCTGTTGCCTTTTTTCTTATCATTGTGCGCGTACTGCGTCAGACAGTCAGTAATTCTTACTCGTCTACCCCGATGCGGAACAGGGAATCGTCCCAGGTCTCGCCGGTGGTGAAGGCGGTCCAGTAGACCTCATTGGCTTTCACGCCGTTGTAGTAGAGGCGTAGGCGGCCGGGCTGGACGAAGCCGCCGGGTGTGTTGGCGTAGAAGTCTGAATAGATGCGCTCGTGCCAGCCGCGCGGCGTGTCGAAGCCGACGCGCACGATGGCGAAATCGTCCTGGCGGATGGAGAAGATCGTCTCGCCGCCCGCCGGATCGTTGAGGCGCACGGTGTAAGCGGGCGCCGCATCCACCAGATCATCGGGCAGGCGGTCTATCGTCCAGCCCTCGTCAAAGGCGTGGCGGATGGCGCCGAAGCCGAAATTGGACGCCCAGTCATCGGCGCCGGCCTCCACCGGGCCGTCCTGATTGTAGGAACGCTCCCCGTCATAGGCGAGCTGGAACACGATCCCGCCCTCTCGGAAGGCCTCGATGCGCACGCGGCCGCTGGCCTGGCGCGCGTCGGGCTTGCCGCTCTCATACACCCGCCACATCCGGTAGGGCTCGTAGCGGACGAAGTCAGGCCCCCCGCGCCAGAACAGGCCATACCCCTCCATGTAGAGCGAGCCCGGATCGCGCCAGGCTTCACCGCCGGCGGCCTCGTGGGCGCGCGCGACGATCTCGGGCCCGGTGAGGGCGTCAGGCTCGGCCGCAGCGGGCGGGGAGACAGCCAGCGCCAGGCTGGCGAGAAGCAGGGTGAGCATGGGTCTCTCCTTCAGGGGCCCGGCAAGCGGCGGCGGACAAAACGCAGGATTTGGCTTGCGCACCGGAACGGTTCAAATGGTATACCAACTCATCAAGCCGTGGCGAGCCCGGCTTTCCGGTCACGCCCTGCGCCCATACGGCGTCGGGACAATGATAAGGGTCTGGCACATGAAACTCCTGCGCGCCGCCACGCTGACGGTCGCTGATCTGGACGCCGCCGAGGCGCTGTATCGCGACTATCTCGACTACACCACCTTGTCGCGCGGAACGCTGGGCGCCGATCTCGCCGAGGCGTTTGATGCGCCCAAATCTGCGCACGCGCGCAGCCTGGTCATGGCGCCGGCCTCGGGCGCGGAGATCTATCTGCGCCTGGTCGAGCAGCCGCGCGTGCCTGAGTACAAGCCGCTGACGACATATGGCTGGAACTCCATCGAGATCTGCGTCCAGGACGTGCTCGCCGCCCATGAGCGCATCAAGCCCTCGCCGTTCGAGGTGATCGGCCCGCCGCGCGAGATCGACGGCCTGCCCGCCATCTATCCCATGCAGATGAAAGGCCCGGACGGGGAGATCGTCTATCTCACACAGATCCGCGATGATCTGCCGGCCTATGATCTGCCGCGCGCCACGGCGCCCATCGACCGCCTGTTCATCCTGGTCATCGGCTGCTCGGACATGCACGCCAGCCTGAAATGGTTTGACGATACGCTGGGCTTCGAGACCGGCCGGGTGATGGAGATCGAGTACCACATGCTCGCCGACGCCTTCGGCACGCCGAAGACTGAGCTGCACACCATCTCCACCGGCATTCACGGCCGCGACGTGTTCCTGGAGCTCGACCAGTACCCGCCCGCCGCAACCGTACGCCCCCATCATGAAGGCATGCTGGTCCCCGGCTGCTGCGTGGGCAGCTTCCTGCATCCTGATTTCGACTCGATCCAGGGCGACTGGGTCAGCCCGCCCAAGGTGCGCGACGGCGCGCCCTATAACGGCAAACGCTCGGGAACCTTGCGCGGCCCGGACGGTTTGCTGGTCGAGGTGATCGAGCTTTAAACCCCTTCAGGCCTTGGCACGAAGTTC
Organism: Oceanicaulis sp.; assembly: GCA_020832735.1. Taxonomy (GTDB): domain Bacteria; phylum Pseudomonadota; class Alphaproteobacteria; order Caulobacterales; family Maricaulaceae; genus Oceanicaulis. The sequence continues at coordinate 10,132 of JAFIEB010000078.1, forward strand.
AGCGCCAGGCCGTTATTGCACCAGCGCTGGCCGGTGGGGCGCGGGCCGTCGTCGAAGACATGGCCTTGGTGACCGCCGCAGCGGGCGCAGTGATACTCGGTGCGCGGGGTCCACAGCCGCCGGTCCGGCTTGGTGCGCAGCGCGCCCTCGATCGGCGCCCAGAAGCTGGGCCAGCCGGTGCCGCTTTCATACTTGGTGCGCGATGAAAACAGCGGCAGGGCGCAGCCCGCGCAGACATAAAGCCCGGCGCGCGTTTCGGCGTTGAGGTGGCTTGTGCCGGGCCGCTCGGTGCCGTCCTGGCGCAATATGCGGAACTGGCCGGGCGTCAGGCGAGCGCGCCACTCGGCCTCGGTGAGAGCGGAGAAATCCTCCCCCTCTTCACCCCATGGCACAATGTCCGGGTGATCGAACAGGTCGGCGTCATCAAGGCGTGTGCGCGGCAGTGCAGGGCCGGCGGCGAAGGCGAGCGCGGCGCCCAGAAACACGCGGCGGGTGGTCGGCGTCATGACGCAAATCCTTTCACGGATGCCTGACGCTCAATCTATGACGCGAGGACAGCGAGGCCAGTCACAAGCCGGAGAGCGCAGATCACCGTTTGAGGGTCAGCGTTTGCCGGTCACCGCTTGCGTGTGCGCGGCGCCGGATCGGGGTCCGGCTCGGACTCCTCCTTGGGGTCCATGCTGGCCAGCAGATCGCGCCAGCGCCAGCCGGGATCGCGGGCCGTGCCGCCGGCGCGGGCGCCGGACCCTTGCGCGTCATCCGCGTCATCCGCGCCGGGGCGGTCAGGCTCAGCCTCATCGGGCTCGTCTGCGGGGGCGTCGTCAGATGCGCGCGGAGCGGCTTGCGGGGTGTGGGCGCCATCGGGCCGGGCCGGGCGGCGTCCGGCGGGCCTGGCCTCGCTCGCGCGCCGTGCGCTCAAGGGGTCGGGCAGTTCATTGGCGGGCAATTCCAGCGGCTTGCGTCCGCCGGCCACCGATCCCATGCGCAGGATGAAATCAGACAACAGCTCGTAATTCTGGCGGATGCGGGCTTGGAACTGGGAGTCGATCTCGCGCGCCTGATCGCTGGCGTCCGCCGCCGTGCGGGTGAGGCGGTCGAGGCCTTCGGTGAGGATGCGCTCGATGGCCTCGGCGCTCTCACGCGCGGCGTCAGGCGCAGATTCCAGACGGCGGCGCAGCTCGGCCAGCTGACGCTCGACGCGTTCGGTCTCGCTGCGCGAGGCCTCCAGCGTATCAGCCAGCTGCTTGCGCACGGCCTCGGACGCGGACTCAGCGGCCTTGGCGGCGCGTTCGGTCAGGGTTTCAGCCTCCTGCAGGCGGGCCTGGAAGGCGTCATCGGAGCGGCGCGCCGCCTCGAACCCGGCTTCGCTGACGCGCTCCAGCGCGGCTTCGGCCGCTCCGGCCTGGGCCTCCAGGCTGGCGCTGGCGCCCTCGGCGGCCTCGCGCGCGGCTTCGGCCACGGCGCGCAGGCGCTCCATGGCGGCTTCCTGGGCGCTGGCGGCCTGGGCGCTTTCCTTGTGGACCAGATCAGACAGGCTTTCGGCGCGCTTGAGCGCCGCCTCGACCGCCTTGTGGAAGATGTCGCCAGATTTCTCGGCGGCGGACTTGAGCGTCTCGGCCCCGCCGCGCGCGGTGCGGGTCATGGTTTCGAGCTCCGCCTTGTGGAAATCGAGCGAGGCGGCGATCTTTTCCTGCTCCTTGCGCAGGGCCTCGCTGGCTTCGCCAAGGCGGTCGCGGTGCTTGAGATAGGCCGCCTCCAGCCCTTCGCTGCGGGCCTTGAGCGCGTCGGCGAAATCGCGCAGCTCGGTGGAGCGCGCGTCGAGCGAGATGGTGACCCGGTTGCTCGCCTCCTCCACGCTCTCGCCAGCCGATTTGAGCCGGTCGGCCCCGGCGCGTATGCGCTTTTCCCCGTTTGCAGCGCGCGATTCGGCGAGCTCTGCGGCGGCGGCGACCATTTTCGACTGGTCCTGGATGGCGGCGGCGATCAGGGCAGCCTTGTCGTCCAGGCCTTCAGAGACTTCAGAGAGCTTTTCACGCTCCGAGCGCAGGGAGCGCACCAGCGCTTCGGCGCGTTCGCGCGCCTTGCCGGAGCTATCCTCCAGGCTGTCGGCGTGATGGGTGATCACTTCTTCCATGGCGGCCAGCCGCGCCAGCGCGCTTTCCATGGCGGCGTTGACCCGGTCGATCTGCAGCGAGATGGCGTCGGCCAGGCGCGCGGTGTCCACCTCGGCATGACCCGAGGGCGCGGCCAGGCGCGCGACGGCCATGTCCAGCCGCCGCGCCCGGGCGCCGGCGCGCGCCACTTCGCGTCCCAGCAATCCGGCCAGGAAGAACAGCAAGGCCGGGGCAATTGCGAACACTGACAGGCCGGCCAGCTGGGCCGGGCTCAGGCTGGCCAGATCGGTGTAGCCGGCCAGATAGGCGCCCGCGCCGCCGGCCCACAACACGCCGAATGCGCCGCCCAGAAAGGCCAGCCAGCCGCCCCCGCGCGCCGGCGGCGCCGGTTCAGGCGGGCCGGCGGGCGCAGTGACATCCCGGCGCGTGCGCACGGTGTCCAGCGCCCCGCCTTTGGCTTCAGTCAGTTCAACGGCGCTGTCGCCGGTCTTGCTGGCGGTTTTCGCGTCTTTGGCGGCCATGACGCCCCGTTTGTTCAAAGCCGTGCGCGCAACGCGCACTGTCCGCGTCCGGACGGCCGGACGGCTTGCGACTCTGTTTTAGGCCTTGCGGGCGTGGAGTTAAAGCACCGGAAGCGTCACGTTGACGCGCTGAGGCTCGCATTCGCGCGACACGGTTCCCCAGTCAGCCTGGCGGGCGCTGTCTGCAACCGCCGGCTCCATCGCGAAGGGATCAGCTTCGGCGCTGTAAAGGGCGGCCGGCTCGAAGCGCACAGGCGGGCAGTCGGAGTCCTCGCGCTCATAGGTGAAGCCCAGCACTGCGAGCAGCGCTGCGATCAGCAAATGCAACAGATCGAGGAGGAACGACATCACGGCCAACCTTTCGTGCCTGACCCTTATGCCCCTGGCGCCATGAGGTGACAAGCCGCAACAGCCCTGCCGGGCCGTGAAAACTTGGTAATCTTGCATCCCCGCCCTGTCTAAATTGTTGCATCCTGCAGATTAACCCGACAGCGTATGCGCGGAGCCGGGCTGCTCCGGTATGTTGGACAGGGGGACTTGCATGAGCGTGACAGCAGCGCCGGTGGCGGCGAAAGACCGGTTTGAAAGCCTGGACGTTCTGCGCGGGATCGCCGTGCTGGGCATTTTGATGGTCAACATCCAGGCTTTCGCCATGGTGTTCACCGCCTACCAGAACCCCCCGTCCCACATGGATTTCACCGGAATCAACCAGACCGCCTGGTTCTTCCAGCACGTCTTTTTCGAGATGAAATTCATCACGCTGTTCTCCGCCATGTTCGGTGCGGGGATCATCCTGATGGTGGGCGACGGGCCGGACAGCTCCACGAAAGTGCACTACCGGCGCATGCTGTGGCTGCTCGCATTCGGCCTGGTGCACGCCTACGCGCTCTGGTTTGGCGATATCCTGTTCGTCTATGCGCTGGCGGGCATGATCGTGGTGCTGTTCCGGCGCATGGGCGCGGGCAAGCTGGTGTTCTGGGGCTTGTTCTGGACGGCGGTGTCCGGGCTGATGCTCATTGGATTGATGGCCTCATTCATGTTCCTGCCTGAAGGCATGAGCGCAGAGGATGTCGGCATGGCGCTGCCGGCGGACCAGTTGGCGGCGCAGGTGGCGGCCTATCAGGCGGGCTGGCTGGAGAGCCGGGGCTATAACGCCCTGGGCGCCTTTATGGGTCAGATATTCTCAGTCGTCTTCGCCGGGCGCATCATCGGGGTGATGTTCCTGGGCATGGCGCTGTTCAAAAGCGGCTTCCTGCTCGCGAAATGGTCTGCCGGGAAGTATCTGGTCAGCGCCGTCTTAGGCCTCGGTCTCGGGCTGCCGCTGGTATGGTTCGGCGCCGAGCATGCGCTGGCCACCGGGTTCGAGCTCCAAGAAATGTGGGTGCACACGGCCACCAATTACGCCGGCTCGCTGCTGATGGCGTTCGGGTATGCGTCGATTGTCATGCTGATCTGCAAGGCGCCGTGGCTGTCGCTGATACGCGCGCCGTTCCGGGCCGCAGGACGGATGGCGTTCACCAACTACCTCACCCAGTCCATCGCCATGGTGTTCATCTTCGTGGGTGCGCCGGGCCTTGGCCTGTACGGCACGATGGAGCGAATCGACCAGGTCCAGCTGGTAATCGCCGTCTGGGTGGTGCAGCTCATCGTCTCGGTGCTGTGGCTGCAGGTCTTCCGTTACGGCCCGTTCGAGTGGCTGTGGCGCGCCCTGACCTACGGCAAGCTGCATCCAATCCTGAAGGAGCGGGCTGCGGCGTGAGCCAGGCGGTTCGTGACGGTGATCTGATTGCGGTCTATGGCCTGCTGCGCGCCGGCCAGAGCGGGTTCGCCCAGTTTGGTCTGGCCGGTGCGTTCGAGGCGCGCGGCCCCTGCCTGATTCCCGGCCTGATCTATGATCTGGGCGGTTTCCCCGGCCTGGTCGGCGGGCCGGGCCAGGTGCGCGGCGAGCTGTTTGCGGTGCGCAATGCGATTGTGATGCCGCGCCTTGACGCGTTCGAGGACTACTGGCCCGGCGATCCGGTGCGCACCCGCTATGAGCGCCGCCGCCTGAAACTGTCCGAACCGGAAGGGCTGGAGGCCTGGGTCTATGTCTGGGTGCGCCCGCTCACCGGTGCGCGCCCGATTCCCGGCGGGGACTGGCTGGCGCGCCAGGGGTGAGAATTACACCGCGTCGGGCTGAAGCTCTGGCGCGGCGGCGGCGAACTCGGGCAGGGCGCGAGCGGCTGCGTCGGCGGCGGCTAGGCGCGGGAAGGGCGCCAGGTCCACACCAAACCGGCGCGCATTGAACATTTGCGGCAACAGATAGATTTCCGCCAGTGACGGCCCGCCGCCAAAGATGAACCCGCCTTGCCCGCCTGCGTCACTGGCCATTGCTTCGAGCGCCGTATAGCCGGTTTCGATCCAGTGGCGCGCCCAGGCCGTGGCGGCATCTTGATCGGCGCCATGATCAGCGCGCAGTTTCTTCATCACCCGCAGATTCTGGATCGGATGGATATCGCAGCCAATGGCCGCCGCAAAGGCGCGCACCCGGGCGCGCTGAAAGGGGTCGGCGGGCAGGAGCGGGCGCTCGGGCCAGGTCTCCTCGATCCACTCGATAATCGCCGGGCTCTGGGTCAGGATGCGCCCGTCCACTTCCAGCGCGGGAACCAGGCCTTGCGGATTGCGCGCCAGATACTCCGCCGCGCGCTGGCCGCCATCGACCAGGTTCACCGCTGCTGTCTCATAGGGCACGCCCTTCCAGTTCAGCGCCAGGCGCACGCGGTAGCTGGTGCCGGAGCGGAAATAGCCGTGGAGAACAAGCTTCATGACGGGCGCTCCTGCGCGTACGGGGTGAAATTAGTTGCAAATGATACTATTCTGCCGCCAGAACGATGCACGCGCCGGCGGGCTGCGATCAAGCCCCCCGCACGGCGCACCCCACAGATAAAGAAGGAGCCCCGCCATGGCCGATCTGTTCGAAAACCCGCTGGGAACCGATGGTTTCGAGTTCGTCGAGTTCACCAGCCCCGAGCCGGAGAAACTGGAGGCGCTGTTCTCCACGATGGGCTTTGTTCCGGTCGGCCGCCACAAGTCGCGCGATATCACCCGCTGGGCCCAGGGCGACATCAACTTTCTGATCAACCGCGAAACGGCCGGACAGGCCGCCGAGTTCCGGGCCGCGCATGGTCCCAGCGCCAACGCCATGGCGTTCCGGGTGAAGGACGCGAAGAAAGCCTATGGCGAGGCCATCGCGCGCGGCGCCGAGCCATATGGCGAGGGCGTGTGGGCGGACGAGGCGCTGGCGCCGGCCCTGCGCGGCATTGGCGGTTCGGTCCTGTATCTGGTCGACCGCTATGGCGAGAACACGATCTATGACGAGGCGTTCGAGCCGCTGCCGGGCGCCCGGGACACAAAGGGCGTGGGGCTGGAGGTGCTCGATCACCTCACCCACAATGTTCATAACGGCAATATGGACACCTGGGCGGGTTTCTACGAGCGCGTGTTCAATTTCCGCGAAATCCGCTATTTCGACATCAAGGGCCAGCACACCGGCCTGCTCTCGCGCGCCATGACGGGGCCGTGCGGCAAGCTGCGCATCCCGCTCAATGAAAGCTCGGACGACCAGTCGCAAATCGCCGAATACCTGCGTGAATACAATGGCGAAGGCATTCAGCACATCGCGCTCACCACACCGGACATCTACGACACGGTTGAGAAGCTGCGCGCGGCCGGCCTCGAATTCCAGTCCACGCCCAAGACCTATTACGAGCTCGTGGACGAGCGCGTGCCCGGCCACGGCGAGGATCTCGAACGGCTGAAGAAGAACGATATTCTGGTCGACGGCGATCCGGAAAAGGGCGACGGGCTGCTGCTGCAGATCTTCACCACCACCAATATCGGGCCGATCTTCTTCGAGATCATCCAGCGCAAGGGCAATGAGGGCTTCGGCGAGGGCAATTTCAAGGCCCTGTTTGAATCCATCGAGCTTGATCAGATCCGGCGCGGCGTGATCAAGACCGCCAGCGCCTGAGGCGGCGGTCTGATGGCCCGCGGCGACGACCGCTCCGCCAGGCCGGACCGGCTTCGCCTGGCCGACTATCTGCCCTATCGCCTGTCGGTGACGTCCAACCGGGTGTCCGGCCAGATCGCGCGTGCCTATCAGGCGCGCTTCGGGCTGAGCGTCCCGGAATGGCGGGTGATCGCCGTGCTGGGCGAGGGGGCGCCGCGTACGGCGCAGGGGGTTTGTGAGGCCACAGCGATGGACAAGGTCACCGTGAGCCGCGCGATCCGGGCGCTGGATGCGCGCGGACTGGTGCGGCGCAGCCCGAATGCGGATGACCGGCGCGCCAGCGATGTCGCGCTGACGGCCGAGGGCGAGGCGATCTACGCTGAGGTGGCGCCGCTGGCGCTGGCGCTCGAGACGGCTCTGCTGGACGGGTTCTCTGATGGCGAGCGCGACCAGCTCATGGCGCTGCTCGCCAAGCTGGAGGCGCGCCTGGACGGGAGCCGGATCGGGTAGTCCCGCCTGCCCCTGCGGCATTTGCGACCGGGGTCTTGTGACCGGATTGACGGGCTCTCATCTCCAGTGTTGCAACAGGTTAGCACTGGAGAGACCGCCATGACCGCCCGCCCTGACGTGGATCTGGAGACCCGCCGCGCGCCGCAGGGCGTGCGCGACCGCATCGCCCTGTCCATGGTGCGCTTCATGCGGGTGTTCGCCGATCTGTTCTTCCGCAAGCGCTATGGCCACCGGGCGGTGGTGCTGGAAACGGTGGCGGCCGTGCCCGGCATGGTGGGCGGGCTTTTGCAGCACTTGAAAAGCCTCCGGCATATCCGCGACGATCAGGGCTGGATCCGCGAACTGCTTGATGAAGCGGAAAACGAGCGCATGCATCTCATGACGTTCGTCCATATCGCCAAGCCCAGCATGCTGGAGCGCGGCCTTATCATGATCGCCCAGGCGTTCTTCTATAACGCATACTTCTTCCTCTATCTTTTCGCGCCGCGCACCGCGCACCGTTTCGTGGCGTATCTGGAAGAAGAGGCGGTGGTGAGCTACACCCAATACCTCGCCGCCATTGACGCCGGCGCGATCGAGAATGCGCCGGCCCCCGCGATCGCCCGCGATTACTGGAACCTGCCCGCCAGCGCCCGCTTGCGTGATGTGGTGGTCCAGGTGAGGGCCGACGAGGCGCGCCACCGCGACGTCAACCATGGCTTCGCCGATGCGCTGACAGGGGCGGGCGGCCCGGTGCGCGCCGCCCGGCGCGGGGGATAACCGGCCCTGTACGGGGACCGGCGAAAGCGGGGATAGAGCGCCGTTTACGTACCCAAAACAGGTTGTTTGGCGCCAAATACGAGCGGTCTGGCGCCGTGAGCGGCATATTTTCCCGCCGCGGCGGGAATTGCGGGGATTAGCGCGCGGGTTCGCCGGCGGCGCGGGCGAAAATCTCCTCGGCGCGGCGCGCCTCGCGCTCGGCGTCGCGGTGCGCGCTGGCGCGATCATCCAGGGCGGTGCGTGTGCGCTCGGCGGCCATCTCGGTCATCACGCCGGCGAAGCTGGCCAGCGAGCGGCCCACCGCGCACAACTCGCCATGTCCCTCGCACAGGTCTTCTGCAGCCCTGTCCCCCGTCCCGGAAGCAGCTTGCGCCGCCTCGCGGGCCGGGGTGGAGAGGATGGCGCGGGCCTCACGGGCGAAGGCCCCGTCTTCAGGCGCATAAAAGCCGGCCGGCGCAAATGCGGCGACCACGGCGATCCAGAATGCGGCCCTGAAAATGAAAAGCATGCTTCGCCTCGTAGAGCTTGCCCACTCCAAGCAAGATCGAGGCTAACGCGAACGGGGCCCGTTTCTCCAGCGTTTCCACGGCCAAGGGTAAACGGTGTGTTAAGGCTGAACGCGCAGCGTGAATCGTGAATTAACTCAAGACGCGAACCTGTTTCAGTCCGGCACGTTCACCAAGCCGGGCGAGGGTTCGCCGGCCTGGCGCCTGTCAGTTCGAGACCGTGATGTGGTCGAGATTGCGGCGCTGGCGCTGGGCGGTGGTCAGGCACTGGGCCACGTCATTGAGGGCGTGGGCGGCGATGCAATAGCTGTCCTCATAGCGGAAGCTGCCCGCCGCGATGCATTGCTGCAGCATCAGGCGCGACCACTCGATGCAGCGCTCCACCGCCGGATCGCCGAGCAGGGTGTCCATCACCGACATGTCACCGCCCTCGATCGACTGCAGCGCGGCCACGGCCAGGAAGCGGCCGACCCGGCGCTCGTCGGGCGTGATCTGGCGCTCGCCCACGCTGACCGACAGCTCGGGCAGGTCGGGCAGGTTGGCGGGGCGTTCGGCGAACATGGAGACCGCCGAGCCCAGCCGGCCGTTGCGGCGCAGGCTCGCCTGGCCCGTTGTTTCGCCCGCGGTCTCGCTCTCCGGGCTGCGGAAGCTGGTCTGCAGGCGCATATGGGCGGTGTTGAGCGCCTCGTTGCGCGCGCGCCGGTCGCGTTCGCGGCGCAGGGCCCAGGACTCGCGCTGCAGCGAATAGGCTTCCTGGCGGTAGCGCTCGCCGACACGGCGCATATGGGTCACGTCTTCCTCGATGGCGCCCACCACGCTGTCCTGGGCGATATCCGCGCCCATGAAGCCGGTGACGAAGATCGGGTCATGCAACAGGGCGGCGCGGGCGGTGTCCATGCCGTAATAGTCGGCCACCGCGCGCACTGCATCGATGAACTCGGGATGCTGGGCGGCCACCAGAGCGGCGTAGGCGATCTGGGCGTCCACCAGCCGGTCGCCCTGATAATACGAGGCCAGCGAGTCCATCACCGCGTCCAGATCTGCGCCCGAGCGCAGCTCGCGCAGGCCCGCCCGGTTCACGTCCATGTGAAAGGCGGCGTAGATCTCGGCCGTGTCGGTCAGCGCCCCGCGCGGGGCGTCGAGCGCCAGCACAGGGCCGGCGTCAGCGGCGGGCGGCGCGTCGGCGGAGGGTTCCTCCGCGGCGCTGGCCTGGGTGAGAAGGGCGGCGAGGGCGGCGGCGATCCAGGTATGAGTCATGGTGACCTTGGAACCTTGGCTTGGGTGACGGCGGCGGCGTTTGCGCGCGCCCGTGCGATGATGACCTCAAATCGGGTTCGCCGCCAAGAGCGGGTGTGCGGTTTAACCGCGATTCAATAATTGTTAACGCCGGGCGAGCAGCTTGCGGGCGTCCCGGTGTCCCTAGTGAGTCGGCGCTGATTCCATGTCCGTTTCCGCCCCATCTTCCCGTCTGACGCGCTGGCTCGACCGCGCCGCCGGACCGGGCGTGCACGCCGCCTGGCTGGCGGGCTGCGGGTTTGCGGTCTGGACGCTGATCCCGCTGAGCCCGGCAGGCTGGGCGTTTGCGCTGGCCGCGCTCTGGCCGGGTCTGGCCGGACTGTTGCTGGCCGGGCGCGAGACGCGGGACTGGGCGCGGGTGGCGCTGGCCCTGTCCTGGTGCCTGCCCGGCCTGTCCGCTTCAGTGCTGTTCGCCAGCGCATTGTCGCCAGCGGCGCTGGTGTTCCTGGCCGGTCCCGCCGCGCTGGCCGCCGCCGCTGGCGGCCGCGCTGCGCGCCTGTGCGCGGTGCTGGCGGCCTGCGCCTTTTTGCTGGCGGCGGGCTTCAGCCTGCTTGGCCCGCCCGCCGGGCCGGTCCTGCCATCCGGGGCCCTGACCGGATTCGCCGCCCTGGCGGCATTCTTCGCCCTGACCGGCCTTACCGCCCGCGCCCGCACCTACGCGAGGCTGAACGCCGCACGGCGCGAGCTTGAAGCCCTGCGCCCGGCTGCTGAAGGCTTCGCCCACGCGCCTGCGCCCCTGCTGGCGCTGAACCCGGACGGGATGATCACCGCCGCTTCGCGCGCCGTGCGCCGCGCCGCGCCGGGCGCCCCGCGCGATCTGACCGGCCTGCCGGCTGGCGGGCTGGGCTTTGATCAGACGCAGGCGGACGCGCTTGGCGCCGCCCTGACCGAAGCGCGCGGCGGCGGCGGGGCCGAGGGCGGGCGTTTCAGTTTCACCGTGCGCGGCCCGCGCGGGCGCGAGAGCGTATTGGCGGCGCGCGCCGTGGCGACCCCGGCGGGCTTTGTGGTCTCGCTGCAGGAGCCTGCGGGAACCGACGCCCAGACCGCGGCGCGCCTGGCCGCCGAGCGCGATGCGGCGGTGGCCGCCAGCCGGGCCAAATCGGAATTCCTTGCCGCTGTCAGCCATGAGCTGCGCACGCCGCTCAACGCCATTATCGGCTTCTCCGACGTGATGAAGCAGCGCCTGTTCGGCCCGCTGCCCGCGCGCTACGCCGAATATGGCGATCTGATCCACGAAAGCGGGCGCCATCTGCTCGAACTGATCGGCGACGTGCTGGACATGTCCAAGATCGAGGCCGACCGCTACGAGCTCTCGACTGAAGTGTTCGACGTGCGCGATGTGGCCGATATCTGCGCCAAGATGATGCGCCTGCGCGCAACCGAGCAGGGCGTGACGCTGCATCTGGACGCGGGCGATGCGCCCATCCATGTGTGCGCCGACCGCAAGGCGCTGCGCCAGATCCTGCTCAATCTTCTGTCCAACGCGGTGAAATTCACCCCTGACGGCGGCGCGGTGGCGCTGCTCGTCCGGCGCGAGAACGGCGCGCTGCTGCTGGCCGTCGGCGATAGCGGGGTCGGCATCAGCGCTGACGAGATCTCCCGCCTGGGCCAGCCCTACGCCCAGAGCCAGTCGGGCCGCGAGTCAAACGAGCGCAGCTCGGGCCTGGGCCTGGTGCTGGTGCGCCAGCTGGCGGCGCTGCATGGCGGGACGATGCAGATCGACAGCGAGCCGGGCGAAGGCACCACGGTGAGCGTGCGCCTGCCCGTGCTGACCAACGCCGCGGGCGAACCGGCCGACGTGGAGCCGCTGGAAGTCCACCAGCGCATCCGCGCCGCCCAGGCCGCCGGCGAACAGATCGTCCGCACGAGTGAGGGCGTGGCGTGAGGGGGGGACTTCTTCCCTCTTGTCCTGCCACGCCTAGGAAAACCAAGCCCCTTTCCCAGTGCACCCTCTCTCGCGTTTACCCCGCCCAAGCCCGGGGGCCGCCCCAACCTTATTTGTGGGGCCCCGCGGTAGCCGGGGGAATTGGGCTG
>JAFIEB010000082.1 GCA_020832735.1 Oceanicaulis sp.
CGGGTGCGGGGCGCGCGGCGGGCGCCGGTCCGGCGCGGCGCTCTCTTGCAGAATGTCAGGGCCCGCCAGCGCATCAAAGGCCAGCATGCGCCCTGCCCGTTCACGGGCGAACCGGGCCAGGCGGGCGGCGTCCCCGGGCGCAGCCAGCCAGCGGGCGGTGCGCAGGGCCGCTGCGGCGCCGTCGGTGCGGCGCACCTGATTGAGCGCGCGGGCGATGGCGTGCGCCTCCCCGGACGGCAACCGGGCGGCGCGGATCACTTCACGCGCCGCGGCCTGCGCCGCATCCTGATAGCGCCAGGGCGCGGCCCAGACAGCGTCCGCCTCCACTAGCAAGGGCGTCAGTGAAGCCAGCAGGGCCTCACGCCCCAGCACAGGGTCCGGGCCCAGCGCCAGATGCCGGGCCAGATCAGGGTCCAGATGCCCGGACGCATAGGCCGCCGCTGTCAGGCGCCAGCCCGGCGCCGCCTCGCCTTCGGCTGCAACCGCCTGTAACAGAAGGCCGTTGAGCACCGGATCAGCCAGGCCGGACGGGACCCCGGCGCAGCCGGCGGGGCGCCGCCCCATGGACGCCGCCAGAGCACAGCCATGACTGGCAAGATCGCGCGCATCGCCATAGAGGGTGACCGCATCCACGCCCCGCCAGCCGGGGAAGGCGGGCAGGTGCAGGGCGGCCCCGCGGGGCGCCAGGAACCAGGTCTCGGCGGCTTCAAGCGCCGGGCCGAACAGGGTTTTCGCCCGCTCCAGGCGCTGAACCAGGGCCGTCCTGGCGAACACCAGCTCGGGCGGATCGAGATGCGCCCCCTCCGCCAGGCGCGCAGCCAGCGCAGCGTCCAGCCGGCGGGCGCGCTCCCAGGCCGGGCGGGCGCGCAACTCCGCATTCACATGGGCCGCGCTGCGGGTCTCGGCCAGCACATGAAAGGCGAGGTTTTCCCGGCCCTTGAGGTCCGGAAGGGCGCGCGCGAGGCTGGCGGCGAGCGCCAGATCGGGCGGGCGCGACGCACCCGGCTCCAGCGCCTGCGCGATGGCCGTTTCCCAGAACTCCAGCGGGCGTGCGGAAGCGGGGATAAGAACGGCGCCATCCCCGATTCCGGCGCCGAAAACGCCCTCTCTGGCGACGTCAGGCGGCGCGCTTTCGCCCCGGGAGTCCGTCACAGCGTCGTAAGTCAGCCAGAGCGCCCCGGCGAGCAGGCCGATGAACATCGCCGGGCGCGCGCTGGCGAACACGGCGCGCCAGACCAGATAGACCAGCGCGCGCGGCCACGGCGCGAGCCAGGGCTCGCGCGCGCCGTAACGCACACTGTGTCCGGTGAAGTCTCCGGCCATGGCCCCCTCAAGCCCGAACCGTCCCTGAAGGGTCAGCTTAGCCAGTCAGGGCCGAAAGGCCAATCAGGCAGGTCTGTTAAGGGCGCGCGCGCTGGCCGAACAGGACGTCGCGCGCTTTCTTCATCTCCTCGCTGTCGTCAGCGAGCGAGACGCGCAGATCCTTGCCTGCCGCGCGGCCCTTCTGAACGGCGGGGCGCCCGGCCACACGTTCATGCCAGGCTTTGAGATTGGGAAACTCGTCCAGCGTCTGGCCCTGGCCTTCGGGCAGGATCCACGGCCAGGACGCCATGTCGGCGATCGAGTAGGGACCGGCCAGATACTCGCGGTCGGCCAGGCGCCAGTCCATCACGCCATAAAGCCGGTTCACCTCGTTGGTGTAACGGGTCTTGCCGTATTCAAGCTTGGTGAGATCGGGTTCGATATTGGGCGCGTAGCCCCGGAAGTGATGCGCCTGTCCGGCCATGGGGCCCAGGCCGCCCATCTGCCAGAACAGCCACTGGTCCACTTCGATCTGATCGCGCGGCGTATCGCCGTAGAACAGCCCGGTCTTGCGGGCGAGGTATTGCAGGATCGCGCCGCTTTCAAACACGCTCACCGGCTCGCCGTCCGGGCCGTCGGGGTCGATGATGGCGGGCATGCGGTTGTTGGGGCTGATGGCCAGAAATTCAGGCCGGAACTGCTCGCCCGTACCGATATTCACCGGTTTGAGCTCATAGGGCAGCCCCATCTCTTCCAGCGCGATGGTGATCTTCCAGCCATTGGGGGTGGGCCAGTAGTGCAGCTCGATGGGGGCGGTCATGGGGCTTTGCCTTTCCTTGCTCCGGGCCGCCAGATGTCGGGGCCTGCGGCATCATGGTCAAGCATCTCCCGCTTCACGCCCGCGTGAGAGCGCGATAAAAGCGCGCTTATGAGCAATGTCATCCTTGAAGGCGCCATCCGCCCCGTCTCCTTCGCCAGCGCAAGGCGCGACCCGGACGGTTTCGCCGCCGCGCTGGGGCGCAGCTTCCGCGAGACCGGCTTCGCTGTGGTCAGCGATCATCCGGTCGACACCGGCGTCATCGAACGCGCTCTGGACGACACGCGCGCCTTCTTCGCCCTGCCCGACGCGGTCAAACGACGGTATTTTCAGGAAGGCGGCGGCGGCCAACGCGGCTACACGCCGTTTGCGATGGAGAACGCCAAGGGCCAGGCGCAGAAGGACCTCAAGGAATTCTGGCATCGCGGGCGCGACCTGCCGGCCGGGCACCGCTATGAACCCTATATGCCGCCCAACGTGGCGGTAAACGAGATCGCCCGCTTCGACGCCAGCACCAAGGCCCTGTTCGAGGCGCTGGACGCCATGGGCGCGGTGCTGCTCGAAGCCATCGCCCGCGATCTGGACCTGCCGGACGACTGGTTTGCGCCCACGGTGAATGAGGGCAATTCCATTCTGCGCCTCCTGCACTACCCGCCCATCGACGGCGAGCCGGACGGGGTGCGCGCCGGGGCGCATGAAGACATCAACGTCATCACGCTGCTTCTGGGCGCCGAGGAGGCCGGGCTGCAGGTGAAGACCCGGTCAGGCGACTGGCTGCCGATCCAGCCGCCCGAAGGCGCGCTGGTGGTCAATATCGGCGACATGCTGCAGCGCCTGACCAATCACGTCCTGCCGTCCACCACCCACCGCGTGGTCAATCCCAGCCGCGAGCGGATGAAATTCCCGCGCTACTCCACGCCCTTCTTCCTGCACTTCAATCCCGATTTCAAGATCAGCACCCTGCCCGGCTGCGTCACGCCCGATAATCCCGACCGGTATCCGGAGCCGATCACGGCGCACGATTTTCTCCACCAGCGCCTGCGCGAGATCGGCCTGACATGACGGATCTCGCCCGCCAGCTGCGCGGACGCGTACGTCTGTTTGCACTGATCAATGCGGGCGCGATCCTGGCCTGGCGGGTGGGCGAGGCGCTGGCGGCCCAGATCGCAGGCGCGGCGGGCGCGGGCTTCATCCTGTCAGGGATCGGCATGGCGCTGTGGATCGTCAGCGTGATCGTGCTGTTTGGGCAGGGCTGGCATGCGCGCAAGGCCGGCGCGTTCGATCTGGTGCGTGACGCATGGGCGCGCCGGCTGCACCGCGACGCGCTCGCGGGCGCGGCGGGCGGCGCGGTTGCAGGCTATGCTCTGGCGCTGATGCTGGACGGGAGCGGCGCCGAACGCCTGACCCTGCCGATGGCGGGCGCCGCGGCGGGCTTCCTGATCACCTGGGTGGTGCTGGACGTGCGCCGGCACGGGCAGGGCTAAAACGCGGCAGGACCAGCGCTGGCGCCGGCCCTGTCCGTCTCATCTCACCGGAAAACCCCTCAAGCGCTCGCGCGGCTCGCCTTCTTGCGTTCGTGCTCGAGCAGGAGCTTCTTGCGCACGCGGATGGACTGGGGCGTCACCTCGACGAGCTCGTCGTCATTGATGAATTCCAGCGCATATTCCAGCGTCAGCCGGATCGGCGTGGTCAGCACCACCGCCTCGTCCGTGCCCGAAGCGCGCATATTGGTCAGCTTCTTGCCCTTGAGCGGGTTGACGATCATGTCCTCATCGCGCGCGTTGATGCCGATGATCATGCCCTCATAGACCTCAGTCCCGTGGCCGATGAACAGCTTGCCGCGCTCCTGGATGTTCCACAGGGCGAACGCGAGCGCCTTGCCGGACTCCATGGAGATGATCGCGCCCTTGGGCCGCTGGCCCACCTCGCCCGCCGCGCGCGGGGCGTAGTGGTCGAAGGTGTGGAACATCAGGCCCGAGCCTTGAGTGAGGGTCAGGAATTCGGAGCGGAAGCCGATCAGGCCGCGCGTGGGCGCCATGTATTCCAGGCGCACCCGGCCATTGCCGTCCGGCACCATGTTTTTCAAGTCCGCCTTGCGCGTGCCCAGGCGCTCCATCACGCCGCCCTGGTGGATTTCCTCAACATCGATAGTGAGGTTTTCGTAGGGCTCGCACAGCTTGCCGTCGATTTCCTTGGTGATCACCTGGGGGCGGCCCACGGCCAACTCGAAGCCTTCGCGGCGCATGGTCTCGATCAGCACCGACAGGTGCAGCTCGCCGCGGCCCGACACGGTGAACTTGTCGGCATTGTCCTGCTGCTTCACGCGCAGGGCGACATTGTGGATCAGCTCGCGGTCCAGCCGGTCCTTGATCTGGCGGGTGGTGACGAACTTGCCCTCGCGCCCGGCGAAGGGCGAATCGTTGACCTGGAAGGTCATCGAGATGGTCGGCTCGTCCACGGTCAGCGGCGGGAGCGCCTCGACATGGTCTGGATCACACAGCGTGTCGGAAATGCCCAGCGGGTCCACGCCGTTGAAGGTGATGATGTCGCCCGCGCTCGCGCGGTCGCGCTCTACGCGCTCCAGCCCGTGGAAGCCGAACACCTGCAGCACCTTGGCGCGGCGCGTCTTGCCGTCGGGCGCGGCCACCATGACGTTCTGGTTTTTGTGGAGCGTGCCGCGGCTGATGCGGCCAATACCAATGACGCCGGTATAGGAGGAGTAGTCCAGCGCCGAGACCTGCAGCTGGAGCGGCCCGTCCGGGTCCACCTTCGGGGCCGCCACGCGGTCCACAATGGTCTGGAACAGGGCGGTGAGGTCAGCTTCGGGTTTGTCGGCGTCCAGCGTCGCCCAGCCCTGCAGGGCCGAGGCGTAGACCACCGGGAAATCCATTTGCTCGTCCGTGGCGCCCAGCCGGTCGAACAGATCAAAGGTCTGGTCCACCACCCAGTCCGGGCGCGCGCCGGGGCGGTCCACCTTGTTGACCACGACGATGGGGTTGAGGCCCAGCGCCAGCGCCTTGCGGGTCACAAACGCGGTCTGGGGCATGGGCCCATCCACGGCGTCAACCAGCAACAATACCGAATCGACCATGGAGAGCACGCGCTCCACCTCGCCGCCGAAATCGGCGTGGCCGGGCGTGTCCACGATATTGATATTGTAATCGCGCCAGGTGACGGCGGTGTTTTTGGCCAGGATGGTGATCCCGCGCTCTTTTTCCAGATCGTTGGAATCCATGACCCGTTCGACCTCGACCGCGCGGTCGGCAAACGTGCCGGACTGGCGCAGGAGCTTGTCGACCAGGGTGGTCTTGCCGTGGTCCACGTGGGCCACAATGGCGATATTACGGATGCGCTCGACCGGAGCGGTCATGGGGAGTTCCTTCTGGCGGGAGGCCTTTTGCCGCGCTTCATACAGGCGCGCGGGCCGCAGCGCCAGCATTGGCGGCGGCGATGCGCATCCTTTAAGCTGCGCGCTCGAGCCCGTTCGCCAGAGCGGCGCACGCCAGACCAGAATGATCCCGGGGAGTTATCATGTTCCAGACGCTGCGCGCCGCCCTCGTGGCGGTCATCCTGCCTGTATTCGCCGCGCCTGCGGCGCTGGCTGAACCGGCCAGCTACTTCCAGGTGGAAGGCGTGGAGTACGACCCGGCGGTCACGGTGTTTGAAGATCACGCCGGATACCAGATCGGCGAGCGCGTGGTGCGTTATGACGACCTTGTGAACTATGTGCGCCATCTGGCCGACACGTCGGACCGGCTGAACGTCGAGGAAATCGGGCGCTCCCATCAGGGCCGGCCGATCCTGAAATTCACCATCACCAGCCCGGAAAACCACGCGCGTCTGGATGAAATCCGCGACGCGCACCTGGCGCGCCTGCGCGGGGATGCGCCGGCCGACGCGGCGCCGATCGTGGTGTGGATCAATTACGGCGTCCATGGCGCGGAAACCTCGTCCATGGATGCGGCCATCCCCTTCCTGCACCATTTCGCCGCCGCCCGCGGCGAGGCGATTGACGAGACGCTGGCCAATACCGTGATCCTGGCGACCGTCACCCATAATCCCGACGGCCACGCCCGGCGCATCGACCATGTGGAGCGCTTCTCCAGCCGCACGCCCGTCACCGACGAGGCCCACGAGATCCATAATCTGTGGGGTCTGGCGCGGGTGAACCATTACGGTTTCGACCTCAATCGCCAGTGGCTGCTTCTGACCCAGCCCGAAGCGGTGGCCATCACGTCCGCCTGGCAGAGCTGGAAGCCCATGGTGACGGGCGATTATCACGAGATGGGTCACAACTCGCCGTACTACTTTCACCCCGGCGTGGAGACCCGGCGCAATCCGCTGATCCAGGTGCGCGCGCGTGAGCTGACCTATGAAATCGCCCGGCGTCACGCCGCCTTCATGGACAGTGAGGCGCGCCTTTACGCCACCCAGGAAGTGTTCGACAATTTCTATATCGGCAAGGGCTCGACCTATCCCCAGCTGTCAGGCTCGCTGGGCATTTTGTTCGAGGCGGGCGCGGCGCGCGGCGGGCAGATCATGTCCGAGCATGGCCTGGTGACCAATGCCGACAATGTGCGCACCCAGTTCCGCACCGCGCTGACCACTATCCAGGGCGCGCTCGACATTCGCAGCGACCTGATCGCCTTCCAGCGCGATTTCTTCGCCGAGAACGCCCGCCAGGCCGCGCGAGCCAACGCGCAGGCCTGGGTGTTCGCCGCGCCGGGCGACCCTGAACGCGCGCGCCGCTTTGTACGGCTGCTGCGAATCCACGACATCGAGGTCTACCGCACCACGCGCGACGTCCGCGCCAGCAGCGGAACCTACCGTGCGGGCGAGGCTTATGTTGTCCCGGCCCGCCAGCTCCAGCACCGGCTGATCCGCGGCATTTTCGAGCGCTTCACCGAGTTTGAGGAGAACGTGTTCTACGATGTGTCGGGCTGGACCCTGCCGCTGGCCTATAACCTTCAGTACGATCCCCTGCCCGGCGGGCTGTTCCAGACCCTGCCGCTGGGCGAGCTGGCCGAGGGCGCCTTCCAGAGCGCGCCCGCGCCCGACCGCGCGCCCTATGGCTATGTGTTCGACTGGTCGCACACCTTTGCTCCGCGCGCCCTCAACCGCGTGCTTGAGGCCGGGCTGATGGCGCGCGCCTCGCGCGAGCCCTTCACCCTGGTCACCACAAACGGCGACCGCGAGTTCGGGCGCGGCTCGGTGTTCGTGCCGCTGGCGCGCCAGGACAAGACCCCGTCCCAGATCCACGCCATCATGGAGACCATCGCGCGCGAGGACGGCGTGCCGGTGGCCGCCGCCGCCACGGGCCTGACGCGCAATATCGGGCGCGATCTGGGCGCCTGGACGGTGTTTCGCACCCTGACCGCCCCCAGCGTGGTGATCGCGTTTGATGACGGGATTTCCTGGAATGACGCCGGCGAGATGTGGTGGACGCTCGATCACCAGCACCAGATGGCCGTCCTCCTGGTTCCCAAAAGCCGCCTCGCGCGCCTCGACTGGACCAACTACACCCACCTCATCCTGCCCGGCGGCAATGCGGCGCTGGATGACGCGACGAAAGATGTTGTGAGCCGGTGGGTGCGCGGCGGCGGCACGGTGATCGCCACGCGCCAGGGCGCTCAATGGGCCGAACGCCATCTCCTGGACATCGAGGCGCCCGAGGCCGGCGAGGAGACGCGCGATCCGCGCCTGCGGCTGAACTTCTCCGGTATGCAGGTGCGCGACGCCGAGCACATCCTGGCCGGGGCGATCTTCGAGACCGATCTGGACGTGTCCCACCCCATCGGCTGGGGCTATGCGTCCCGGCGCCTGCCGGTCAACCGCAACACGCCCTTCACCCTGACGCGCCCGGATGATCCGTTCGCGGTCCCCGTCCAGTACGCGCAAAGCCCGCTGATGAGCGGCTACGCCTCGCAGCGCCGCCTTGACGAGATCGCAGGCACGCCCGCCGTCACGGTGCGCCGGCAGGGGCGCGGCGCGGTGATCCTGTTTGCTGACAATCCGGTGTTCCGCGCCACCTATCCCGGCACGGAGCGCCTGCTCATGAACGCGATCTTCTTTGGCTCGCTGATGGATTCCAGCCGCGGGCTGTATGAGGACGAGGAGGGACTGAACTAGTCCAGCTTGCCGATCGGGGGCAGGCTCCATCCAAATTTGATGGCGCAGCCCCGGATCACAAACGCGCCCAGCGCCCCCGCGATGGCCGCCGCGCCCTCGCCCAGGCCCAGCGCGACCGTGATCACGTAGAGCCCCGCCCCGAACAGGGCGGCCAGCGCATAGATCTCCGCGCGCAGGATCAGCGGCACGTCATTGAGGATCACATCGCGCAGCAGCCCGCCAAAGGCCGCGCTCATCACGCCGGTCAGAAGCGCGATGGACCAGTGCGCCCCGGCCGCGAGGCCCGCCTGCGCCCCGATCACGCAGAACACCGACAGGCCGATGGCGTCGGCCCAGATCATCGCCTCGCGCCGCGCGCCGATCTCGCCGCGCACGATCTCCGAGCCGTAATAGCCGATAATCCCGCCCGCCAGCGCCACGGCGAGATATTCCGGCGCCGCCACCCAGTAGACCGGCAGGCTGCCCAGCACGATGTCGCGCACCGTGCCCCCGCCCATGCCGGTCACCGCGCCGATCACCGCTGCGCCGAACGGATCAAGCTGCTTGCGCGCCGACAGGATTCCGCCCGTGGCCGCAAAGAAGAAAATCCCGGCGAAATCGAGAACGGTGAACAGCAGCGCAACGCTCATGCCCGGCTCCATGCGGCGGTCGCCGCCACCCATACTGGAGCAAAGCTCCCCGCGCCACCCGGTCTCGCGCGCGTTGCCGCAGCGTTAAGTCCCCGCCTCTTGTTGGGGAGGGGCCGGCGCGAAGCCAAGGGTCGGGTGGGGTGGGACCGCCAGGTTCAGCCGTCAGCCGGATTCGCGCTCGAAACCCCTCTGCCGAATTCGCTCGTGCAAGACCTCCCAGACCCAGTCGAGCGTTGCGTCCAGCGCCTGGTCGAGCTGAATGTTCCAGATGCTGAAGGTGAGATACCCCTCGGCCTCGAACCAGGCGTCCCGGTTCCGGTCTCTGACAGGCTGCGCGCCTTCGGCATGGCCCGAGCCGTCAAGATCGATAACGACGCGCGCCTTGTGACAAATGAAATCGGCGATGAATGGCCCCATAGGGACTTGACGCCGCACATGAAGACCGGCGTCCCGCCACGTGCGCACCCGCGACCAGAACAGGGCCTCGTGCGGCGTGGCGCGGCGTCTGAGCTCCCGGGCGCGCTGGATCGACATGAGGGCCAACAGCTTGGTGAAGGGCCTCATGATTGTATTCCATGCAACCAATAAACACCATCTCTGACGGCGAGTATCCGGAGCGGAGCCGAGAGGTGGGGCGCTTTGCAGATTCCAGTTGCCGCCTCCGGCGGCGCCCCCCCCCCCCGGAGGCGGCCCCCAACCACCCCCCCCCCCCACCGGGGGGGAAAAAATAGTGGCCAAATTAAAAAACCACAAATGGGGTTGGTGGGGGGGGGGCGCGCCCCC
>JAFIEB010000088.1 GCA_020832735.1 Oceanicaulis sp.
CGGGGCGGCCCCTCCGGCTCCCCCGCGGGGGGGGCCCGGGGGGGGGGCGCGCCGGAATTGCGGGGGGCGCGCGGCGGCGTGACGGGGCTTGCGGTCGGTCTGGGCGGTCTGGGCCTGAGCGCGCGCGATCTGGCGCTTGTCTATGCCGCGCTGGGCGATGAGGGACGCGCCCGGCCGCTGGTCTGGACCCAGGATCAGGCGCAGAACCGGCGCGCGCCGGTGCGCCTTGTGTCTGCGCCGGCCGCGCGCGAGGTCATGACCATCCTGGAAGGATCGCCCGCTCCGCCAGGGCGCATGCCCGCGCGGCTGGCCAGCGGGGCGCCGGCCATCGCCTACAAGACCGGCACGTCCTACGGCTATCGCGACGCCTGGGCGGCGGGCGTGGCGGGCGGTTATGTCATCGTGGTGTGGACCGGGCGCCCGGACGGCGCGCCACGCCCGGGCGTGACGGGCCGCGCCGCCGCTCTGCCGGCGCTGTTTGACCTGTTCGACTCGGTGGCGCGCATCGATCCGGGTTTCGCCGCCCGCGCCCGCCCGCGCGCTCAGTCATCCGCGCCGACCCCGCGTTCCTTGCAGCGGTTCGGGCGCGACGGCGCGCCGCCGGAAATCCTGTTCCCGCCTGACGGGGCGGAAATCTGGGCCGAGGATGAAGAACGGGGCTTTGTCCTGTCAGCGCGTGCGGATGGATTGACCGGCTGGTACGCCGATGGCGCGCCGGTTCCGCGCGACGCCAGCGGCGCGCCGCTCTGGACGCCGGGCGGGCCGGGTTTCTACACCCTGACCGCCGTGGATGGGGCGGGACGCAGCGCGCGCGTGCGCGTTCGCGTGCGCATGCCCGCAGGCTGAGGCGCCGCGGCGGTCTCGACGCGCGCATGCTTGGACGGCTAGTCTGAGGCCACGAATTCACAAATCAAGGATGGCCCTCATGACCCTCCCGATCCTGCGCGGCGCGCTGGCGCTGATGGCGGCGGCGGCCCTGTCCGCAGCGGCCAGCGCCCAACAGCGCGCGCTGACCATCGAAGACCTGTTCCAGATCCGCCAGGTGGGCGGCGTGGCGATATCGCCTGACGGCGAACGCGCGGCCTACACTGTCACCGTGCCGCGCGACGTGCCGGGCGGCGCGTCGGACGGCGTGGCCCATATCGAACTGCATATCGCGACCGGACCGGACGTGAGCCGCGCCTATGTGTCCGGCGAGGGCCGGCTCAGCGCCATCGCCTGGACCCCGGACGGGCAGGGCGTGACTTTCCTTGCCAATCGCTCTGGAGACAGCGCCACGGCGCTTTACCGCATCGACATCGCTGGCGGCGAGGCGCAGCGCATTTTCTCCCACCACCAGGCGATCCGCAGCTATGCGATCGCGCCCGACGGGAACACGCTGTTCTTCGTGGCCCAGGACCGGCCCGATCCGATGCGCGCACGCCTCGGCGACCGGGGCTTCCGGGCCAATGTGTTTGAAGAGCAGCAGGTCTTCTCCCATGTCTGGCGCGCGGAGCTCAATGACCGCGATGCGGCGGCCACGAAATTCGATCTGCCCGGCCACGCCACGCAAGTTGTGGTGAGCCCGGACGGGTCGCTGCTGGCGGTCGATCTGGCCCCGACGGCGCTGGTGGACG
This sequence comes from Oceanicaulis sp., assembly GCA_020832735.1. Classification (GTDB taxonomy): domain Bacteria; phylum Pseudomonadota; class Alphaproteobacteria; order Caulobacterales; family Maricaulaceae; genus Oceanicaulis. The sequence goes on from JAFIEB010000088.1 coordinate 1,617, forward strand.
ACAATCTGATGAGCCGGCGCTGGCATGTCGTGAATGCGCGCACGGGCGCGGTTGTTTCGTTCGCCGAAACCCAGAGCAAGCTGGGGCCGGCGGAGTTTTCGCCCAATTCGCGCCAGCTGGCCTTCCTGGCCGCCGCCGACAGGGCCGATTCCACCGACGGCACGCTTCATATCGCCGACGTGCGCACTGGCGAGATGCGCTATGTCGACCGCTGGGCCGAGCAGCATCTCTATGGCCTGACCTGGCTGGACGATTCCACCGTCCTGACCCTCGCCCACACCGGGACGACCAGCGCGCTGGTCCAATACGGCGTGGACGGCGAGGAGCGCGCCCGCACGCCGTTCGAGGGCGGGATTTTGCGCGCCATCGATCTGCATCGCGACTCAGGCGCCATCGCGGCGGTAGTGGATGCGCCCACCCATCCGCGCGAGGTCTATATGGCCCGGCCCGGCGAGGCGTTCGCCCGCTGGACCGACCATAATCCGCAACTGGCTGACATCGCCTGGGGCGATCAGCGCACGGTGGAATGGGAAGCGCGCGACGGCGAGCGCGTCGAGGGCGTGCTGATCACCCCGCAGGGCCGCGCCCCGCGCGGCGGCTGGCCGCTGATCATGACGGTGCATGGCGGGCCGGAAGCCCATGACAGCGATGGCTGGCTCAACAACTACTCGCGCTTCGGCCATATCGCGGCCGGAGAGGGGTTTGCGATCCTCTATCCCAATTATCGCGGCTCCACGGGGCGGGGCGAGCGCTTCATGAAGCTCGACCATCTCGACCCGCCGGGCGACGAGTTCTGGGACATTGTCGACGCCATCGCGCCGCTGGCCGAAGAGGGGATTATCAACCCTGAGCGCGTCGGCATTACCGGCGGCTCTTATGGCGGGTTCGCCTCTGCCTGGGGCGCGACGATAGCGACCGAACACTTCGCCGCCGCGGCGCCGTTTGTGGCGCTCACAGATCTCATCTCCTTTTTCGGCACCACCGAGATTCCGGTTGAAATGGTCGATGTCCATTTCATGGAATACCCGTGGGAGAACTGGAACATGTATCTGGACAAGAGCCCGATCCGCCATGCTGAAGGTTCGCGCACGCCGACGCTGATCCTGCATGGCGAAGCGGATTTGCGGGTGGATACGACCCAGTCCTACATCCTCTACCGCTACCTGCAGATGGCTGGCGAGGCGCCGGTGCGCCTGGTCACCTATCCCGGCGAGGGCCACGGCAATGCCCGCGCGGCGGCGCAGTATGACTATGCGCTGCGGGTGATGCGCTGGATGACCCACTATCTCAAGGGACCCGGCGGCGAACCGCCGCCCGCCGATCTGCCCCTGCCCGCATTGCTGGGGCTGGAGGACTGACGGACGGGGCCGGGCGTGCAAGGCGCGCCCGGCCATTTTCTGTCCGCACGGCGAATTCGCCGCTAGTCTCTCGTCCCTCATTGTTGATGAATTTGCCTGGAGCCTGCCCCATGCGTTCTGTGCTGGTCACCGCCTTCGCTTCCGCCGCTGTTCTGGCCGCCTGCGGCGCGCCTGCGCCCAGCCTGGGACCGGGCAATGGGCCAGACACCGACCGCGACCCGGCGCGCGAACGCGGCGAGGCGCTGACCATCGAGCGCGTCTTTGGCTCGCCGAGCCTGTCCGGCCCGTCGCCACGCGGCTTGCGCTTCTCGCCGGACGGGGCGCGCATCAGCTTCCTGCGCCCGCGCGAGGATGACCGCACGGTGCTGGACCTCTGGGCGATGGACGTGGCCGACGGGCGCACCTACCGGCTGGTGGACGCCCGCGCGCTGGTCCCGGAAGAGGGCGAATTGTCAGAAGCGGAAATCCAGTACCGCGAACGCGCCCGTATCTCGGAAAGCGGCGTGGTGGCCTATGACTGGGACGACGAAGGGCGCGCCATTCTGGTGCCGCTCGACGGGGATTTGTTCTATGTCGATGTGGAGAGCGGCGAGGCGCGGCGCCTGACCGAGACCCCTGAGTTCGAGACCGATGCGCGCATCAGCCCGGACGGGCGCCATGTCTCCTTCATCCGCGACCAGAATCTCTGGGTCCATGATCTGGAGACGGGCGAGGCGCGCGCGCTGACCGAAGAGGGCGAAGGACCCGTGAGCTGGGGTGTCGCCGAGTTCGTCGCCCAGGAAGAGATGCGCCGCTATACCGGCTACTGGTGGTCTCCCGACGGGACGCGCGTCGCCGTCACCCGCATAGACGAGACGCCGGTGGAGATCGTGCCCCGGTTCGGCATCACCGCCGAGGGCGTGACCGTCACCGACCAGCGCTATCCGCGCGCGGGCACGCCCAATGCGCTGATCGAGCTGTGGGTGATCGATGTGGCGACCGGCGAGCGGGTGCGGATCGATCTGGGCGAGGAAACCGACATCTATCTGGCGCGCGTAAGCTGGAGCGAGGCGGGCGACGGGCTCTATGTGCAGCGCCAGAACCGGCCGCAGACCGTGCTCGACGTGCTGGGCGCCGATCCCGCCACCGGCGCAAGCGATCTGGTGCTGCGCGAGGAGGCGCAGACCTGGATCAATCTGTCCAATGACCTCACCCCGCTCGAAGACGGCGGTTTCCTGTGGACGTCGGAGCGGTCGGGCTTCCGCCACATCTATCACGTGGACGCCGACGGGGATGTGCGCGCGCTGAGCGAGGGCGAGTGGGCCGTGGACCGCATCGCGGGGCTCTCGGACGATGGCGAGATTGTCTATTTTGAAGGCTGGGTGGAGACGCCGCTGGAGCGCCATCTCTACGCCCTGGCGTTCGAGGGCGGGGAGCCGGTTCAGGTGACTGAAGGCGCGGGCCGCTGGAGCGCGTCGCTGGGCGAGGGCGGGACGGCCTATATCGGCACATATTCCGATCCTGATACCCCGCCTCATACCGGGCTCTACTCAATCGACGGTTCGCGCATCGCCTGGATCGAGGAAAATGCGCTGACCGACAACCACCCTTACCATCCCTATCTGGACGCCCATGTCTCGCCGGAGTTTGGCGCCCTGACGGCGGCGGACGGGCGCACAGAGCTGCATTGGTCCATGCTGCGCCCGGACCATTGCACGCCGGACAGTCCCTGCCCGGTGATCGTCCAGGTCTATGGCGGGCCGCTGGTGCAGACGGTCCATCGCGGCTGGGTCAATCCGCGCGACCAGCTCTTCCCGGCCCACGGCTATATTCTGTTCAAGCTGGACAATCGCGGCAGCGCCAATCGCGGCCACGCCTTCGAAGCGGCGCTGCACCGGCGCATGGGGATTGTGGAGGCGCAAGACCAGCTGGCGGGGCTCGACTTCCTGCAAGGGCTTGATTTTGTGGACCCGGAGCGCATCGGGCTGTGGGGCTGGTCCTATGGCGGATACATGGCGCTGATGACCACGCTGCAGGCGCCCGGCCGCTTCACGGCGGCGGTGGCGGGCGCGCCGGTGACCGACTGGGCGCTCTACGACACCCATTACACCGAGCGCTATATGGGCATGCCCGACGAGAACGCCGCCGGGTATGAGGCCGGGTCGGCGTTTGCGCATCTGGACGGCTATCAGACGCCGACCCTCATCATTCACGGCATGGCCGACGACAATGTCACGTTCGATCACTCCACCCGCCTGTTCGCCGAGCTGCAGGCGCGCGGCGAGCGGTTTGACATGATGACCTATCCCGGCGAGCGCCACGGCGTGCGCCCGCCGCCGCTGCAGGTGCATTTGTGGCGCACGATTTTCACCTTTTTCGAGCGGGAAATGGCCGAACCCTGAAAGCTGGCATGAAGCCTGCGTCGCGAGGGGCTGCGCCTGAGCGCGCGTCTCGCAATGCGACGGGGTCCGACATGACCGAACCTGTGCTGATCGACTGGAATGAAGACAAGCGCGCCGAGTTCCGGCGCGGCGTGATGACGGCGCGCCACCGGCTGCACATGGCGCCGGAGTTCACCGATTTGTCGCTGGCTGCGCTGCTGGACCGGCATCCGCGCGAGCTGACCGATATCTGCACCATGGGCGATGACCCCGCTGACCGGGAGAGCTGGCGCGGAGGTTCGGCCCGCAATCTGACCGGGATGCAGCTGCTCGAAGCGGTGCGCGAGGGCAAGCTGTGGATCAATCTGCGCGAGGCGATGAACCGCGATCCGGTCTACAAACCGCTCTTCGACGCCCTGTTCACCCAGCTCAGGCGCCTCAATCCGGGCTACCGCCCGGTCAGCGTCTATGGCGGGATCCTGATCTCCTCGCCACGTGCGCAGGTCTTCTATCATGCCGATGTCTCGGAAACCCTGCTTCTGCACGTCAAGGGCAAGAAGCGCTTCCGCATCTATCCGCCCCATGCGCCCTGGCTGAATGACCGGTCGATGGAGAACATCCTGCACAAGGACCAGACCGAGGACATGGCGTTCGACACGGCCTGGGACGCGGACGCGGCGGTGCTCGACCTGACGCCGGGCAGCTTCGTGAGCTGGCCGCTGCATGCGCCGCACCGGGTGGAAAACCTGGACGGGCTCAACGTGTCGGTCACCTGTGAGGTGGTCACCCAGGCGTCGCTGATGAAGAACGCGGTGCTGCACGCCAACGGCGCGCTGCGCCGGCTGGGCTTCAATCCGCGCAGCACGGATGCGCGTGGCGTGCAGGCGCTGGCCAAGCTGGCTTTCTCAAAGGCCTGGAAGACCGCGATGAAGATCGCCGGTCCGCGCAAGCCCATGCCCAAGAGCGAAGAGACCTTCGAGGTGGATCTGGCCGCAGAGACCGGATACCGCGACCGCGCCGCCGCCTGACCTGTCGCGATTGTAAGTGGAAGCATCCGCGCCCGCCTGCCATGCTTAGCGCAGGGTTCAGGCAGGGATGCGCCATGTTTGCTCGCTACGCCGTCATGACAGGTCTGGCCGCCGCAATGTGTCTCGCGGCTTCCGCTCATGCCCAGCTGCCCCCGCCGCTTGAAGCGGCGCTGTCGGGCTCGCCCGATCAGCGCGATCCGGCCCGCATGACCCTGCGCTGGACCGTTGAGGGGCAGAGCCTCACCTTTGAAATGCAGTTGGCGGAAGACGGTGAGCGTGTCTACGAGCTGATCGAGCCTGACGAAGCTGCGCTCAGCGAGAGCCAGCGCGAGATCTGGGCGTCCGTCACGCGCGAGCGCCGTGATGACGCCGAGCCGCAAACCGGTTCGCAGGGGCGCGCCAGCGTGAATGTCGGATCGGTGGACTTCAGCGCGTTGCGCGACACAGTCGGCGGCAGCGCCACTCTGGACCGCACCGGGCTGGACGGAACGCTTGTTTACAGCTTTGCGCCCAGAGCCATGCCCGGCGGCAATGAGTCCCCGGAAGCCATGCTCCGGGCGTTGCGCGGAGAAGTGACGGTCGATCCTGAGCGGGGCGAGCTCACAGGGTTTCGCCTGTTCTCCGCAGACAGTTTCAAACCCTCCATCGCGGCGCGGATCGAGCGCTTTTTGCTGAGGCAGGATTTCGTCCACGATCCGGTTCTGGGCGGGCCGCGGTTTTCCGCCATGGAAATGGACATAGCGGGCTCTGCGGCTTTCAGGCGGTTTGAGCAGTCCTTGCAGATCGAGCTGCTGTCTGTCGACTGGCGTGAGGCGGCCGGCGCGGCTGAAACCCTTGGCCCGGCGGCTGACTCGCCCTAGGTCTGGGGCATGCCGCTTCATCTGGTCAAGCTGTGCGTCGGCGCCGATTCGATTGAGGATCTGGAAGCGTGGCGTGATTCCTCCGCTCCGGGCGGCGAGCCCATGACGCATGTCACGCGCATGACGCCGCGCCGCAGCGCAGACGTGCTCGATGGCGGCTCGCTCTACTGGGTGATCCGCCGGGTGATCCAGGTGCGCCAGCGCATTCTGGACCTTGAGGAATTCACCGACGAGGAGGGCGTGCGCCGTTGCGCGATCCGGCTGGACCGCGAACTCGTGCGCACATCGCCGTCGCCGCGCCGGCCTTTCCAGGGCTGGCGCTATCTCAGGGCCGAGGACGCCCCCGCCGATCTGTCGGTGCAGAGCGGCGGGGAGGAGTTGCCGGACACGTTGCGCACCCGGCTGATCGAGATCGGCGCCTGGTAAGGCTTATGGCTCGCGCACGGCCCTGACGGTCTGGCCCAGCCCGGTGCGCAGCACCAGCTCCCCGTCATCGGTGATGTCGAACATTTCCACCCGGGACAGGCGCTCCAGAAGGCGGGCCTCCTGCTCCATGACGTCGTCGCGCGAGCACGCCATCTCGGTCGAGGCCACTTGCGACAGGGTCAGCGCCTCGCCGGTCAGCGTATAGCCGCCCATGAAACGATTGCAGCCGCCGGCGCCGGTCACGCGCCCGTCCTCGAAGCGGATCGATAGCTCGCCCTCGCTGACGAAGGGCTCGTCATCAAGCGTCACAAGCGTCCATGTCGCGCCGGAGAACAGCGTTTCAGGGTCGCCGCCGCAGCCTTCGAACACGTCAGAGCGGGGGCGGGCGATGACGGTATAGGGGTGGGGCATGCCGGTGGACACGTCCCGGCAGAGCGTGCGCTGGAATACCACATGCGACGGCCCGTCAGGATCCTCGAACCGCATGCGCGCCGGCAAGGTGTCCGGCTCACGCGTCGGGAAGCTGATCAGAAGCTCGTCCTGGCGGTAAAAAGTGGTGACATCGCGTTCCACGCGCACATGCCAGCTGGGCTCTTGGCCAAGCCCCTTCAGCGGCAGGAACGCGGCGATCTCGTCAGACAAGGGACCGCCCGCAGCGGTTTCTTCGCGCCCCGCTGATGCAGCGCTTTCGTCGGGAGCGCCGTTCGTTTCGGTGGCCTCGCCGGGCTCAGGCGCGTCCGGGTCTTCCATCCAATTGCAGCCCGAGACAAACAGGCAGGCCGATGCGGCAAGGGCGAAAAGACGCTTCATGCCTTGCTCCAATCTAGCGGCTTGCGGTGATGGTGCGGCCGTCATCGGTTGTCAGGGTCAGTTCGCTTCCGTCCTCGCTGGTTTCATATTGCGTGATCCGGCTCAGCAGGGTCAGGAAGGCGCGCTCCTGATCCATGCGGTCCCCGGCGCAGGCCATGCGCGTGGTGGCCAGCGCGCCGAAGCTCAGGGACGCATCGTCCGCTTCATATCCGCCATTGAAGCGGTTGCAGCCCGAAACCCCCGTCACGCCGTTGGGCAGGAAGGCGATGGTCGGCGCGGCGTCCTCGATGACGCCGGCGCCGTTAATGGCGCTCACGGTCCATTCCCGTCCGGTCAGGGCTTCGGCGGCGCCTGCCTCCAGCACGGTTTCCTGGGCCGGTTCGGCGCCGCCGGCAGGGGCGTCCGTGACCGGATCAGGCGCGCCGCAAGCGGCCAGCAGAAGGGCGGACATCGAAACAACGAAGGCGAGGCGGATCATGGGGAGGCTCCTGTCCAGACGGCGCGCCAGCGCGCCATTCAGGCCGGACCTTAGCACGCCCCGCCCCGCCGGTGCAGGGGTGTCAGCCCCGCCCGTCAGCGACGTGGACGGCCGGTCCCGCCGGCACGACGCCGCTGGGATTGATCATGTCGTGGCTCTCGTAATAGTGCCGCTTGGCGTGTTCCAGATTGAACAGGCCGGCCACATCCTCATGAGCGTGCAGGCGCCGGGCATATGCCGACAGGTGCGGGTAGTCGATCAGGCGCTTGAGATTGCACTTGAAATGCCCGTGATAGACCGGATCGAAACGCACCAGCGTGGTGTAGAGCCGCCAGTCGGCTTCGGTGAGCGCATCGCCGGCAAGCCAGCGCCGTCCGTCGGACAGACGCGCTTCCAGCCAGTCCAGACTGTCGAACAGGGCCGTCACCGCGCTTTCATACGCCCGCTGGCTGGTGGCGAAGCCGGACTTGTAGACCCCGTTATTGACCGTGTCGTAGATGCGCGCATTCAGGGCGTCGATCTCGCCGCGCAAGCCTTCAGGATAATAGTCGCCCGCCCGCGCGCCCGCGCCGTCAAAGGCGGAATTGAACATGCGGATGATGTCCGCGCTTTCGTTGGATACGATGGTTGCGGTCTGCTTGTCCCACAGCACCGGCACGGTCACCCGGCCGGAATAATCCGGCGCGGCGGCGGTGTAGACCTGGTGCATGAACTGCGCGTTGTGGATCGGGTCGGGGATGACGCCGGGGCCGTCTTCAAAGGTCCAGCCGTTTTCCTTCATCAGCCAGTGCACGACCGAGACGGAGATCATCTCCTCCAGCCCCTTGAGGCGGCGGAAGATCAGCGTGCGGTGCGCCCAGGGACAGGCCAGCGAGACATAGAGATGATAGCGCCCGGCTTCAGCCTTGAAGCCGCCCTCGCCATTGGGACCGGGCGCGCCGTCAGGGGTCACCCAGTTGCGGAACACGCTGTCCCAGCGCTCGAACTTCCCGCCGGTGGATTCAGTATCATACCATTCGTCTTTCCAGACGCCGTCGATCAGCCGGCCCATGGGGAGGCCTCCTTTTTGGTCTGCTTGAAGGGCGTGCCGGCGATGCGCGCGATCAGAACCGGCCCTGCTGGTAGTCCAGCATGGCCTGGCGCACCTCGCCCTCGGTTGTCATCACGAACGGCCCGGCCCAGACGATGGGCTCGCCTATGGGATAGCCCGCCGCCAGCATGACGCGCGCGCCATCGGGTCCCGCCTCGATGCGCACGGCGCCGCCGGGGCCGTAAACGCCCAGCTGCGCTTCTCCCAGCGTCACGCCGCCCGAAATGACAGACCCGGAGTGGGTGGCGATGAAGGCGGTCTTGCCGGACGCGACAGGTTCTTCGAAAACGCCGCCCGGCGCCATGCGCAGCTCGGCGTAGAAGGGCTCCACTGTCACGCCGCGCACCGGGCCTTCGACGCCGGCAGAGGTTCGGCCCGCCACGATACGCGCCTCGACCCCCTCGCGCATGTCGGCGGGGATCTGGGCTTCAGAAAATTCCTGATAGCCGGGATCTTTCATCTTTTCAGCCCGGGGCAGATTCACCCAGAGCTGGAAGCCGCTCATCAGCCCGTCATCCTGCTCGGGCATTTCCGAGTGGATGATACCGCGCGCCGCCGTCATCCACTGCACCCCGCCCGGCCCGATCACGCCTTCATGGCCTTTATTGTCCTGGTGGCGCATGCGGCCCTCGACCATATAGGTCACGGTCTCGAACCCCCGGTGGGGGTGGGGCGGGAAGCCGGCGAGATAGTCGCCAGGATCGTTGGAATGAAACTTGTCGAGCATCAGGAACGGGTCCAGCACCCGAAGATCGGGGGTTCCGAGCATGCGCGTCAGCTTCACGCCGGCCCCGTCCGAGGCCGGCATGCCGCGCGTGGTCTTGATGATGGGGCGCAGAGTCATGGCGCACTCTCCCTTGAACGGCGAATTTCTCCCGCCAACATGGCCTTCCCGCCGCGCTCTGGCGAGGGCGGGGGCGGCCAAACTGTGTTTCCCTGCGCGCAAGAACCCGCGCGCTGCGTGCACCATGCATGGACACGAGGCCTGATTGCGGGCTAACGCTCGCGCGCGCAGCAAAAGCAGGACCGGCGTAATGACGAGCGAGCCGTTTGTTTTGGGTTGGGAGGAATGGGCCGCCTTCCCGGGTCTGGGTCTGCCCGCCATCAAGGCGAAGGTGGACACCGGCGCGCGCACCAGCGCGCTGCACGCGGTGGCCGTGGAGCAGTTCGGTCCCGAGCGCGCGCCCCAGGTGCGCTTCATCATGCACCCCGTGCCTGAGCGCCCGGATCTGGAGATTACCTGCGCGGCGCCGGCGGTGGACCGGCGCGAGGTGATCTCGTCGAACGGGGAGAGCGAGCTGCGCTGGGTGATCCGCGCCGATGTGATCATCGGCGGGCGCGCCTGGCCCATCGAGGTGACCCTGACCAACCGGGAGACCATGCAGTACCGCATGCTGCTGGGGCGCTCGGCGATCCTGGACGACATGGTGGTCAATCCCGGACAGTCCTGCGTCCAGGGCCAGCTCTCGTACGAGCTGTACGGGGATGTGCCGCGCCAGCCGCCCGTGCGCCGGCCCTTGCGCATCGCCATCCTGACGCGCGAGCCGAAGAATTACTCCTCCCAGCGCCTGAAAGCGGCCGCCGAGGCGCGCGGCCATGTCGCCGAGATGATCAACACGGCGCGCGTCACCATGGCGATCAACACCCTGGCGCCGGCGGTGTATTATGACGGGCGCAAGCTGGCGCGCTATGACGCGGTGATCCCGCGCATCGGCGCCTCGATGACCAATTACGGCATGGCGGTGCTGCGCCAGTTCCAGATGACGGGCGCCTATATCCTCAACTCGGCCGAAGCGATCGGCGCCAGCCGGGACAAGCTCTACGCCCACCAGCTGCTGGCGCGCGCCGGGAT
>JAFIEB010000097.1 GCA_020832735.1 Oceanicaulis sp.
ATGTCTACCGGCTGCGCCAGAAGATCGAGCCCGACCCCCAGAACGCCCGCCTGTTGCTGACCGAAACCGGCGGTTACCGGCTGCAGGTGTAACCCTGCTGCTGAGCCGGCGACAGGGCGGCGAGGCCTGAAAAGGCGACGACGCTGGCGGCCAGCAGCCCGGCGATCATGGCGGGTCCGGCCCCCGCTTCCAGCAGCGCCCCCAGCACAGCAGGACCCGCGGCGGTGGACGCGACCATGATCATCACAGCAAAGCTGCGCACCGACCCGGCCTGCGCCACGCCATAAACCTCCACCCACATGGCCGAAACGGCGCTCTGGGCCAGCCCCGACGCCATGCCCATCGCCGTCAGAAAAGCGATCAGGCCCAGCGGATGCCCGCTGACGGCCAGTACGCCGAGCGCCGCCAGCGTCGGCAGATTCATCAGCGGCAGAAGCCGCGTCCCGCCATACCGGTCGATCAGGCGGCCCACGACAAGCAGGCCCAGGGCATGGCCGGCGGCGAAGCCCATAAAGGCCGCGCCCAGCCAGCCCACAGGCCAGCCGCGCGCCTCGGCCAGCGGCAGAATCTGGAACAACAGACCCGTCGCAGCGAAGGGCAGGAAGATGATCAGAGGCAGGATCAGCCAGAAATGACGACTGCCCGTCAGCATCCGCGCTGCAGCCCAGGCGGACGGTTTTTCCGCCCCTGCCGCCCGGACCGGCTTGTTGAACCGGGGCTGGCGCGCGATCAGGGCTTGAAGCAGCGGCAAGGCCAGCACCAGAACCACCACGCCCACAACCACATAAGCCTCACGCCAGCCGGCCAGCGCGATCAGGCCCAGCGCGGCGGCGGGCGTCAACGCTTCGGACAGGGGCAGGCCCAGGCCCACAATGGAAAGGGCGCGCCCGCGCACCCGGGTGAAAAAACGCACGGTGGACGTCATGGCCACATGGGTCATCAACCCCTGCCCGGTCAGGCGCAGCAGGAGGAAGCCCAGCCCTGCGCCCAGCGCGCCCGTGGCCCCGGCCATGACGAAGCAGGCCAGCGCCAGCGCCGCATAGAGCCGCAAATCCAGCCGGTCGATCCAGGACCCGGCGAACGGCAGGATCGCCGCCGCGCCCAGCGTCGCAGCCATATAGAGCGCGCCCATGGCGCCGGGACCAAGCCCGATGCTGGCCGCGACCGGCGCGGTGAAGACGGCGATGAAGAAGGTCTGGCCCGGCGCCGACAGGAAGGCGCAAATCAGGCTGAAAGCGATCAGGCGCGCATGCGGGCGCAGCGTGTCCGGACTTGTTTCAGAAGGACCTGCAGGCGCGGTCATCCCCGCTCCCCATGGCGGATCAGGATGGCCATCTGGCTGGCGCCGCCAATCTGAGGATCCACCCCGCCCATGTCCTGAAAACCGGCGCCATAACCGGCCCGGCCTGCGGCGCGGCGCGCCCACTCGCGAAACTGCGCCCGCGTCCATTCAAACCGGTGCCCCGGGTGGCGCAAGCGATGGGAGGGCACGCCCAGACGGGCGTTATATTCGGCGTTGGGCGTGGTGAGGATCAGGGCGGGCGGGCGCGCCTCCATCAGGATGCGACGCTCCAGCTGGCCCAGCTCGGCCGGGTCCAGATGCTCGATCACCTCCACCATGACCACGCAGTCGGCCCCGGCGATCCAGCGCCCGGCTTGCGTAAGCGTATCATGGCGCAAAGTCACCCGCGCCTGCGCGTCCGGTCCCGCCTGCGCCAGTCGCGCCGCCAGAGCCTCCAGCCGCGCGCGGCTGATCTCCACGCCGGTGATGTGCGCGATGGCCTCGTCCAGCGCCAGCCGGATCAGGAAATCCCCGTCCCCGCAGCCCAGATCGGCGATGCGCCGCGCGCCCAGCGCCCGAACGGCGTCGTGCACGGCCTCAAGACGCTCGGCGTGAAGGGGCGTGGGCATGGGCGGCTTCCGTTCGGCAGGGCGGGGTCTATAACACGCGCCATGAGCTCGCCAGCACCCCTTGCGGCAGCCCCGGCGCACTGCCCGGTCTGCCGCACGCCCGGCCCCGCACCCTTCGCCAGCGTGGACGGGACGGATTATTGGCGCTGCGCGGCGTGTGAAGCCACCTTCATGGACCCGCGCCATCACCTGGCGCCCGAGGCCGAGCACGCCCAGTACCGGCTGCACCAGAACCACCCTGACGATCCGGGCTACCGGCGCTTCCTGTCAAAGCTGGCGGACCCGCTGATGGCGCGGCTCAAGCCCGGCGCGCGCGGGCTCGACTATGGCTGCGGGCCGGGGCCGGCGCTGGCGGCGATGTTGACCGAGGCGGGCCATGAGATGGCGCTCTACGACCCGCTGTTCGCGCCGGACCGGCGTGTGTTGGAGGCGCGCTACGATTTTGTCGCCTGCACCTAAACAGCCGAGCATTTCCACGACCCGTGGACCGAGTTCGAAACGCTCGCGAGCCTCTTGAAGCCCGGCGGCTGGCTGGGCGTGATGACGAGCTTCCAGACCGACGACGCGGCGTTCGCCCGCTGGCATTACCGTCTCGACCCCACCCATGTGGTGTTCTACCGCGAGGCCACCCTGCGCCATGTGGCGGCGCGGCTAGGGCTCGAGATCGAGATCCCGATCAAGGATGTCGCTCTGATGCGCAAGCCGGGGTGAAGACAGCCCGCCGATTGCATGTCATTTTGTTCTTTGCGCGCGACATGAGCCGGAGAGAGCGAGCGATTTATGGCCCGGAAACCTGAACCCGTCCCCGCCTTCGAAACCGAGGCGGACGAGCGCGCCTACTGGGAGAGCCATGACTCCGCCGGTCATATCGATTGGACCCAGGCGGAGCGCGTCCGCTTGCCCAATCTCAAGCCCAGCGCGACCTCGATCTCCATCCGCCTGCCCGACGCGCTTCTGGAGCGCATCAAGATCGCCGCCAACAAGCGCGACATGCCCTATCAGTCGCTCATCAAGGCGTGGCTGGCGGAGAAGGTGGATGCGTCCTGAGCGGGCGCACGAGCACCCCTACCCCATCGTCGGGATCACAAAGGCCTGATCGGACACCTCGCCGGTGGGCCAGCGCTGGGTGACGGTTTTGATCTTGGTGAAGAAGCGCACCCCTTCCATGCCGTGCTGGTTGGTGTCGCCAAAGGCAGACCGCTTCCAGCCGCCAAAGGTGTGATAGGCCACCGGCACCGGGATCGGCACGTTCACGCCCACCATGCCCACATTGACCTTGGAGGCGAACTCGCGCGCGGCCAGGCCGCTGCGGGTGAAGATCGCCACGCCATTGCCATAGGGATGCTCGCTGGGCAGGCGCGCGGCTTCTTCCAGGTCCTTCGCGCGCACGATCTGAAGCACGGGGCCGAAAATCTCTTCCTGGTAGGAGCGCATGTCGGCGCGCACCTTGTCGAACAGGCTCGGCCCGACGAAGAAGCCGTCCTCATGGCCCTGCAGGGTGAAGCCGCGCCCGTCAATGATCAGCTCGGCGCCCTCGTCCACGCCCATCTGGATATAGCCTTCGACCCGCGCCTTGTGGGCGGCGGTGACGACCGGGCCATAGACCGCATCGGGATCGGTCGAGACGCCCGGAACCAGCTTCTCGATCTCCGGGATCAGTCTTTCGATCAGCTCGTCTGCGGTCTTGTCGCCTACCGGCACCGCCACGGGCAGGGCCATGCAGCGCTCGCCCGCCGAACCATAGGCCGAGCCGATGAGGTCGCGCACCACCTGATCCAGATCGGCGTCAGGCAGGATGACAGCGTGGTTCTTGGCGCCGCCCATGGCCTGCACTCGCTTGCCGTTCTGTGCGCCGGTCACATAGACGTACTGGGCGATGTCGGACGATCCCACAAAGCTCACCGCCTTGATGTCGGGATGGTGGAGGATGGCGTCCACCGCCTCCTTGTCGCCGTGAACCACGTTGAGCACGCCGTCGGGCAAGCCCGCCTCGGTCATCAGCTCGGCCAGGCGCACCGGCACGCTGGGGTCGCGCTCCGAGGGCTTGAGGATGAAGGCGTTGCCGCAGGCGATGGCCACGCCGAACATCCACATCGGGATCATGGCGGGGAAATTGAACGGGGTGATGCCCGCCACCACGCCCAGCGGCTGGCGCATGGAATAGACATCGATGCCGGGACCGGCGCCTTCGGTATACTCGCCCTTGAGAAGGTGGGGGATGCCGCAAGCAAATTCGATGACTTCAAGACCGCGCTGGATGTCGCCCTTGGCGTCGGCCACCACCTTGCCGTGCTCGGTGGCCAGCAGCCAGGCCAGATCGTCCATATCGCGTTCGATCAGCTCCTTGAAACGGAACATGACGCGGGCGCGGCGCTGCGGATTGGTGGCGCCCCAGGCCGGCTGGGCGGCTTTGGCGGCCTCGACCGCGCGGCCAAGCTCGTCAGCGCTGGCCAGGCCCACGCGCGCCTGCACTGCGCCGGTATTGGGATCAAACACGTCGCCATGACGGCCGGACGCGCCGGAGACGTGCTGGCCGTTGATGTAATGGGGAATGTCACGGGGGCCGGACATGAGGGCTTCCTCCTTCGCGCCGCCTCTGCCGGGCGGCGTCTTTGGGTCTGTCAGATGGTTGTCCGGGCCGGTTTAGCCGCTGGCGGCGCACCTTGTCGAGGCTGCGCGCTTGCGTGCGCTCAGCGCCGGGACAGCTGAACCGGCGCGCCGGCGGCGGTTTCGCCGGTCCAGTTGCGGCGTTCGCCGGGGGCCGCGCTCAGCAGCACGCCGCCCGCCCCGTCAAACAGGACCAGCTCGCCATCCCCGGTGGTGACGCGCCAGAACGCGGCTTCATCCAGCCCGTCCGGGCAGTCGGGAAACGCCAGCACCAGGCCGGACACGCCGTCCGGCGCGATCAGCGAGCCTTCCGGCGCGGCCGAGGGCGCGTCCAGCACGATGCGGCAGCTGCGCTCGCCAGCGCTGAGCGTATAGGCGCCCGGCGCCTCGGCGGAGGCGTCAAGGGCAAGCGCGGCGAGGGCGGCGGCGAGGATCATGATAGGCTCCGGGCAAGACAGGCCGCATGCTAGTGCGGGCCCGGCGCATCTGTCGAGGCGGGAGCGCCGTCGCGGGCGAATGCTGCGCCGCCTGCGCCTGGCGCAAAGCCGGTCAGCTGGTCCGGCCCAGTCATCAGGCCGCTCCACACCGTCTCGCCGCCAGGGGTGAGAAGATCAATGCGATACCGCTCGTCCGGCTCCAGACGCCAGCGCCCGGCCTCGCCGATGCGCCCCGGGCAGGCGCCCGACGCCAGGGCCGGGCCGGCTTCATCGCCTGCACCCAGATCAATCCGGCACTCGCCCGCGCGCCACGCCCCGTCCAGCATGCCAGGCCCGACCGGCAGCGGCGGACCATCAAGCAAGGCGCCATGGCGGGGGATAATGTCGGACGCTGGCGGGCGGCTGTCGGGATCAAGCGCCGGCCGGGGCTGAAACCCGGGCGCAACCTCACATGCAGACGCAACCATCAGTGCGGCAAGCGCTGCAAGTGGCTTTTTTCCAAGCATCAATAATAAATCAGGCAGCATGATCTTGCCTTCCCGGACTCGCCCCCTACACTCGCATAAGATGCCCGATACGAGAATATGATCTGTTCGTTTCCGTTCGGCGCCGCTGACCTGATCACATAGCTCAATGGGGGCCATCATGCTCAAGACCCTGAAGACCGGCCTTTACGCCGCCGCATCCGCCGCCACGCTGGCCTTGGCCTTGAATGCTCCAGCCCAGGCGATCCCGTTCCGCGACGATGTCGGAGATGAGGGCGCTCAGGCCTTCGCCGCGCCCTGGGACGGCGTCATCCAGATTTTCATGTGGAACCGGTCCACCGGCGCCATCAGCTTCAACTGCACGGGTTCGATGATCAATCCGCGCACGGTGCTCAGCGCGGCGCACTGCTTCAACAGTCAGCCCAACGCTGTCTACGGCGCAAACGGCCCGCTGACCCCGATCATCGCGTTCGGGCCGGACACCTTCGTGCCGCTGTTCAACTGGATCGATACCGGGCGCCAGTTCATGGATGAGCGCAACGGCCTGACCTTCGCGCTGGATGTGCGCACGCCCGGCCAGGGGTCGTTTGGCGGCGATCCGTTCCCGGTCGCGGACGTGGCGATGCTGACCCTGCTCGATCCGTTGTTCACCCTGCCCACCTACGGCATGCTGTTCAGCCCGATCCCTGATGATGTTCTGAGCGATGGCGTGCACGTGAACATGATCGGTTACGGCACGTTCAATCCCGGCTCCAGCACCGCTGGCGCGACCATCAATGGCCGCCGCCGCGCTGGTGAAAACATGCTCGGCTTCATGGGCAATTTCCGTCACTTCTTCCAAACACTTTCGCAGGACCCGAGCACTTCGTTCAACAATCCTGCCGAGAATCAGATGCTCTACTGGGTCGATTTCACCAATCCCGACCCCCAGGGCGAGTGCGCGCGCGGCGCCGCGTTTGGCTTCACCAACTCGGTGATCTGCACCGACTGGGACGGGGTCAGCGGCGGGATCGCCGGCGGTGATACTGTTGTGCTGCCCGGACCATCACTGAATCTGTTCCCCGGCGAGGCCCTGCCCAACGAGGTCGGCACTGCGGGCGGCGATTCCGGCGGGCCGCTGATGGCGATGAACATCTTCTCCAACCCGCTCATTCTGGGCGTCTTGTCGGGCGGCTTCGTGGAGGGTTTTCTCCACACTTCCGGCCAGTCCTATGGCAAGCTGAGTTATTACAATCCGCTGTTCGCCTGGCACGAGTTCATCGCGGAGAACAATCCGTACAAATACGTCACCAATACCGGCGGCGGCGACTGGTTTGACGCCTCCATCTGGCAGCAGGTGATGGACCCGAACTACTACATCTATGAGGACGGGGAGATCGTGAACGGCCTGCCCGGAACGCCGCAGCCCGGCACGGATCCGACCGATCCGTGGGGCATCGTCTTCGACACCGACGTTCAGGATCTGCTGGGCTCCGGCACGACGTCCAGCCCTGATGACGCCGCTGTCGGCGAGACGGCGGCCGACGCGGCCGACATGGCTGCAGACGGTCTTGTCGCAGTTCACCAGGGCGGCGTGCGCGGCCAGGACCAGGACGGCGCCGCCCGCGCCGGCTGGGTCGAAGACGGGTCGGTCGAAAGCTTCGGCGGCAATACGCCTGACGCGGCCAATCATGGCGCGCTGGACGAGGTGGTTGGCGGCGCAGCAGCGCCGGCCAATTCCGGGCCGGGTTCGACCGGGTTCGCGCCCTCGAATTCTTACGCCGGAGACGGATCTGCGCGCTTCTACGATGTGACCCTGGCAGCGCCGGGCACAGTGACGTTCGGCGGCGCCCTCATTGAGATCGACCGGCTGACGCTGGCGGGTCCCGATGCCGGCCTGGTGATCGAGGAAGACGGCATTCTGTGGTCCCTGATCGGGACCGAGCTGTTCGCCGGCTCCCTGCAGGTGGATGGAGACCTGATCACCCGAGAGTTGGTGATGTGGGGCGGGATGCTGTCAGGCTCGGGTTTTGTTGACCTGTTCGATCCCAACCTTCTGTTCGGCAATAGCGAATCTGTGGCCGGGGCCCTGTTCAACGTAGCTGGCGTGATCAACCCGGGCGTGGCCGACAGCGCCGGCTCGCTTGGCATGTTCGGCGATTACATCCAGACCGCCGCCGGGGCTTTCCTGATCGACTGGACCGCGACCAGCGCCAGCCGTCTGGACGTATTCGGCTCGATCTCGCTGGACGGCGGCTTTGCGGTCAATCCGGCCGCAGGCTATCTGCCGCGCTTTGGCGACCGGCGCCGGATCATCACCTTCTCCGGCGATCGCGTGGGCGAATTCGCCGGCTCACTGAATGATCTGCCAGGCGTCCTGTTCTTCGCGCCGGTCTATGGCGCAGGCTGGGTGGATCTGGAAATCCGCGCCGAGGATTTCGCCAGCTTCACTGCTTTTGACACTCCGGCCCAGTTCAGCCTGGCCCAGCGCTTCGACCAGATGCGCGCCAGCCAGTCTGCAGGCGCAGGACCGCTGAGCGGTCTCTATGACGTGATCGACCTCCTGCCCGCCGGGCCGCTGGGCGAGGCGTTCGAGAACCTGGTCCCGCACGAGAGCTGGCATCTGCGCCGCACCGCGGCGCTGCATGGCGATCTGGTCACCGGCGCCCTGCGCCAGCGCATGGCCCAGCGCCCCGGCGCGACGGGATCGGGCGGGGCGCAGGCCCTGTTCTCCCTGCTGGGATCGGAAAACGGGCGCGCGATGGACGGCGCCAGCCTGGCCGCTGCGGCGCGTCAGGCCGGGGGTGATCCGGTGGTCCATGATGCGGGCGAAGGCCGCGAGGTCTACTTCGCCGCGGGCGTCATTGACGGCTCGGCGCGCACCTCGGCGGCGGCGGCGCGCGCAGGCATTGACGGCGCGTTCGCACTGGCCGGCGCGGACATGACGATGGACAACGGCCTGCGCGTCGGCGCGGCGGTGGCCATCGCCAATTCCGAATCCGACCAGGCCCTGCCTGGCGGCGGCGCCTCGAACACCCGCACCGACACCATCCAGACCACGGGCTACGCCGCCCTGCGCCGGAACAACTTCATCGGCCAGGCCAGCGTGTCCTGGGCCGGGCATGAAGCGCGCAGCCGCCGCTCCGCTGCGGTGGGCGGGCTTGTCCTGCCGGTGTCGGGCACGTTGAGCGGGCGCACGCTGGAGGCCAGCCTGACCGGCGCCTACCAGTTCACCCAGGACGCATTCTGGGCGACCCCGTCGGCCAGCCTGACCGCCAGCCAGACACGTCTGTCGGGCGAGCGCCTGGACGGTTCCCCGCTGGCCACCCTGACGCTGGAGGGCGAGACCTACTCGCGCCATGTGGCGCGGGCCGGGATCGATGTCGGCTACCGCTTTGACGGCGGGGATGTGTCGCTGGAGCCGCGCGCCTATCTCGGCTACGCGATGCTGCTCAACGACACCGGCGAAACCCTGTCGGCCGACTTCACCTCTGCTCCGGGCGCCAGCCCGATCCTGTTCGACACCGGCGCCCGCCAGGACGCCAACTGGCTCGAACTGTCGGTGGGCGCTGCAGCGGTGTTCGCCAACGGCATGGAAGTGTCGCTCCAGTATGCCACGCGCGAACGCAGCAACCTCAATCTGGAAAGCGATGTGTTCACCGTCGGACTGGCGTTCCGGTTCTAAACCGGCGCGCCTGAAGACACAGGCTTGGGCCGCTCCGGGAAACCGGGGCGGCCTTTGTTTTCAGGCGATGTCACAGGGCGGCCTGATTGACCCGGGCCATCAGCGCCTCGGCGGTTTCCTTGCGCTGCGAATACCGTTCCACGAGATAATCGGCCGAGTCGCGGGTCAGGAGGGTGAATTTCATGAGCTCCTCCATCACATCTGCGATCCGGTCGTAATAGGGCGAGGGGCGCATGCGCCCGTCCGGCCCGAACTCGGCCCAGGCCTTGGCGATGGAGGACTGGTTGGGGATGGTGATCAGGCGCATCCACCGGCCCAGCACGCGCAGCTGGTTGACGGCGTTAAAGCTTTGCGAACCGCCGCATACCTGCATCACCGCCAGCGTCTTGCCCTGGGTGGGCCGCACCGCGCCCAGCGAGAGCGGTATCCAGTCGATCTGGGACTTCATCACGCCGGTCATGGCGCCGTGGCGCTCCGGGCTCGACCACACCATGCCCTCGCACCAGCTCACCAGCGCGCGCAGCTCGGCCACCTTGGGATGGTCCGCGTCCGCATCATCGGGCAAAGGCAGGCCGGACGGGTTGAAGAAGCGGGTCTCGGCCCCCAGACGCTGCAGAATGCGCGCCGCCTCCTCCGCCGCCAGACGGCTGTAGGACACCTCCCTCAGCGAGCCGTAGAGCAGGAGGATGCGCGGCTTGTGGGTGGAGCGCGCGAGCGGGAACAGGCGCTCGGAATCTGGCAGGCGGAAGGAATCCTCGTCCAATTGCGGCGTATCGGGGCTCATGGCGCTCAGTCCTCCGGGAAGAAGCGCCGCGTGCGGTTGGCCAGCGCGACGAGCGAGAGCATCACCGGCACCTCCACCAGCACGCCCACCACGGTGGCGAGCGCGGCGCCGGAATTGACCCCGAACAGGACGATGGCTACTGCCACGGCGAGCTCGAAGAAGTTCGAGGTGCCGATGAGCGCGCACGGCGCGGCGATGCGGTGCGGCGTCTTCCACGCCCAGGCGGCGAAATAGGCCACCGCGAAAATGCCATAGCCCTGGATCAGCAGCGGAACCGCGATCATGGCGATGACCAGCGGCCGCTCCAGGATCACATCGCCCTGAAATCCGAACAACAGCACCACGGTCGCGATAAGGCCGATGACCGAGGCCGGTTTGACCAGGGCTGTGAAACCCGCCACCCGCGCCTCGCCGGCCTCGCGCGCCAGCCCCCGCGACAGCCACAGCCGCGTCGCCACCCCCGCGATGAGCGGGATCACGACATAGAGCAACACTGACAGGAGCAGCGTGTCCCACGGCACGGTGAGGTCGGTGACGCCCAAAAGGATCGCCACCAGGGGCGCGAAGGCGAACACCATGATCACGTCATTGGCCGCCACCTGGACCAGGGTGTAGTTGGGATCGCCCTTGGTGAGCTGGGACCAGACGAACACCATGGCGGTGCACGGCGCGGCGCCCAGAATGATCAGGCCGGCGATGTACTGGGCGGCGTCTTCGGGCTGGATGAAGGGCGCAAACACGAACTCGAAGAACACCACCGCCAGCGCGGCCATGGTGAAGGGCTTGATCAGCCAGTTCACCACGATGGTGATGATCAACCCCTTGGGCTTGGCGTTGACCCGCGCCAGGCTGGTGAAGTCCACGCTGATCATCATCGGGTAGACCATCGCCCAGATCAGGATGGCCACGGGAATGTTCACCGAGGCGTATTCCCATTGGGCAAGAACGCCGAAAGCGCCGGGAAACACCGCGCCGAGCCCGACCCCGGCCGCGATCGCCAGCGCCACCCAGAGCGACAGCCATTTTTCAAAAACGCCAAGGCCGGAGGCGGGTTTGTCAGCGGCGATGTCCGTCATGACCGGGCCTCGTGAGCGGCTTTCAGGGCGGCGCTCAGCGCCTTGGGATCATCCGGGCCGGCCCCGGACGCCAGCACATGGCGGATGCGCGCCGACAGCGCTTCATAGGTCGCCTCAAAGGCGGCGCGGCAGGCGGCCGGATCGTCGATATAGGCCGGATCAGGCAGGCCCCAGTGGGCGCGCGTCGGCGCGCCGGGCCAGACCGGGCAGGGTTCGCTGGCGGCCGAATCGCACACCGTGATCACAGCGTCCATCACCGGCGCGCCGGGCGCCTCGAACTCGTCCCAGCGCTTGGAGCGGAAGCCTGACACATCATGGCCGTGGCGCCCCAGCGTGGCCAGCGCCTCGGGGTGCGGCTGCCCCTTGGGGCTGGAGCCGGCGGAGAAGGCGGTCACGCGGCCCTCCCCCAGCGCATTGAACAGCGCCTCGCCCAGAATCGAGCGGGCCGAATTGCCCGTGCACAGGATCAGTATGTTCATCGAAACACCCCGCCGTCAGTCCGGTTTTGCCGCCCGGTTGCGCTGTGATACGATCCTCATTCAAATATTTCAAGAGATATTGAAATGAGAAAAGACACATGATCGCAGACGCCCTTTCAACCGCCCCGGATGCGCCGACCCGTCAGGCGTCAGTCCGTCTTGGCGCGCTTGCGCACGAGACCCGGCTGACGGTGTTCCGCGCCCTGATGCGCGCCGGGCCGGAGGGTCTGGCGGCGGGCGCGCTGGCCGAAGCGGCGCAGGTGAGCGCGTCCAATCTGTCGTCTCATCTGGGCGTGCTGCTTGGCGCCGGGCTGGTGAGCGTGCGCCGCGACGGGCGCCAGCGCATTTACGCGCCCGATTTCGAGGCGGTGCGCGAGCTTCTGGGCTTTCTGGTCAATGAGTGCTGCCAGGGCGCGCCGGAGGTGTGCGGCGGGCTGGTGAAGTGCTGAGGCGCATGCGCGCGTGATTGACCCTGTCGCCGCGCTGTCATACCCGCAGGGTAGACAATCGCTCGCACCGGCAGCTTTCAGGATGACCCCCATGCTCCACCGTTTCCGCCCGCTCGCCCTGTTGGCCGCCCTGTGGCTGGCCGGCTGCGCCACCGCCCAGACGGCCGCTCCCGCCACTGAAACCCGCGCTGGCGCGGATGACGAGACCCTGGTGGTCCTGTTCGCGGTGGATGGCCTGCGCTGGGATTCGCTGGAGCTTTATGATGCGCCGAACATGCGCGCCCTAGCCGCACGCGGCATGCAGGCCGAGCGCCTGATCCCGGTCACCCCCACCTCCACCTTCGTGCAGTTCTATTCGCTGGCCACCGGCCTTTGGCCGGAAGATCACGGCATCCTCAATAACAGCACCTGGGACCGCGAGCTCAACGAGCGCTTCACCAATCCCCAGAGCATGCGCGATCCGCGCTGGTGGCATGGCGAGCCGTTCTGGATCACCGCAGAGCGCCAGGGCGTGCGCACCGCGATCCAGTTCTGGCTGGGCTCGGAGAACGCCTATGACGGCGACCGCGCCACGCGCTGGTTCCCCTATCACCATGTCATGCCCTATGAGGACCGCCCGGCGGCGGCGATGACCTGGCTGGACGGACCGGTCGAGCTGCGCCCGCGCCTGATCGCGCTGTATTTCGACGAGCCCGACAGCGCCGGTCACCGCCACGGCCCGGATTCTGACGGCTATGGCGAGGCGATCGCGCGCGTCGACGCCATTCTGGGCCAGATGATCGATGAGCTGGACGCGCGCGGATTGCTGGAGCGCACCGAGTTCATCCTCCTGTCCGACCACGGCATGGCCGAGATCAGCACAGAGCGCGTCATCACCATCGATGATCGTTTCGACATCGGCTCGGTGTTCATCCCCGAAGTGCACGGCCGCTGGGGCAATTCCTATCAGCCCTACATGAACCTCTACGCCGACGACGCGGAAGCCGCCGAAGCGGCCTATCAGGCGATGGTCGAGCTGCACCCGAACCTGCGGGTCTGGCGGCGCGGCGAGATGCCGGGCCACATCCGCATCGACCACCCCACGCGCGGGCCGGACGTGTTCATCATGGCCGATGCGGGCTGGATGCTGACCTCGGGACAATTGCCCGAGCCGTCGCGCGCCCTGACCATGCGCGGCACCCACGGCTATGACGCCATGGACCCGTCCATGCACACCGTGCTGATCGGCGCCGGTCCGTCCTTCCCTGAAGGGCAGACCACCGGCCCGGTGCGCCATCTCGACCTCTACCTTCTGGTCACCTGCCTTCTGGGCGTGACGCCGGTCGAGACCGAAAGCGATCCGGACGCGGCGGCGCGCCTCACCGGCGGGCGCTGCCCGGCTGAGTAGCCGCAAGGGGCTTCCGGGGCCGGGTCGGAGGGCGTGATCCCTCTCCCGGCGCCGCCTCCGGCTCACCCCTCCAGCAGCCTTGCCCCCGGCCCTTCCTTGGCCAGCGTGTCGCCGGGATTGCGCAAGGGGCAGTCGGTCAGGGACAGGCAGCCGCAGCCAATGCAGCCATCCAGCTGGTCTTTCAGGCTCGTCAGGCTGGCGATGCGGGCCTCCAGCGCGGCTTTCCAGCCTGCGGAGAGTTTCGTCCAGTCCGCCGCATTGGGCGTGCGCCTGGCGGGCAGGGCGTCGAGCGCATCGCGGATCTCGGCCCGCGGCACGCCGGCGCGCTGGGCCACGCGGATCACCGCCACGCGGCGCAGCATGTCCCGGCCATAGCGGCGCTGGTTTCCGCCCGTGCGCGAGCTGGCGATCAGCCCTTTTGTCTCATAGAAGTGCAAGGTGGAGACGCTGACCCCGGCCCGGGCGGCCAGTTCGCCAACGCTCAAGGCGTATGGATTTTTCCGGGATGACGCCATCGGCCTGCAATTCCCTTTTGACCTCAATATAGGTTGAGGTTCTAGACCGGAATCCGCCATACCGGCAAGCCCCGTCCCGGCGCATATGATGGCGCTGCCTTTGATAATCGAGAGTTTGATGTTCCGCTTTTTCGAAACCCGCGTTGATCCCTTCCCCGCGACCGAGCCGGAAGCGCCGCCGAAAAGCCTTCTGGGCTTCGTCGCCCATTACACCCGGCCGGTCTGGCCCTGGCTGATCACCCTGTCGGTGCTGACCGCCATCCTCTCGATCTTCGAGGTGGTGTTCCTGGGATTTCTCGGCACGCTGGTGGACTGGCTGGCTGCGGCTGACCGCGACACATTGTTTGAGGAGCACGGGGCCGGGCTGATCGCCATGGCCGCCTTCGTGCTGATCGGGTTTCCGCTGCTGGTGCTGTTCAATTCGCTGATCACCCACCAGACGATTTTCGGCAATTTCCCGATGCTCGCGCGCTGGCTGACCCACCGCTACATCCTTGGCCAGTCGATGAGCTTCTTCCAGGACGAGTTCGCCGGCCGGGTCAGCCAGAAGGTGATGCAGACCGCTCTGGCCGTGCGCGAAACCGTGATGAAGGTGCTCGATATCTTCGTCTATGTGGTCGTCTATTTCATCGGCGCGCTGGTGCTGGTGGGCGGGGCCGAGCCCTTTTTGATGATCCCGCTGGTTGTCTGGCTGGTGGCCTATATCTGGCTGCTGTTTCACTTCATTCCGCGCCTGCGCGATATCTCCATGAAGCAGGCCGACGCCCGCGCGGAAATGACCGGCCGGGTCGTCGACAGCTACACCAATATCCAGACCATCAAGCTGTTCGCCCATGCGCGCCGCGAGGAAGCCTATGCGCGCGATGCGATGAGCGGCTTCATGGGCACGGTCTACAAGCAGATGCGCCTCGTGACCGGGCTTTACACGCTGCTTCAGACCCTCAACGCCGTGCTGCTGGTGGCCGTCACAGCCGCCACGATTGTGGCCTGGCAGATGGGGCTGGTGGGCCTCGGCGTCGTCGCCGTCGCGGTCGCCATCGTCATGCGCATCAGGGCGATGTCGGACTGGATATTGTGGGAGACGGCCAGCCTGTTTGAAGCGGTCGGCACCATTCAGGACGGCATCAACACCATCGCCCAGGAGCAGGCCATCAAGGACGCAGCTGACGCCAGACCGCTCATCGTGTCTCAAGGCGCCATCCGCTTTGAAAACATCTCCTTTCACTACGGCAAGGAGAGCGGCGTCATCGACGATCTCACCCTCGATATCGCGCCGGGCGAGAAGGTGGGGCTGGTCGGACGCTCAGGTGTTGGCAAATCCACTCTGGTGAACCTGCTGTTGCGCTTTTACGAGCTGGAAGGCGGGCGCATCACGATTGACGGGCAGGATATTTCACGCGTCACGCAAGACTCCCTGCGCCAGCAGATCGGCATGGTGACGCAGGACACCTCCCTGCTCCACCGCTCGATCCGGGACAATATCGCCTATGGCTCGCGCGATGCGGACGACGCAGCCGTGATGGAAGCCGCGCGCCGGGCGCAGGCCGACGCCTTCATCCCCGCCCTGTCAGACATAGACGGGCGCACAGGCTTTGACGCCCGTGTGGGCGAGCGGGGGGTGAAGCTTTCGGGCGGCCAGCGCCAGCGCATCGCCATTGCGCGCATCCTTCTAAAGAACGCGCCGATCCTGGTGCTGGACGAAGCGACCTCGGCGCTCGATTCTGAGATTGAGGCCGCCATCCAGGACCAGCTCTACCAGCTGATGGAGGGCAAAACCGTCATCGCCATCGCCCACCGCCTGTCGACCATCGCCATGCTGGACCGGCTGGTGGTGATGGAGGATGGCCGGATCATCGAGCAGGGCAGCCATGACACGTTGCTGGCGAAGGACGGCGTCTACGCCCAGCTGTGGAAGCGCCAGTCGGGCGGGTTCCTGAATGTGGACGCGCCCGATCTCACGGTGGCGGCGAAGTAGGGGGGTCGCGATCCCCGGCATCGCCGCCGGGCAGTTTCAGTCCAACACCTAATTGGCCACCACGATGCGCGCATAAACAGGCGCGCGGGTGAAGCGCACGTGTTCGGCCCCGCGCAGGCCGCGCGCGCCGGGATCGAGCTCCACCACGTGTTCGAACACGCCTGTTATCTCCACCGCGCGTCCGTCCGCGAACACCGCATGGGCGTCAGGCGCGGCGCCGTCGAACACAAACTCGATCCGGCGGGGGCGCGGGGCGATCAGCGCGCGCAGGCCCAGGGAGCGGCGCAGGGCCGCGCGCGACTGGGCGAGCGCGGCTTGCAGTTCGGTCATGTCGTAGAGCTCGGCGGGCGCAGCGCTCAGGACGAACTGGACCTCGGCGCGCACCGCGCCGCGGGGCGCGTCGGTGGCCAGACGCAGGCCCGCCGCCAGCCGGTCGGGATCGGGCGGAGCCACGGCGCCGTCCAGGCCGGGCGCCAGCTCGCTCCAGTCTTCCCCCTCCAGCCCGGTCCAGAACCGCCAGCCGCCGTCAGAACCCGCAGGCGCGTCCAGCACATAGCGCAAGGTGAAGGCGCTGCGCTCGGCTTCGGGCAGGGCGTGATATTCGCTCCAGAACGCAAACACGCGCTCGGCCGGCACGATGCGCGCTTCGGGGACAGGCGTCCCGGCGCCGGCGAGCGCCAGCGCAGCAAGCAGCGACGCGATCATTCCCCGTTAGCCGTCTTGCGGAACAACAGCGTCATGCGATCAGATTCCCCGATCGCCTCGAAGGGCGTGCGGTCAAAGGACGGGTCATGCGGCTCGCCCAGAGGCGAAGTGCGCCCCACCGGCGGCAGCGTCCACACCCCAAACGGATGGTCGGCCGTATCGGCCGGATTGGCGTTGATCTCGCTGGCTGCGACCAGCTCGAACCCGGCCTCGGCGGCCAGCGCCACGACGTAATCCTCCTGCACATAGCCTGACGCCGCGCGCGGGTCCTGCACCCGGTTGGCCGGCAGGCGGTGCTCGACCACGCCCAGCAGCCCGCCGGGCTTGAGCGCCGTGTGGAAGCTTTCGAACGCGGTTTCGGCAAACCCGCCGGCCATCCAGTTGTGCACATTGCGGAAGGTCAAAATGGCGTCCGCCGAGCCGGGCGCGACGCCGCTGAGGCCTTCCGGTCCGAACTCGGCCAGGGTCAGCTCGCCAAAGGCGGGGTCGTCAAAGCGCGCCGCAAAGCGCTCGCGCAGGGCGATCGCGCGGGCATTGTCAGGGCCGACCGACGGCCAGGCCGCGATATAGCGCCCGCCATGGGCGGTGATCCAGGGCGCCAGAATATCCGTGTACCAGCCGCCGCCGGGCCAGATCTCCACGATGACGGAGGCCGGATCAATCTCGAAGAACTCCAGCGTATCCGCCGGATTGCGCGCCGCATCCCGCCCCCGCGCCGCCCCGTCCCGCCAGGGTGCGGCGGTCACATCGCTCAGCCGCGTGAAATCGAGCGCCTCGGCCGGTTCGGACCCCGGCGCGTCCTGATCCAACGCTTCCGGCGCGGCGTCTCCGGCGGGCGCCTCGGGCGCTGGCGCATCGTCATTGCCGCAGGCGGCGAGCCCCAGCGCGGCGCTCAGCGCCATGACCTGAACAGGACGGACGAGGCAGTGCATGGCGGCGCTCCCAATGGTTTTCAAGTCCTCAGTCATGGCCAAACCGGCCGCTCCCGGCAAGCCCGGTCAGGCGCCTCTTGCGCACACGGAAATCGATTCCCACATCGGGATTGTCAGGCCGCCAGACGGGGCCTGACGGATCGAGGCGCCTGCCGCCCGGGGCTGCCCCTGCAGGCCGGACGTCAGGCGGACAGCAACAGCAGAAGGCGGTTTTCCGCACAGGAAACCCGCGAGATCGCTTCGAAGGAGGATCAACATGCGTACTGTAGACTTCAGCCCGCTCTACCGGACCATCGTGGGCTTTGACCGGCTGGCCGACATGATCGACACGGCCGCAAAGCAGGAAACGGGCGTCGCCTATCCGCCCTATAATATCGAGCAGGTGGGCGAGCACGAATACGTCATCGAACTGGCCGTGGCCGGATTCTCGGAGTCCGACATTGATGTCGAGGTTCAGGAAAACGTGCTGACGGTGGCCGGCAAGCGCACCAACGGCCAGTCGCAGGACAGCCGCAACTATCTGCACCGCGGCATCGCCGAGCGCTCGTTCGAGCGCCGCTTCCACCTGGCCGACCATGTCCAGGTCCGTGAAGCGCGCCTTGAGAACGGGCTTCTGACCATCCGCCTCGAGCGCGAAGTGCCCGAGGCCATGAAACCGCGCCGTATCGCCATCAATGGCAAGACCGGCGCAAAGCTGCTCTCGGGCGGCAAGAAGGCGAACGCCGCCTGATTGCGCCTGTGAGACCGGCCGGGGCGGCGCGGGGGGGCCCCCCCCCCCCCACCCCCCCCCCGGCCCGGTGCCGGCGCTGACCGTTCCCACGACCCTGACCGTGCAGACTGCCCCGGCGCGCCCTTCCCCTGGCGCGCCGGGTTTTTCATGTCCGGTTACAGGCGTTCAGGCGTCAGGTCTTGGGATGGGTGTCGCGCCACTGCTCCATGGACTGCGAGATGGCGAAGGTCTCGCGATATTTCGGGCTGCCCGCCGGGCGCGGCGCCCGGTCGCGCGTCAGCTCCATGATCTCGGCCAGCTTGTTGTGCGCCGCGCCCGGCTGTCCGGCGCCGATATAGGCGTGCAGCTCGACCAGGGCGCTGGACAGCGGATCATGGGCGCGAATGACGAAATAGGGCTCGTCCTCGGCCAGATCTGGGTAGCAGTCATACTGTGACGGATTGGCTTTGGATCCGAGGGGGGCGGCCATGGCGTGAAATCTCCCTGATATGCGTGCAATACTGCGCGCCGCTACACTAGCGGGCTTCGCGCCCGCACGGGACCCGGTTTCGCATGAGCTTTGACTAGAGCGCGGCCAGCGCCGCATCGAGATCGGTCCACAAATCCTCCACATCCTCCAGCCCGGCCGACAGGCGCACCAGACCGTCGCCGACGCCGGCCTCGGCGCGCGCCTGCGGGCTCATCGCGGCATGGGTCATCAGGGCGGGGATGGAGACCAGCGATTCCACCCCGCCCAGCGACTGGGCGAGGGTGAAGAAAGTGAGCCCGCGCGCCAGCGCGCGCGCCGCGTCCGTTCCGGCATGGAGCTCGAAACTCAAAAGCGGCCCGAACCCGTCCTGCTGGCGCGCAGCGATCTCGTGGCCGGGATGGCCGGTTAGGCCCGGATAGTCCACCCGCGCCACAGCCTTGTGCGCGGCCAGGCGCCGGGCCAGCACGCCGGCGGTTTCCGACTGGACGCGCGCGCGCACCGGCAGGGTGCGCAAGCCCCTGAGCGCCAGGAAGGCGTCGAACGCCGCACCGCCCGTGCCGGCGGCATTGGCCCACCAGGCCAGACGTTCGGCCAGCTCGCCATCGCGTACGCAGACAACCCCGCCCACCATATCCGAATGACCGTTGATCAGCTTGGTGATGGAGGCCAGCGTGATGTCGGCGCCGTGCTCCAGCGGGCGTTGCAACGCGGGCGACAGGACGGTGTTGTCCACAGCGCTGAGCGCGCCGGCCTCGCGGGCCAGCGCCGTCGCGGCCTTCAGGTCCGTCACGCGCAGGCGCGGATTGGAGGGGGTTTCGAAAAACGCCAGCGCCGCGCCGGGCTCCAGCGCGCGCGCGAGCGCGTCCAGATCGGTGCAGTCGGCATAGACCAGATCAAATCCGCGCTGACGCGCGCGCGCATCAAACAGCCGGCGCGCGCCGCCATAGCAGTCATGGGCGCAAACAATGCGCGCGCCATTGGGCAGATCATTGAGCACCAGATCGATGGCCGCCATGCCGGAACCGGTCACCACCGCGCCCGCCGCGCCGTCCAGATCAGCCAGCGCGCGCGCCAGCATGTCGCGGCCCGGATGGGCGGTGCGGGCATAATCGAAGGGGCCAGGCACAGCCGGATCGTCCCGGCGATAGGCGGCCGACAGGCTGACCGGCGCCACCACGGCGCCATGGACCGGATCGGCGTTGATGCCCGCGCGCGCCGCCCGGGTGCTGAAACAGGTCATGGCCCGCCCTCCAGAAAGGCGTTGACCGCCCCGGTTTCCTTGAGGAAGCCGTCATGGCCATAGAGGCTGTCGATGCAGGTGAGTTTCGCCCGCGTCATGCGCGCAGCCGTGGCCTCGATGTCCTCCAGCGGGACCAGACGGTCTGACCCG
>JAFIEB010000099.1 GCA_020832735.1 Oceanicaulis sp.
TTCCCCGGGAAACCCGGGGGCCCCAGTCTCACGGTCGGCTCTGGGTCCCGGCTTTCGCCGGGAAAACGCCTGGATCAGACGCAGCGTAAAATCACAGATCAGCGCTGCGTGTTCACAATATGCCGCCCCCTCACCCCGACGCGCACCCGGCCGAATTGTACCCCGCAATCTTCGGCGTCTTGGGCAGATAGCCGCTCTCGATCCGGGTGATGGAAAAGCCCGCGCGCGTAATCATGGCGGCGGGATCACGGGTCAGGTGACAGCCCCCGGCCAGCGGTTTCCAGACCGGTTCGATGCGCCGCTGCCAGCGCGCCACGCCTTCGTCCGGGGCCAGGCCATGTTCGCTGAACAGGAGCTGGCCGCCGGGTTTGAGCGCCTTGCGCAGCGAGGCCAGCGCCCGGTCGGGATCGGGGATGGTGCAGGCGGTATAGGTCAGCACGATGGCATCAAAGCTTTGAGGCTCCAGCGCAGCGGTCTCCGCGCCCTCGGCCAGCCAGGTCACCGGGACCGGAAAGCCGGCGATCACCGGCGCGGCCTTGCGGCGCATGCCTTCAGACGGCTCCAGCGCGACGATTTCGGTGATTTTGGCCGGGTCATAGAAGGACAGATTGGTCCCGGTCCCGAACCCCACTTCCAGCACCCGGCCGGAAGCCTGCGGGATCAGGCGCGAGCGCTGTTTCATGATCTGGGGCGCGCCGCAGGCGCAGCCGATCAGGTGGGGCAGGACATGGGTCTCGTAGAACTGGCCAATCATGCTGACATCGCCTCCACGCTTGCAATCAGCCGGGCCAGATCGTCCGGGCCGGAGAGACGGTGGTCCCCGCTGCGCGTCATCGTCAAGGTGACCGGCGCGCTGGCGAGCTGCCCCATCAGGCGCATGGAATGGCTCCAGGGCACGTCCCGGTCCTGCCAGCCGTGAAGTATCTGCACCGGGCAGGTGAGCGCGATTGTCTGGTCCAGCACCAGCCAGCGCCGCCCGTCCTCGATCAGGCGCCGTGTGATGGTCTGCGTCCCGCCATAGGGGCTGGGCCGGGTCCATTGGCCCTCGCGCCCGATCGCCTCGCGGGCGTGGAAGGGCAGCTGGTCCCACATCAGGGTTTCGGTGAAATCGGCCGCCGGAGCGATCAGCACCAGCGCCTTGACCCGGTCCGGGCGCACCAAGGCCGCCAGCAGCGCGATCCACCCGCCCATGGAGGAGCCGACCAGAACCTGCGGGCCTTCGGTGAGCTGATCGAGCACCGCCAGCGCATCGCTGCGCCACCGCGTGATGTCGCCCTGGTCCCAGCCGCCGTCCGAGGCGCCGTGGGCGAAATAGTCAAAGCGCACGAAGGCGCGCCCGCTCGCCTGCGCCCAGGCGTCCAGCGCCATGGCCTTGGTCCCGCCCATGTCCGACGCGAACCCGCCCAGAAACATCACGCCGGGACCCTCCCCGCGATGGCGCACATAGGCGAGGCGCGCGCCATCGGCGGTGATGCAGTCAGGCGCGGGCTGGCCGGGGTCAGTCATGAAGGCGGTCCTGTGCTGGCGCGCCGCGCTGTTGGCGTGCGCGCGTGATCCGGTTACATGACGCGGGCCGCGCACGGCGGCAAGGCGGACGCATTGACATGGTGATACTCCAGCTCATCCCCGAACTCGATGCGGGCGGCGCCGAGCGCACCACGATCGAGATCGCCGAAGCAGTGACCCGCGCCGGCGGGCGCTGCCTGGTCGCAAGCCGGGGCGGGCGGCTGGAGGAAGCGCTGGCTGAGGCCGGCGGCGAACTCATCCGGCTCGACATGAAATCGAAAAACCCGGTGACGCTGTGGCGCAATGCGGCCCGCCTCGCCCGTGTGATCAGGGCCGAGGGCGTGGACATCGTCCATGCCCGCTCGCGCGCCCCGGCCGGGAGCGGGCGGCGGGCCGCACAGCGCGCGGGCGCCCATTTCGTCACCACCTATCACGGGACGTATTCTGCCAAGTCGGTCCTCAAACGCCTCTATAACGCCGTGATGGCGGGGGGCGAGCGGGTGATCGCCAATTCGCACTTCATCGCCGATCACGTGCGCGCCGAACATGGCGTGGGCGAGGACCGGCTGCGGGTCATCCCGCGCGGGGTGGATCTCGCCGTATTCGACCCGCAGGCCGTCAGCCCGGAGCGCATCGCGCAGATGCGCGAACGCTGGGGCGCTGCGCCCGAGGAAGCCGTGATCCTCCTGCCCGGGCGGCTGACGCGCTGGAAGGGGCAGGCTTTCATGATTGAGACGCTGGCGGGCTGGGGTGGCGCGGGGCGGCGCGTGCGCCTTGTCTGCGCAGGCGACGCGCAGGGGCGCGAAGCCTATCAGGACGAGCTCACCGCCAAAGCGCAGACCACAGCCGTCACGCTGGTCCTGCCCGGCCATGAGGCCGACATGGCTGCAGCGTATCTGGCCGCTGATGTGGTCGCATGCCCCTCGCTGGAGCCTGAAGCCTTCGGACGCACCGCCGCCGAAGCCCAGGCCATGGGCGCGCCGGTGATCGCGGCCGATCATGGCGGCGCGCGCGAGGTGGTGGCCGACGGCGAGACCGGATGGCGCGCCGCGCCGGGCGATGCGAACGCCTGGCGCGCGGCGCTGAACGAGGCGCTGTCGCTGGACCCGAAGGCGCGCGCGGCGCTGAGCGCGCGGGCGCGCCAGCGGGCCGCGCAGCTGTATTCAAAGCAGGCGCTGCAAGAGTCTACCTTGCAGGTCTATCGTGAACTTCTAGAGTAGCGCCATGAACGCGGGCGAAGCCGACAAACAACAAATCCTGGTGCTCCACGATGGCGACCTGACCAGCGTGGTGCGCATGCTGGCGGCTGCGCGCCTGATCCGCAGCCATCACCGCACCGCGCGCATCACCCTTCTGACCGGACCGGACTTCGAGGGTCTGCTCAAATACTGCCCGTATTTCAACGCCGTAGAGACGACCATCGCGGATGCGGCGAAGAAAAACGTGTTCGACCGCATGAAGGCGGCGCGCAATTCAGGCTTCGACGTGGTGTACGATCTGGGCGCGGGCGCGGCCTCCAACAAGATTCGCGGCGCGATGCGCTTTGCCCGCACGCGCTGGGTCGAGGCGGTGGCCAATCCCAAATCATCCGCCCATCCGCTGGACCAGGTCGCCGACCGTCTGGGCTCAGCGGGGCTGTGCCGCGTGGGCCATGCACTGGGCGAGGCGCCCGGCCCGGAGCTGGACTGGGTGGATTTTGTCGCCAAGCGCTCGCGCACGCTCGACCCGGCCTATTTCGGCCTGCAGGAGCGCTACGCCCTGTTCTGCCCGGCCGGGGATGAGAGCCCGCCCGCCCAGCGCTGGCCCAAGGAACGCTGGGCCTCGCTGGCCCATGAGCTGCGCCAGAAGGACGTGGAGCCGGTGGTTGTGGGCGGGCCGTCGACGCGCGAGCTGGGGCGCTATATCGCCCATATCACGCCCGGCGCGCGCGACCTGACCGGACGGGCCAATCTGATCCAGCTGGCCGGGCTGGGCCGCAAGGCCCAGTGCGCCTTCGGCGAGGACGTGGCGCTGTTGCACCTGATCGTGGCCGCAGGCTCGCCCGCCGTGCTGTTCCATCCCGGCGACGGCGCGCCGCTCTACAGCGCGCCGCGCGGCGGGGCGCCGACACTTTTGATGCACGCGCCGACCCTTGCGCAGATCAGCCCGGCCGAGGCGGTGCAGGCGATGCGCTGCGCCGGCGGCTTCGCGCGCGCCAGCGTGGCGGCGTGAACACCTTGCATTTGCGCGCATCCTCGCGATATTCGCTACCCGAACGCCGCCGGAGCCTGTATCCTCGCGGCCAAGACTGCAGCTGTCAGGGAGAAGACGCATAGCTCGACGTCCACACGCCGCGCCGCCGCCCAAAAAAGAGGGCCCGCGCATCAACCGGGAGATCCGCGTGCCGCGGGTGCTCCTGATCGATGAAAATGGTGAAAAACAGGGAATCGTGCCGATCGACGCGGCCCTGGAAGCCGCTTCGGAGGCCGGGCTTGACCTGGTCGAGGTGTCGCCCAACGCCGATCCGCCGGTCTGCAAGATCGTCGATTACGGCAAGCTGAAATTCCAGGAACAGAAAAAGAAGGCCGAGGCCCGCAAGAAGCAGAAGACGCAGGACGTCAAGGAAATCAAGCTGCGTCCGAACATCGACGTGCATGATTACCAGGTCAAGGCGCGCGCGATGGCCCGCTTCTTCGAGGACGGCGACAAGGTCAAGGTGACCTTGCGCTTCCGCGGCCGGGAAATGGCCCACCAGGATCGGGGCATGGACGTCATGAACCGGGTCAAGGCCGATTTCGCCGAAACCGCCAAGGTGGAGTTCGAGCCCAAGCTTGAAGGCCGCCAGATGGTGATGATCCTGGCCCCACGCTGACGCGCGCCAGATCAGACTGACGACAAAAGACCCGGCGCAGCGCGCCGGGTCTTTTTGCGTTTCGGGGACGTCTGCTGATTACTGAGACCCGCCCTGGCCCAGCCCGCGCGCGGCGGCGGCCTGACCGGCCGAGACCGGGCCGGAAGGCGCGCCATGGATCACATAGCCGTGGCGCACCGGGTAGAGCAGCACCGGCGGGCGCTCGACGCCGCCGGTGAGCGGTCCGTAAAAGAAGTCCGGCGATAATTGCACGGTGCGCGGCGTTGGCGCGCCATCGGCTCCGGCGCGGGCGGCGGCGCGATACCGGCGCTGATGGCGCGTGTCCTGCTCGAACCGGTGCTCGATGGTCTGAACATGGATGCGCCCTTGCGCCCCGGCCTGCGGGTGCGCATCCGGCCCGCCGGCAAGCGCCGGGGCGGCGTTCAGCGCTGCGGCGCTTAACAGGGCGGTCAAAAGGCTCATGTGTGCCAGTCTAGCACACAGACGAGGTCCCGGAAGCGCGAACTATAGTTAACGATCAGAAATCATACGCAATGCCCTTTTTCTCCCAGTCCCCGTAGCGGGTGGGTTCAGGGCCTTTGGGTCCGCCCAGCTCGGTTTTGCGTTCAGCCTCGGCGCGGGCGGCCCGCCGGCGCGCCTCAGCCTCGGCGAGCGCGCGTTTGGCTTCCGGACTCAAGGGTTTGGAGGCGGCGCCATGCGTATCGGTCATCGCTTGCAGTTTCCTCTGTCAGCGCCCAGATACATAGTCGCGAGGGCCGGGGCGGCCAAGTGTATGGACGGAATGAGAATGACGGCGAACGGGTTGAGAACCTTCGTGCTGCTGGCGGCGCTCACCGCGCTGTTCATGGGCGTGGGCTATCTGATCGGCGGGCCGGGCGGCGCCATGCTGGCGCTGGGCGGCGCGGCGGCGATGAACGTGTTCGCGTTCTGGAACGCCGACAAGATCGTGCTGCGCATGCATGGCGCGCGCGAGATTCTGCCCGACGAGCGCGATCCGCGCCTGTATCAGTACGCCGCCGACACCGCGCGCCTGGCCGAAGCGGCCGGCATGCCGGTCCCGCGCATCTTTGTGATCGACAATCCCCAGCCCAACGCCTTCGCCACGGGCCGCGACCCGAACCACGCCGCCGTGGCCGCGACCACCGGCCTTTTGGCCCAGCTCAGCCGCCAGGAAGTGATGGGCGTGATGGCCCATGAGCTGGCCCATGTGAAATCGCGCGACACGCTGACCATGACCGTGACCGCCACCATCGCGGGCGCCATCGGCTTCCTGGCCTATTTCGCGATGTTTTTCGGCGGGCGCGAGCGTGGCGGCATCATCGCGGCGCTGGCGCTGGCGATCCTGGCGCCCATCGCGGCGAGCCTGGTGCAGATGGCGATCTCGCGCTCGCGCGAGTACGAGGCCGACCGCATCGGGGCGGAGATTTGCGGCAATCCGCAATGGCTCGCCGGCGCGCTGGAGAAGATCGAGCGCGGCGCAAGGCGCACCATCAATGAAAGCGCCGAGCGCAACCCGGCCACCGCCCACATGTTCATCATCAATCCGCTCAACGGCCAGGGCGCGGACAATCTGTTCTCCACCCACCCGGCCACCGCCAACCGGATTGCGCGCCTGCGCGAGATGGGCGGCGCCGCGCCCACGCCGCCAGCCGGTCCCTGGGGCCATCACGGCGCCTGGGGCGGCGCAATCGAGGGCGAAGACGCCCCGCGCGGCGGATTTGGCGGACCCTGGGGTTGAAAACACCCCGCCCTGACACAACCGGCCATTAACCGTAACCGTGTCAGGTGTGGCGTGTTGTGATCAACACGCCGGGGGATTCCATGGCCGGCACGGCCGTTTCTGCAGTCTGTCTTACCGCCTGTATCGCCCTTGCCGCCGCTCTGCCGGTGGCGGGCGCCGTGCTGGGCGCGCCTGAAACCGGTCAGGCCGCCGTCGTGTTCAACCCGTCCGCCGCGCCGTCCGATCTGGCCCTCGCCGCCGCCAGCGCGGGCGTGGACATCGTGCGTTTCGGCGCTGCGCCGGGAACCCTCATCGTCCATATCGCAGATCCCGGCGGCCATGACGCGCTGCGCCGCGCCGGCGCCTGGCTGATCGCCGATCCCGTCATTCTGGGCGGCTGCGCCCGCCGCTCCCTGCAGGAGACCCGATCATGAATCGTCTCGACGCCGTCCGCGCCCGCGCCCAGCAGGTGCTGTTCGTCACGCTGTGCGCCCTGACCGGTCTCTATCTCGCCGCCGGGTTGGTGATCGAACCGGGCCGGGCCGTAACCGGCGCCCTGTTCCTGGCCGCCGCGACGGGCCTGACCGGTCTGGCCTGGCGCGCCGCGCCCTCGGCCTGGACCACGCGCGCCGTGTTCGGCGCGGCGATGATGGCGTTTCCCGCCGCCCTCACCTTCCTGATGAGCGGGCATGTCTGGCAGATCGACATGCACATGACCTTCTTCGCCGCTCTGGCGGCGGTCACCGTGCTGGTTGACTGGCGCGCCCTGATCGCGGCGGCCGGCGCCGCCGCGCTGCATCATCTGGTGCTGAACTTCGCCCTGCCCGCGGCGGTCTTCCCCGAGGGCGCCGATCTGGGGCGGGTGGTGTTCCACGCCGTGGTGGTGGTCGCCCAGACCGGCCTGCTGATCTGGCTGGCCGCCGGTGTGGCGCGCGCGCTCAGCCAGGCGGACGCCGCCCTGGCCGCCGCTCAGACCGCCAAGACTGAAGCCGACGGGCTGCTGGAAACCGACCGCGAGCGCCAAGCCGATATCGCCCGCTCGCGCGAGACCATCGCCGCCGTGTCGGGTGAATTCGAACAGAGCGTGACAAGCGTGCTGGCGGACCTGCAGCACGCCTCCACCCAGCTATCGGGCCTGGCCGGTCAGCTGCGCACCGACGCCGGCGCCACGCGCGCCAGCGCGGACGGCGCGGCCAGCCAGGCGCGCGAGACCAGCGGCCATGTGGAGGCGGTCGCCTCCGCCGCCCAGGAACTGGCCGCCTCCATCGCGGAAGTGACCCGCACGCTGGGCGCCGCCGACGAGATATCGGTGCGCGCCGAGGACGAGGCCGGACGCGCGGGCGGCTCGATGGAAGAACTGCACAACGCCGCGCGCGAGATCGAGGACATCGCCGAACTGGTCAGCGACATCGCCGAACAGACCAATCTGCTGGCGCTCAACGCCACCATCGAGGCGGCCCGGGCCGGCGAGGCGGGCAAGGGCTTTGCGGTGGTGGCCAGCGAGGTGAAACAGCTGGCGGTCCAGACCGCCAAAGCCACCGGCGACATCCGCAGCAAGATCGAGGCGATGCGTTCGGCCGCCGATTCAGCCAGCGGCGCCCTGACCCAGATCGCCAGCACGATTTCCGATATCCGCCAGGCCTCGTCCAGCGCCCGCAACGCCTTCTCCGAACAGTCCAGCGCCACGGACGAGATCGCCCGGCTGGCCGCCGACGCGGCCGGCTCGACAGCGCGGGTGGGCGAGGAAGCCAGCGCGGTCACGGGCGCAGCCACACGCGCCGATGAGGCGGCCGCACGCTTTGACGACGCCTCGCGCGAGCTCGCCGCCGCAGCAGAGCGCCTGAGCGAGGAGCTGGCCGGCTTCCGCAAACGGCTGGACGAAGCAGCCTGAGACAGCGGCGTCAGGCTTTGAAGAAAGCCTCCACCTCGCGCACCAGCGAATCGCGCGCCGCCGCGACGATCTTGGCGCCCTTCTCCGGCGTCGCCTGGGACGGGTCCGAGCCGATGCGCCCGTCGGGGAAATTGCGCCGGTAGTCGGCCGCGTCCGTGAACGAGCCTTCCGGCGCGATCTTCGGGCTCATGGTCACGTCTTTGACCGCGCCCGGATAGGCGTAATAGGTCACCGCCACTTCAGACGCGGTGGCGTGGCTGCCGTCGCCGACGGGGAAGATCGACTTGCACACATCCATCACGCCCGGCAGCTCCCACCAGTTCGTCTGGCGCAGCTTGTAGGGGCAGGCGTCCCCGTCCATCGACCAGGCGGCATAGCTCTCGGCGAAGGCCGCCGAGATGGTGGCGATATTGCCGCCATGGCCGTTGAGGAAATAGATCCGCCGGAAGCCGTGGCGCACCAGCGAGTCGATCCAGTCATTGATCGCCGCGATCATGGTGGAGGGGCGAAGCGTCATCGAGCCGGGAAAGCCCAGATGATGCTGGGCGACGCCCACATTGAAGGTCGGCCCCACCAGGAAACCGCCCGCCTCGCCCGCCTCGCGCGCGATGACTTCGGGACACAGAGCGTCCGTGCCGATCAGGCCGTTGGGCCCGTGCTGCTCGAACGAACCGATGGGAATGACGATGCCTTTGGAGGTCTTGAGATAGCTCTCGACCTCGGGCCAGGACGCCTGTTGAAGCTGCATGGCGAGCCCCTTCACGCTGGGACGGACAATGCGCGCGACAGGACAACACGTTGGCCTCCGGCGCAAGCAGGTTTTCACTCACCCCGCACACGGGGGCCGGGAGGCGGCTTGCAGACGCAGGCCCGCCGCCGCTCCGGCGCCCGGCGCGCGGACGCTCCCTATTTCGGCGGCATGCGCGCGCCCGCGTCGAGGCGCACGCATTCGGCGTTGATGTAGTCGTTCCTGGCCATGAAGGCGACCAGATCGGCGTATTCGGCCGGCGTGCCGAAGCGCTGGGGGAATTGCAGATGGCTGGCCAGGTTCTGCTTCACCTCCGGCGGCATCTGCTCGTAGATCGGGGTCTCGAAAAAGCCCGGCAGGATAGTGTTCACCCGGATGCCCTCGCGCGCCAGATCGCGCGCCATGGGCAGGGTCATGCCGTAAATCCCGCCTTTGGAGGCCGAATAGGCCACCTGGCCGATCTGCCCGTCCTGGGCGGCCACTGAAGCGGTGTGCACGATCAGCCCGCGGCCCGACGCGTCAGGGTCGAGGGTCAGCATCCCCGCCGCCGAGATCGCCGCGCAATTGAACGAGCCAACCAGATTGATGCTGACCACCAGGGCGAACTTGTCGAGCTGGTGCATCACGATATCGCCCGCCGAGGAGCGCCGCGCGGTCTTCTCCGCCCAGCCGATCCCGGCGCAATTGACCATGATCCGCTCCTGCCCGTGGGCGGCGCGCGCGATCTCGAACCCGGCTTTCACGCTCTCTGCATCGGCCACATTGACCTTGGCGAACACGCCGCCGAGCTCGGCCGCGACGTCCTGGCCGCGCGCCTCGTTGAGATCGAAAATGGCGACCTTGGCGCCCTCGGCGGCCAGGCGCCGGGCCGTGCCCTCGCCCAGGCCCGAAGCCCCGCCGGTGACGATCGCTGCCTTGCCCTTGATGTCCATGAAATGGCTCCCTTGAAAGCTGGTGCTGTGTGGCGTCATCGCGCAGATGCGCGGGTTCGCACCGGACATAGCGCGCGCAGGCGGGCGAGGGAAGCGGAAGGGAAAGCTGCGCGCCTTGGAGCCCGGCCCCGCCTCTGCTAGAGCACGCCCACCCATTCACCGGAGAGCCCGCTCATGACCCGCACCTCCCCAGCGGCAACCCCCGTCACCGCCCTCGTCCTGCATGGCGGCGCGGGCGTGCTGGCCGACCGGTCCTATGATGTGGAGATCGCGCACCTGCGCAATCTGGCTGAGGAAGGCCGCGCGGCGCTGGCCGCCGGCGCCGATGCGCTGGACGTGGTCTGCGACATGGTGCGGGCCATGGAGATTTCCGGACTCTACGTGGCGGGCAAGGGCAGCGCGCCCAACCGCGCCGGGCGCTATGAACTGGACGCCGCCGTCATGGACGGGCGCGGGCGCCGGGCCGGGGCGGTGTCGGCGCTGGAAGGCTTTCTGTCGCCTGTGGACGCTGCGCGCGCGGTGATGGATCACACGCCCCACGTGCTGCTGGCGGGCGCCGGCGCTGCGCATTTCGCGCGCGAGCATGGCCTCGCTGCCGTGCGTGATCCCGACGGCTATTACATGTCAGCCGCCGCGCCGGACAGTCGCGCCATCCCCACCGGCACGGTGGGCGCGGTGGCGCTGGACGCGTCGGGCGCGCTGGCGGCGGCGACCTCCACCGGCGGCACGCTCAACAAGGTGTGGGGCCGGGTGGGCGACACGCCGATCATCGGATCAGGCACCTGGGCGGATGAGCGCGCGGCGGTGTCCTGCACCGGCCAGGGCGAGTTTTTCATGCGCGCCAACGCCGCCGCCGACGTGTCGGCGCGCGTGCGCTATGCCGGGTCTGATCTCGACGCAGCCGTGCAGGGGGCGCTGGACGATGTTGGGGCGCTGGGCGGCGAAGGCGGGATCATCGCGGTGGACGCGTCGGGCGCCGTCAGCGCGCGCTATAACTCGCCGGGCATGAAGCACGCCATTGTCCACCCCGGCGGACGCATCACGGCGGGTGTGAAGTAGCGCCGCCAGACAGCTTGGCCTGCAGGGCGCGGGCGAACACCGCGCCCATGTCCGGGCCTTGCTCTGGATAGAGATAGGGCTCGATCACTTCCAGCTCCATCAGGGCCAGCTCACCGTCGAGGCCGCGCACCATGTCCACGCGCGCATAGAGCAGATCGGCCTCGCCCGTCAGGCGCGCCGCGGCGTCGAGCACGCTGCGCGCCAGCGCCAGATCGCTCTCGCCCGGCGTCCAGGCCTCCTCGCGCGCGCCGAAGATGGACTGGACGCGGTAATCGCCGGACTTGGGGCGCTTGACCAGCGCATGGGAAAACTCGCCGCCGAAGAAGATCAGGGAATATTCGCCCTCTTCGGGCACGCCTGGCAGGAAGGGCTGGATCAGGCAGGCGCCCGGCGGCAGTTCGCCTGGCGGCGGCAGGGCCTCGCCCCTTCGCACCAGCGCCTGGCGCCACGCGCCGCCGCCCACCAAAGGCTTCACCACCAGACGGTCGGTTTCAAACAGGGCAAATCCGTCGGTGATCGCGGCCGCATCGGCCCGCGCCCGCCACAGGGTCGGGATGGACGGCGCGCCCGCGCCTTCCATGTCTCGCAAATACGTCTTCTCGATATTCCAGCGCACCACAGAGGGCGGGTTCCAGACCGGGCCGTGTCCGGCCAGCCGGTCCAACGTGTCGAGGAACAGGGCGAGCTTGGGCGGGTAGTCCCACACCGTGCCGACCATGAAGCCGTCAAAGCGCGACGCCTCGAACGTCTCGTCCCAGATGCAGTGCTCCAGCGCGATGCCCGCGTCTGCGCAGGCGCGCGACAGGGCCCCGAATTCCAGATCGAACTCGATCCAGTCGGCCCGGGCGCCGGGCCGGTCCTTCATCATGTCGGCGGAGGTGAGAAAACAGATGCGCGCGCTCATGGGCGCGCCAGATAGCGCGCGCGCCGCGCCCGCGCCAGCGCCCGGGGCGCCTTGAGCGGGCGAACGGTCCGGGGTATGGGCTGGCCCTCTCCTGCTTCAAGCAACTCCGCCGTCACAGAAAAGGCCCAGCCATGTCCGATCCCCGCTACGACGTCCTTGGCGTCGGCAACGCCATTGTCGACGTGCTGGCCCCGGTGGACGAGGCCTTCATCGCCGAGCACGGCCTGGTCAAGGACGCCATGCTGCTGATCGACGAGGCGCGCGCCGATGCGCTCTATGCGGCCTTCCCTCAAGGCGAGGAAATCTCCGGCGGATCGGCGGCCAACACGCTGGCGGGCGTGGCCAGTTTCGGCGCGCGCGGCGCCTATATCGGCAAGGTGGCCGATGACGGCCTGGGCGAGACCTTTGCGCGCGATCTGCGCGCGGCCGGCGTCCATTTCGACACTGCGCGCCTGAGCGGCGGGCCGTCCACCGCGCGCTGCCTGATCGCGGTGCCGCCCGATGCGCGCCGGGCCATGAACACGTATCTGGGCGCCTCCACATTGCTGGACCCCGCCGATATCGAGCGCGATCTGGTGGCCTCGGCGCGGGTGGTGTTCCTGGAGGGCTATCTGTTCGACCGCGAGGAAGCCAAGGCGGCCTATGTGCGCGCGTCTGAATTCGCCCGCGCCGCAGACCGGGCGGTGGCCCTGACCCTGTCGGACGTGTTCTGCGTGGAGCGCCACCGCGCCAGCTTCCGCCAGCTGGTGCGCCATCACGTGGACGTATTGTTCGCCAACGAGGCCGAACTCAAATCCCTCTACGAGACTGATAATTTCGACGCGGCGCTGGCCGCCGTGCGCGCCGAGACCCGCATCGCCGCCGTGACCCGTTCT
This sequence comes from Oceanicaulis sp., assembly GCA_020832735.1. Taxonomy (GTDB): domain Bacteria; phylum Pseudomonadota; class Alphaproteobacteria; order Caulobacterales; family Maricaulaceae; genus Oceanicaulis. The sequence continues at coordinate 12,487 of JAFIEB010000099.1, forward strand.
GAAAAGGGCGCGGTGATCGTGTCGGGCGCGGACGAAGCCCATGTGCCTGCGGTGAAAATCGAGCGGCTGGTGGACACGACCGGGGCCGGCGACCAGTTCGCCGCCGGTTTCCTGACCGGCTATGCGCTGGGCCGCGATCTGGAAACCTGCGGGCGCCTCGGCGTCATCGCGGCGGGCGAGGTGATCACCCATTTCGGCGCCCGGCCCCACGCCTCGCTGAAGGATCTGGCCGCCGGGGCGGGGATATCCCTGACGCGCTAAGGTCCCGGCGCGCAAGCCTTGGTTCGTTCATACAGGCTCAATGAACGGTTTCAGGGGTTTAACCCTATATTCAGCATGCGCCGTCACGATGGCCCGCAGGCAAGGCGTCCGACAGGCGCTTTCGACTGCAAACCGGGGGCTCCATGGCGCCGATTCGACATGCCATCGCACGAGTGATGCGCTCGCTGGTGATCAAGTTCACGCTGCTGTGCGGCCTGATCCTGATCCTGGCGACGACCGCGCTGATGAGCGTTGAATACTATCTCAATCGCGCGGAAAACACCGAGACCGGCCTGTCGCACGCCCAGATCATCACAGAACTGTTCGCCACCACGCTGGAGCCGTCCATCGCATCTGGCGACACGGCGTTTCTTGAACAGCGCCTGGGCCAATTCTCCGATCGTCCCGATGTGGGCGGGATGTACGCCGTCAATGTCGCGCGCACCGTCATCGCCGCCGAGGGCGATGTTCCGGTGACGCCGGGCATGCGCACGGCCGACGCGCTGATCCAGTCCGCGCTGGGCGCGGTGGACACGCGTGTGGAAACTGTCGGACAGGACATCCACGTCGCAGCCCCGGCCTTCCATGACGGCCGCGTGGTCGGCGCGGTGATGACGATCGTGCCGATCCATGCCGTGGCCCGCCCCGCCGGCGAGATTCTGCGCCGCCAGTTCCTGATCGCGCTGGGCGCGCTGATGGTGTTCCTGCCGCTGGTCGCATTGGTGGTGGGCCGCGCCCTGAGCCCGATGCGCAAGCTGATCGAGGCGGCGCGCGCCGCGTCCTCGCGCAATCTGGACATCCGCATCGACATCCGCACCGGCGACGAGCTGGAATTGCTGGCCAACGCCTTCAACCGCATGTTCGCGCGCCTGGAGGCGAGCGTGAAGCGGGTCCATCGCCTCGCCTATGTCGACATGATCACCGAGCTGCCCAACCGCGAGCGCTTCCGCAAGGAAGTCGAGCGCGTGACGCGCGAAGCCGCCGAAGGTCAGGAGGGCGCCGTGCTCTTCCTGGATCTTGACCGGTTCAAGCGGGTCAATGACTCGCTGGGCATCGGCGAGGGCGACCGCCTGCTGGACGCCGTGGCGCGCCGTCTGCGCGAGGCCGCGCGCGGCTGGGATCTGGCGCATGGCGAGACCGGGTCCGAACCCTCCATGGTGGCGCGCCTGGGCGGGGACGAGTTCACCGTGCTGATGCCCCATGTGGCCGACCCGGCTGACGCCGCGCGCCTGGCCCGCCGGATCATCGATTCGGTGCGCCGCCCGTTCGAGATTTCCGGCCACCAGGTCTTCCTGGGCCTGTCGGCGGGCATCGCCCTGTTCCCGCGCGACGGCGACGATCCCGAAACGCTGCTGCGCCACGCCGACCTCGCCATGGCTGCGGCCAAGCGCAATGGCGGCAATGCCTGCGAATTTTTCGAAGCGGCCATGAACCGCAGCGCGTTCGAGCGCCTGGTGCTGGAGAACGAGCTGCGCGAGGCGGTGCGCGACGATCAGCTGGTGGTGTTCTACCAGCCCAAGATGAGCTTTGGCGACGGCGCCATCGCCGGTTCCGAAGCGCTGGTGCGCTGGCGCCACCCCACGGCGGGCATGCTCTCGCCGGGCGCCTTCATCCAGGCGGCGGAGGAATGCGGCCTGATCGGCGAGATCGGCGACTGGGTGCTGCGCCGGGCCTGCCGCGACGCACAGGCCCTGCGCCAGTCCGGCATCGCCATGCCGGTGGCGGTCAATGTCTCGGCCATGCAGTTTGAAAGCGTCGGCTTCGCCAGCAATGTCATCGAGGCGCTGGAGGAGTCCGGCCTGCCGCCCCACATGCTGGAGCTGGAGCTGACCGAATCGACCGCCATGCGCGATCCCGAGCGCGTCATCGCCCAGATCGCGCCGCTGCGCGAAATGGGCGTGACCTTCGCCATTGACGATTTCGGCACCGGCCATTCCAGCCTGTCCTATCTCACCCGCATGCCGTTCGACGTGTTCAAGATCGACCAGAGCTTCGTGCGCAACATGATCGATGACGAGCACGCGCGCATCGTGGTCGAGACGATCCTGGCCATGGCCCGCTCGCTCAAGCTCAAGACCGTCGCCGAAGGCGTGGAGACCGCCGAACAATACGCCGCCCTGCGCGAACTGGGCGCCACGCTGGCCCAGGGCTATCTGTTCGCCCGGCCCATGCCGCTGGACGAGTTTGAGCGCTTCGCCGCGCCCGGCGGCCATGGCTCGCAGGCAGCCGGCTGAGCGTCCCGGAACGCACACGCCGGGGTGTGGCTTTCCGGCAACACCCAAATCCTTTCTCGAATTTAATTGAACAAACCGGGCGTGATGTGGCATATATACACCTGCGGCTCGGTTGAGCCGCGCCTGGTGAAAGCCGTCCCCCCGCGAGCTTCCCAGGTTCTGCCGGACCCCTCCCGGCCAAGAGACGCACCCTTACCCCGGGGTGCGCAAAGCAGCGCCCGGCGGCCCCCACCGCCGGGCGCGCCATTTTCAGGCTCCCCCCGCCCTCCACAATCGCCCCGGCCCTGACATCGCCGCTTGGGCCTGGCGCGCACGGGCGGTAGAACCCGGGTCATGACCTCACCGGAATTCTCCTCTGGCGGCGAGGACGAGATCGCCCGCCTGCTTGATGAAATCCCGCTCCTGTTCAAGGCGCGCGCATTCGCCGAGTCGCTGGGCGACCCGGCCTTCTTCTCGCGGCTGGGCGAGCGGCTGGACAGCCGCGAGCAATCCCTGGCGCGCGCCTATCTCGACGGGCTGGGCTTTCCCGAAGCCGAGCCCGCGCTTCTGGGCGACTGGGCCGATGCGGCCGGCGCCGCCGAGACGCTGGACCAGAATCCGGCCGCCTGGGAGGCCGAGGAGATGCTGCGCGCCGCGCTGACCGGCCGGGTGCTCGAACGCCTCGACGAAGAGGCGCTGAACGCCGCCCTCTCCCTGATCCAGTCGCGCATCGCCGATCATGCCCGCGAAGCCGCCGAGGCGAGCGCGGCCATGGATGATGTCTATGACGAGGATGTGGTCAACGCCGCCGCCGGCGGGCTCGTTCAGGCCGCCCATGGCGCGGTGCTGGTGCTGCTGGCCGAGGCCGAGGACGAGGACCCGCCCCATCCTTTCCTGGCGCGCTGGCGGCTCTATGTGCGCGGGCGCTGGCCCGTGGCGGTGTCGGGCGCCAGCTACAACATCCTGTAACCCCGGATTTCTGCGAACCTGGAGCCGAGCATGCGCGCCCTGAAGCTGGCCAGCTGGAACATCAACTCGGTGCGCCTGCGCGCCCCCCAGATCGCCCGTTTCGCAGCAGACGCCCGCCCCGACATCATCTGCCTGCAGGAGATCAAGTGCCTGGAGGACCAGTTCCCCTACGCGGCCTTCGCCGGCATGGGCTATCCCCACGCCGCCGTGACCGGGCAGAAGGGCATGCACGGCGTGGCCGTGGTCTCGCGCCTGCCCATCGAGACGCTCGACCCCCACCCGCTCTGCCCCAGGGCCGAGGCGCGCCAGCAGCGGGTGAAGGTGGACGGGATCGAGATCCTGAATTTCTACATCCCCGCCGGCGGCGACGAGCCCGACCCGGTGATCAATCCGCGCTTCCGCCACAAGCTGGACTTTCTCGACGCGCTGGAAACCTATCTGGCGGGCCGCCGGGACGAGCCGGGCGGGCGCGTGCTGGCGGGCGATCTCAACATCGCGCCGCTGGAGCATGATGTCTGGTCGCACAAACAGCTCCTCAACGTGATCTCCCACACCCCGGTTGAGACCGAGGCGCTTGAACGCCTCCGCATCGCAGGCGGCTTCACCGATGCGCCCCGCGCCCTGGTCCCGGAACCGGAAAAGCTGTTCACCTGGTGGAGCTACCGCAATCGCGACTGGCGCAAGTCCAATCGCGGCCGGCGCCTGGATCACATCTGGGTCAATGGCGCGCTGGAGGCGGCGGCGATGGCGGGCGGGCGCGCGGGCTTTCAGGTCTGGGACGCCTGCCGCGACTGGGACAAGCCGTCTGATCACGCCCCGGTGACGCTGGAGCTGCGCTAGGCCTGACGCCCGGCGCGCTGATAGTGGACCACCACCCCCTCGGGCTCGCGGGTCTGGGCGGTTTCGGCGAAGCCGGTCTTTTCCAGCACCCGGCGCGAGGCGGCCAGATGGGCCAGGGTGCGCGCGCGCACGCTCTTCACCCGCCCGTCAGAGAAGGCCCAGTCCAGCAGGCCCTCCACCGCCTCGGTCGCTAGGCCCTGCTCGCGGAAGCTCGGCAGCATGGCGTAGCCGATCTCGATGGCGCCGTCCGGCCCGGGGGGGCCGTAGAACCCGCCCGCGCCGACCGCCCGGTCCAGCCCGCCCTGCATCGGCATCAGAAAAGTCCAGGCATGCCAGCCCGCCTCGTCCGGCGCGGCGCTGAGCGCTTCCAGCGTCCGGCTCATGGAGGGCAGGTCAATGCGCTCGGGCGGCCAGGCCGGCTCGCGGCGCGCGCCAAGGGCGGTGAAGAACCCGTCACGGTCCTCCAGCTGCAGGCGCGCCAGCTGCGCGTCCAGCGCCACCAGGCGCAGACGGTCGGTGCGCTGTTCAATGCGCGTTTGCGATGCTGACGGCCCGGTCATGACCCTTATCGGTTCCCGTTATTCCCCTGCCGGACACAGTGCGGCGCCGGACGCGGGGTTTCCACCAAATCTTTCGTGATCGGTGCGATCACACGGCTTGAATTGCGTCCCGCCGCGCGCGAGCGCGGCTTCTACATCCGCCCCGCCGCGCGCGTGCGCGGCGCTCACATCTGCATCGTCCAGCCTTCCACGCCCATGGCAGCCTGACGGATGGCTTCCGACAGGGTCGGGTGGGGGTGGGAGGTACGCGCCACGTCCTCGGACGAAGCGCGGAACTCCATGGCCAGGGCCAGCTCGGCGATCATCTCGCCGGCATGCAGCCCGATAATGTGCGCGCCCAGAATCTCGTCGGTTTTCGCGTCAGCCAGGATTTTCACCATGCCGTCGGTCTGGTGGATGGTGCGTGCGCGCGAATTGGCCATGAAGGGGAACTGGCCGGTCTTGAACTCACGGCCCTGTTCCTTGAGTTGCTCTTCGGTGTAACCGACCGCAGCGATCTCCGGATAGGTGTAGACCACGTTGGGCGTGGCCAGATAATTCACATGCCCCGCCTTGCCCGCGATCAGCTCGGCGCAGGCCGCGCCATCGTCCTCGGCCTTGTGGGCCAGCATGGGCCCGTGGGTCGTATCGCCGATCACCCACACGCCCTCAGCCGACGTCTTGAAATGCTCGTTGGGGATGAAGCCGCGTTTATCCGTTTCCACGCCGACTGTATCGAGGCCCAGGCCTTGCGTGTAGGGGCGCCGGCCAATGCTGACCAGCACCACGTCCGCCTCATGGCTGTCCGCCTCGCCGCCGGCGGCCGCCTCGGTTTTCACCGTCAGGCCGGCCTTGCCGGCGTCCACGCCGGTGACCTTGCGCGACAGCTTGAACGTGACGCCCTGCTTTTCGAAAATCTTGCGCGCGGCTTTCGACACCGCCCCGTCCATGCCCGGCAGCACGCGGTCGAGATATTCCACCACAGTGACGTCAGAGCCCAGCCGGCGCCAGACCGAGCCCAGCTCCAGCCCGATCACGCCCGCCCCGATCACGGTGAGTTTCTTTGGAACCTCTTTGAGCTCCAGCGCGCCGGTGGAGGAGACGATGCGCTTTTCGTCGATCTCCACGCCCGGCAGCGGGGTGACTTCAGAGCCCGTGGCGATGACGATATGGCGGGTCTCCAGCGTCTGCGCCTCACCGTCGTCTGGCGTGACAGTGACCTTGCCCTTGCCCGCAATGGCGCCGGTCCCGTGGAAGACCTTCACCTTGTTCTTCTTCATCAGGAAGGCGACGCCGTCGGTGAGGCCCTTCACCGCCGCGTCCTTGCGCGCCATCATTTTTCCGAGGTCCAGCGACAGCTCGCCCACGCCAATGCCCATATCGGCGAAGTGCTTGCCGGCCTCCTCATACATTTCAGAGGCGTGCAGCAGCGCTTTCGACGGGATGCAGCCCACATTCAGGCAAGTGCCGCCCAGCGCCTTGCGCTTCTCGATCAGGGCGGTCTTCAGGCCCAGCTGGCCGGCGCGGATCGCGCAGTTATAGCCGCCGGGGCCGCCCCCGATGATGATCACGTCGAACTGGTCAGCCATGGCTGGTCGCGCCTTTCATGAAAGCGCCGGGCGATGGATGAGGGGAGGGGCCGGGCGCGTTTGGCCGCACCCTACTCCCCCGCACGCAGGAATCAACGCGATCTTGAAGGCGGCGCGCGCCTTACGGCAGCGCGCCGATCCGCGCCAGCGGGACCGATTGCTCGCGCACGGTCCGTCCCTCGATATCGCGGATCTCCAGGTTCAGCGTTCCGGCCTCCCAGTCGATGGCGGCCACGCCGTAATTCTCCGGCGCGTACATCGCCCCGATCCGGTGCGGACCCGGCTCGTCATGCTCGTCGCGGAACGGCATGTTGAGCGAGGACGAAGTGATCTCGTAGAGCGGGTAATCGGTGAGGTCGGCGCGCACATAGAGGCCGGACGCATGCCGGTCGCCCGACACGATCACCACGCCGTTGGCGCGGGTCTCGCGGATCAGGCGGTAGAGCCGGTCGCGCTCGCGCGGCAGGGTGCGCCAGGCCTCCCAGCCGTGACCGTCAGCATGGACCTGGATCGACGACACCAGAAGCCGCAGCTCGGCCGGCGCGCGCAATTGTTCTTCCAGCCAGGCCCATTGCTCCGCGCCCAGCATGTCCTGATCGGGGTCTTCGCTGGGCAGGTAGCGCTCGCGCCCTGGCGCGCCGCGCTCATCGGTGACCGTGAGGTCGGAGCGGAACCAGCGCGTATCGAGCACGATCACCTGCACGCGCCGGCCTTCAGGCCCGAATACATGGGCGTCGTATATGCCCTCGCGCGTGCGGCGCACATCGTCTTCGGCGGCGCCCCAGAAATCCAGGAACAGGCGCTCGGAAAAGCCTTTGAAGGCGAACTCGCGGCCCAGATCATTCATGCCGTAATCATGATCGTCCCACACCGCCAGCATGGGCTGGGCCGCGCGCAGGCGCCGGAATTCCGGCCGCACGGCGAGCTGGTGATAGGCCGCGCGCAGTTCAGGCAGGGTCGCGTCATAGGCGCGCGCATCGCCGTAGACATTGTCCCCGGCGTAGATGAACAGGTCATGGCCCGCGTCCGCGATCACGTCGAGGATGGGAATGGCGCGTTCAGGCGTGTTGCACGAGCCGAATGCGATGGAGGTCAGGACCCGGTCCGGTCCCGGCAGGGGCGGGCCGGAGGGCGCGCGCGGGATGTCGTAGGCGAACTGGTCGTAAAACGGTTCAAGCGCCGCCCAGGGCGTGCGCGGCGCCTCGATCAGCCCCGCCTCGCGCAGCAATGCCGGAGAGGGCGGCGGCGTCTCGCGCGCCGGATCGAGCGCCACCGGCTCGCCGCAGGCGGCCAGGGCCAGCGCCAGCGGCGCGGCGAAGCCCGCCAGAAGCAGCGGCCGGAGGAACGGGCGGGGCATGGGACGGGGCATGGGCAGAGCTCCTGATGGCGCGGCCCCATCGTGATACGCCATGCCGGCTTCAGGTCAATGATCTGCGAGCGCCCTCACCCCGCCGCCACCTGATACATCAGCCGCCCCGGAACGAAGCTGAAGGCGCCAGGGATCATCAGCGCGCCAAGAAACAGGGCCAGCACCGTGCTGCGGTGGCGAGACACCAGCCCCTTGCGCGCTTGCCAGATCAGGCCAGCCACCCCGGCATAGGTTAGCGGCACGAACAGGTGCAGCCAGCTGAAGGCCCCGTCATGGCGTATGAAGATCGCCGTGGTCGCCACGATCAGCATCAGCGCCACCCAGACATAGCCCAGCTGACGGTGCGGCAGCGTGCCCTTGGGGGCGATCAGCTGGATGGCGCCCAGCGCGACCGCGGCGAAAGCGGCCCCGGCGTGCAGCTGGATATGCCAGGGGGCGGCCAGGAAGACGTCGATATTCATCTCAGCGCCCTCCGCGCAGGGTGACGGGCTGGACCGTCTCCTGGCCGGCTGCGACGTCAAAGGCCGCAGCGTCGAAGGATGGCGGGCCGAACCGGACCCGCGCCCCGGCGGTGAACCCGTAGGGCTCCGCTGGAAGGCCCATGAAACCGGTATCGAGTTCGCCATTGACGTTCACATCCTGATAGACGACCGCCGCGTAGCGGCCCGGCGGGAGGTCCTCGAACACCAACCTCATCTCGCCGCCTTCGGCCGGCACACGCCGGGCCGCCACCGGGTCCGGCCCGAGCCAGCGCCCGTCTCGCGAAAACAGCGCGGCCGCGATCTCGCCCCCGGCCTCATCGAGACCGGTGATCTCGAGACTCACGCGCCCGGACAGGGCCGCGCCGTCAGAATGGGCGGGCGCGGCGAAAGCCACCGCCGGCCACGCCAGAAGGGTTGCAAGCAGAAAACGGGAGAAGGACAGGCGGGCAGTCATGGTCAGCTCCTCATATGGCAGGCCCGGCGGACGATTGCGGCGGGCCCGGTCAGACCTGACAGCGCGGAAGCGGAGCGCAAACCGGGATTTCGCAAACGGGCTGAAACCTTGCGCGAATGGCGCTATGGCTTGCATTCACGCTTCGCAAACGGCACGGGAAACGCCCATGACACTGAAACCGGCCATGCTCGTCAGCGCCGCGCGCAACGCCGCCGTCCTGCTGGCTGTGGGCACGTTTCTGGCGATTCTGGGCCCCTATGGCTCCAGCGCCTATGGCTGGCCCCAGGTCTGGATCTACTGGACCGGACTGATTCTTCTGGGCGCGGCGTTCGGGCATCTGGGCGGGCGCACGCTTCGCGCCCTGCGTCCCGGCTGGCCGCGCTGGAGCTGGTATGGCGCCGGGGCGCTGGTGCTGACCATTCCGGTCACCGCCGCCGTGTTCGCCATTAACACCGCCTATACCGGCCGGGCCTATTGGAACGAGTTGCCGCTCACCATCGCGCTGGTGTTCGTCATCGCGGCCGCCGTCAGCGCGCTGGGTTACGGGCTGGACCTTTTGGAGACCAGCCGCGCGGCGGCGCGCCAGGCGGCGGACGCCCCGGCAGGCGGCGCCGCCGCCACAGCCTCACCCGCCCTCCTCGACAAGCTGCCGGTGCGCCTGCGCAGCGCGGCCATAATGTCGATGAGCGCGGAAGATCATTATCTGCGCGTGCGCACCGAGGCCGGAGAGGCGCTGATCCTGATGCGCCTGTCGGATGCGGCCGCCGCCTGCGAAAATCTGGACGGGGGGGGCCCCCCCCCCCCCGCGGGGGGGGGGGGCGCGGGGGGGGGGGCGGGCGCGGCGCGGTGGGGGGGG
>JAFIEB010000121.1 GCA_020832735.1 Oceanicaulis sp.
CCCCCCCCCCCGGGGCCGGCGCCCCCCGGCCGGCCGGTGGTGTTCCGCACGCTCGATCTGGGCGGCGACAAGGTCACGCCATACACGCGCGCCATGCGCGAACCCAATCCGGCGCTGGGCTGGCGGGGCCTTCGCATGGGGCTCGACCGGCCCGGCCTCACCCGCTACCAGCTGCGCGCCCTGGTGCGCGCGGCCTCGGGCCGTGAGCTCAACGTGCTCTTCCCCATGATCACCGAAACGCGCGAGTTCGAGCGCGCGCGCGCCATGCTCGACAGCGAGCTGCGCCACGCCGAACGCCATGGCCATACGCCCCCCACCAGCGTGCGCGCCGGTTTCATGCTGGAGACCCCGGCCATCGCCTTCGCGCCCCAGGCCTGCCTGGAGATGGCCGATTTCGTATCGGTCGGCGCCAATGACCTGATGCAGTATTTCTTCGCCGCCGACCGGCAGAACCCGCGCGTGGCCGGACGCTATGATCCTGTCAGCACGCCCGCGTTGGGACTATTGCGCACCGTGCGCGAAGCCTGTGCGCGCGCCGGCAAGCCGGTCAATGTGTGCGGCGAGATGGCGGGGCGTCCGCTGGAAGCATGCGTCCTGACCGCACTGGGCTATCGGGGCCTGTCCATGGCCGCCGGCGCCATCGGGCCGGTCAAGCGCGCCCTGGCCGGCCTGGACGCCGCAAGGCTCGCCGCCTGGTTGGACGATGCGATTGCACAAGGACGCCCCGATTTGCGCCGGGCGCTGCTGGATGAGTGGGAAAACGCGGGTTTGCCCAAAGAAGCTGTTGATGAATTCACAAGCATTTGATTGAATGCTCTTGCAGTGAGGCAGACAGGCCACACTCACGAGGGGGCGTCCTGACGGACGCGAATCTGGATCAAGGCGCAGATGGGAAAGCTCGACACCTCCCTGGCGGACACCGCCTATGTGCCTGTGGATTCAGTGTTTACGCCCCCTGTGCGCGGGCTGGAGGATGATGCCGGCATGACCCTGGGCGAGCGCCTGCGCGAGGCACGAATCAGGGCCGAACTCACCCTGGACTCCGCCGCCTCCCAGACCCGGATCAAGCGCGACTATCTCGAAGCGCTCGAAACGATGGACCCGCGCGGCCTGCCTTCACGCGCCTATGCGGTGGGATATCTGCGCACCTACGCCGCCTTCCTGGGCCTTGATGCAGCCGGCTGCATCGAACAGTTCAAGATCGAGGTGGAGTGCGACACCGGGCGCTCCCAGCCCACAGCGCCGCAGGAAAAACGCGAGATCCGCCTGCCGCGCGGCATGATCGGCACGGCGGTGATCCTCATCGCGGTGGTGGCCATGGCCGGCTGGTACGGCCACTACATCTCCCAGCGCGACACCCTTGACGCCGCCAGCCAGCCCATGAGCGCCCTGATCAGCGCCGATGCGAGGCCGGAATCGGACATGCCGCGGGCCGCCATGCGCCCTGACGAAATCTGGGCCGGCCTGCCCGGTCCGCGCAGCGCCGGCGCCGTGGTGCTGGAAGCGGGCGCGCCGGTGCATCTGGAGGTGCGCGACGCCTCGGGCCGCATCCTGATCTCGCGCATGCTGGAGGCCGGCGACATCTACCGCGCCCCGGACGAGCCGGGTCTGATGATCTCGGCCAGCGATGCGGGCGCAGTGCTGATCCGCGCCGCCGGCCGTCCCCTGGGCGCGCTGGGTGAGCGCGGCGAGGCGCTGGACAACGCTCCGGTGTCGGAATTCCTGCTCAACGCGCTCAACACGCCTGCAGGCCGCTGACCCCTCGCGCTGACGCCGGATGAGGACTATATCCGGGCTGTAAGCATGAGACATGAACCATCATGGCCGTTGAAGCCCATACCAAGGTGCGCCCCTGGCGCATGATCGACCGGCGCGAGAGCCGGCAGATTCATGTCGGCCCGGTGGCGGTCGGCGGCGGCGCGCCGATCAGCGTGCAGTCCATGACCAACACGCCCACCACGGACGCGCGCGCCACGCTCAACCAGATCGCCCAGCTGGAGGACGCCGACGCCGATATCGTGCGCGTCTCCTGCCCCGACCCGGAAAGCACCGCCGCCTTCCGCACCATTGCGCGCGAATCGCGCGTGCCGCTGGTGGCCGACATTCACTTTCATTACAAGCGCGGCATCGAAGCGGCGGAGGCCGGCGCGGCCTGCCTGCGCATCAATCCGGGCAATATCGGGTCGATGGACCGGGTGCGCGATGTGGTCTCGGCCGCGCGCAATAATGGCTGCTCCATCCGCATCGGCGTGAATGCCGGCTCGCTGGAGCGCCATCTGCTGGAAAAATATGGCGAGCCCTGCCCCGAGGCGATGGTGGAAAGCGCGCTCGACCATGCGCGCATCCTGGAAGACCTCGATTTCCGCGAATACAAGATCTCGGTCAAAGCCTCTGACGTGTTCCTCACCGTGGCCGCCTATCAGATGCTGTCAGAAGCCACCGACGCGCCGCTGCATCTGGGCGTGACGGAAGCCGGCGGGCTGCGCACCGGCGGGATCAAGAGCGCCATTGGAATGGGCAATCTCCTGTGGGCCGGGATTGGCGACACGATAAGGGTCTCGCTCAGCGCCGATCCGGTGCAGGAGATCAAGGTCGGCTACGACATTCTCAAATCGCTGGGCCTGCGCACGCGCGGCGTGAACATCATCTCCTGCCCGTCCTGCGCCCGGCAGGGCTTTGACGTCATCAAGACCGTGGAGGCGCTGGAACAGCGCCTGGAGCACATCTCCGAGCCGATCTCGCTGTCCATTATCGGCTGCGTGGTCAATGGCCCGGGCGAGGCCGCCTATACCGATCTGGGGTTCACCGGCGGCGGCAAGGGCGCAGGCATGCTCTATTTCGCCGGCCAGCAGACCGAAAAAGTCTCCAATGAGGAGATGATCGAGCGCATCGTCGCCGCGGTCGAGGACCAGGCTGAAAAACTGCGCGCCAGCCGCGAGGCGGCGGAAGCGGCGGAATAGGCGTCAGTCTTCCGGCGCGCCGCCCTCAAACGCATCCCAAGCCGCCGGCTCGGCGTGACGCACGGGGCGGGCGAGGCGCCGGCCCAGCACGGAATCGAGATGCTTGGGCGCAAGGCCATGGCCGGGGCGGACCGACCGCACATCACCCTCCCCCACCACATGGCCCGCCGGCAGGTCGCGGGTGAAGTAGAGCGAGCGGCGGAATTGCAGATTGCCCGCCTCGCTGGCCTTGGCCCCATACACGGGCTGGCCCAGCGCCGCATGGGCGTCGCGCACCGACCGGGCAAGGCGCGCAAACTCCTCAGGTTCAAGGGAGAACGCCGCATCCGGCCCGCCATCGGCGCGCGCCAGCGTGAAATGCTTTTCAATCACCGCCGCGCCCAGCGCCGTCGCGGCGATGGCGGTGACATCGTCCAGCGTATGGTCCGACAACCCCGCCGGAACGCCGAACCGGGCGGTCATGTCGGCCAGCGCCGCCAGATTGTAATCATGGGCCGGCGCCGGATAGCCGCTGACACAGCGCAGCAGGACAATTCCGCCAGCGCCGGCCACGCGCGCCGCCTCCACGGCGTCCGCGATCTCGCTCTCGCTGGCCATGCCGGTGGAGATGATCAGCGGCTTGCCGGTTTTCGCCGCATAGCGGATCAGCGGCAGGTCGGTGATTTCAAACGAGGCGATCTTGTAGGCCGGGGCGTTGAGGCCCTCCAGCAGGTCCACGGCGGTGGGGTCAAAGGGCGAGGAGAAGATCGTGATCCCGCGCTCTCGCGCATGCGCGAACAGGGCGCCATGCCAGTCCCAGGGGGTGGACGCCTCCTGATAGAGATCGTGCAGGGTGCGCACGTCCCAGAGGCCGCCCCGTATCGTGAATTCCGGCGCGTCGCTTTTGAGCGTGATGGTGTCGGCAGTGTAGGTCTGCAGCTTCACCGCATCGGCGCCCGCGTCCGCCGCCGCGTCGATCATGGCGAGCGCCCGGGCGAGCTCGCCCTTGTGATTGCCTGACAATTCCGCGATCAGATAGGGCGGCGCGCCCGGCCCGATGGCGCGTCCGTCAATGGTGAAGCCTGCGCTCATGACGCGCCTCCGCTATGGCCAAACTGCGCCAGCACCCCGGCGCGCCGCGCCGCCCAGGTCTGTGATGTGAGGATAAGCTGAACCGCTATCACCCGTCCTTCGGGCGTTTCGCGCGTGATCTCCCCGGCGGGCGCAAACCCGAACATGTCGTGCAGGGCGATCACCCGGACATTCTCCACCCGGACCTCACAGGCAAGGGTCTCCACCCCCATCGGTCCGAAGGCCAGCTCCAGGGCCAGCGCCTCCATCCGGCGGCCCGCCCCGCGCGGCGCCTGCGGCGCGGCGTAGAACGCCCAACTCGCATTCTTCGCCCCCAAAGGCCGGGTAAAACTCACCACGCCGAGCATGACCCCATCAAGCGCCGCGATGAACATATGGCGGGCTGGATCTGACATATGGCGCGCCCACCACGCCTCATGCTCGGCCGGGCTGATCTCATGGCGCGTATACATGGCGGCGCGCACAGCCGGGGCGTTGCGCCAGGCGCGCACGCGCTCCCGGTCCGCGTTATCCACGCGGTGCAGCGCGCCTATCCCGTCAATCGCGATTTCCGGTTCAGGCCGCATCCAGCGCCTCCGCCACCCGGCTTGCGCCGCGCCCGTCCACCAGCGCCAGCCCGGCCCGCGCCATGGCGGTGCGCGGCGCCGGGTCAGCCAGCGCATCAAGCGCAGGACCAATCGCCTCCGCCCAGCCGGGCGCACGCACATCCCCGATCAACATCGCCGCGCCCGCGGCATGAAGGCTGCGCGCAGCGAGAAACTGATTATCCGCCAGCGTCACGATCAGGGACGGCAGGCCGATGGCCGCGCGCTCCAGCGCGCTCATGCCGCCCGCCCCGATCGCCAGATCCTGTCCGGTCATCAGCGCGGCCATGTCCCTGCATTCAACCACCAGGCGTCCTGCACCGCCGCGCGCGGCCGCCTTGCGCGCGACATCATCAAGGTGCGGCGCTCCCCCACCCAGAACAACCGTCACAGCAAGGCCGCCACGCCCCGCCAGCGCGTCCAGCACCGCGCCGGTGGCGTTGGCCGGATCAGCGCCCCCCATAGCCACCAGCACATGGCGCAACGGGCCGGCGCGGAGCGCCTCCGGTCGCGCCGCCGCGAAATCCGGGCGCAGCAGGGCGTAATCGGGCCCGGTCAGGCGCGTGCAGCCGTCCGGAACGAGGCCATCATAATCGCCCGCCGCGCGGCCCGGCGTCTGGTCGAGCAGAAGCGCGCAGTCATGATCGCGATTGGCCAGATCATCGATCACCATCACCCGCCATCCCGGCGGACAGACGGCGCGCTCGAACGCAGCGTCCAGATCATAGTGATCCACGATCAGCCATCCCGGCGGCCCCGCCTCCAGCGCCGCGCGCACATGTCCGGGCTGGTCATCTGGCAGGCGATGCAGCGCAAAACCCGCCCCGCTCACCCGCTCCAGCCCCGCCCCCGGCGCGTCCCGGCACAGAAACTCCGCCGACCAGCCGCGCGCGCTGAGCGCGTTCGCCAGGGTCAGACAGCGCATCAGATGGCCCGCGCCCAGCGCCGCGCCCGCATCACAGCGCAGCACCGCGCGCCTCATGGCGCGTCCAGCCCCAGCGCGCGGAACATCAGCTCGGCGCGCTCCCAGTCCTGCGGCGTATCGATATCCCAGACCCGGCTGGGCGGCAGCACCACAGGGCGCGCGCGCGGCGTGAACACGGGCCGCCGCTCCAGCCAGGCGCTGCGGGCGCCCCAATAGAACTGGGCTGCATCGTGATAGGCTTCTTCAAGATCCTGACTGCGGGTATGGAACTGGCCGGGATTGAACATCTCGCAGCCGCCAGCCTCCGTGACGCGGAAGGCGCGCTGGATCGGAAACCCGTACCGCGCGGCGGAAAACACATAATCCACGCCGTCCGCCGCGATCAGGCCTGCACTGGCGCGCAGATCCTCCGCCTTGAGGAAGGGCGCCGTGGCGAACAGGCAGCATACGTGCTCATGATGCTCGCCCGCCGCCTCGAGCGTTTCGATGGCATGGCCGATGACGTCAATGACAGGCGTGCGGTCGTCCGACAAGTGATCGGGGCGCAGGAAGGGCGTCTCGGCCCCGCACGCGCGCGCCACTTCGGCCAGCTCGGGATCATCGGTGGAGACAACCAGACGCTCAAAACAGCCTGACTCCAGCGCCGCCCGGATCGGCCAGGCGATCATGGGCCGGCCACAGAAATCGGCGGCGTTCTTACGCGGAATCCGCTTGCTGCCGCCTCTTGCGGGGATCACCGCCAACGCCATGGGCCTCAACCTGTTCAGATCACAGCCTAGGTCACACCGTGAGTCCGGCCACCAAAAGGTTAACGCGCTGCGTCATCGTGCGGCGGGCAGGTCTGAGGCGCGCGCGCCTCCAGCCGGGCGATGAGCGTCGCGGGCAGCACATGGCCGCCCGGCCATCCGGTATCCAGCCCCGCCGCGCGCAGATGGCGCGCCAGCCACACATTGCACGTATTGAACAGGTGATAGGACGAGCGCGCCTCGAAGAATGCACTGCCGCGCGGGTCCAGACCCGGCCCGGCCTCGATGGCTGCGCCCGCCGCGTCGCGCGCCAGTTCAGCCTCGATGGCGCCGGTCAGCCGGGCCAGGCCTTCCGCCGACAGCGCCGCGTCCACGTAATCCTGCGCGTAGGCTTCGCGCGGATCGCGCGCCAGGCCCGCAGCATGCACCAGCGAGCCCGTTGGCCAGGCGATGGCGGTGAACCCGTTGACCGGCCCCAGCGGCCCTGGATAGGCGCGCACATCGCCCCAGCCGATGGCGAACCAGCGCGCGCCGGGGAAACGCTGGCGCAGCGCGCTGTCCGGCTCAAAGGCGTCCGCAGGCAGGTACACGCCGCCATGCCAGCCATTGGAGCTGACGCCGATCAGCGTGCAATCGTCCGGCGCAGGCGGAGGCGCAGGCGGCGCGGCGCGGGGTGGGGCGGCGGGGCGCCCCGCCGACCCCACCAAGGGGGGGAGAGCGGGAACAACGTGTTGCTCCCGGGGTT
>JAFIEB010000126.1 GCA_020832735.1 Oceanicaulis sp.
CCCCCCCGGGGGGGGGTGGGCCCGGGGGGGCGGGGGTGGGGGCCCCGGGGGGCGGGGGGGGGGGGGCCCGCCCCCCGCTTATTCCCCGCCCGGGGGGGGGGGCGCTCTCCGCCAACCCGGCGCAACCGGCGGGGGAAGGGCGCGAGCCGCGCTTCACCTTCGACACCTTCATGATCGGTTCGGCCAACATGATGGCCGCCACAGCCGCGCGCGCCGTGGCCAACGCGGAAGCCCCGCCCTTCAATCCGGTCTACTTCCATGGCGATTACGGGGTCGGCAAAACCCATCTCCTGGCCGCCATCGCCCATGCGGTGGGGCTGGGCGAGTCCGGGCGCAAGGCGCTGTACCTGACCGCAGAGGAATTCCTCAACGGCTTCCAGTCCGCCTTGCGCGCCCGCGATGTGCAGCCGTTCAAGGACCAGGTGCGCGATTGCGATGTGCTGCTGGTGGACGACATCCACTTCATCGCCGGCAAGCAGGCCACCGAGCTGGAATTCCTCCAGACCATCGCCGCGCTGATGGCCGCTGACAAACAGGTGGTGCTCGCCTCCCATTGCGCGCCAGGTCAGCTGGGCGCGGCCGACCCGCGCCTGCGCGACATCCTGGCCGGCGGCTTCGCCTGCCCGATGACCGGGCCCGATCTCGACCTGCGCCGGAAGATCCTCGACTGCAAGATCGCCCAGGCGCGCCGCCACTGCCCCGATCTCGACGTGCCCGAGACCGTGCGCGATTTCCTGGCCGCGCGCGTGACCAGCTCGGCGCGCGAGCTGGAGGGGGTTTTGAACAATATCATCGTGCGCACCGCCTACATGAACCGCGCCGTCACGATGGAGACCGTCGAGGAGGCGCTGGGCGAATTGCCGGTGCGCGCCGAGCGGCGCATCACCGTGGACGACATCCAGAAGGCTGCGGCGTCGCATTTCTCGATCACCACAGACGATCTGGTCTCCAAGAGCCGGACCAAGACCCTGGTGCGCCCGCGCCATATCGCCATGTATCTGGCCAAGACCCTGACCACGCGCTCCCTGCCCGATATCGGGCGGCGCTTTGGCGGGCGCGACCACTCCACCGTGATCCATGCGGTCAACAAGATCGCCGCGGCCCTGCCGGGCGATGCGGCTCTGGCCGATGATGTCGAGGCGATCCGCAAACGTTTGCGGGGCTAGGGGCTGGCGCCGGCGCTCGCCGGCGCCGCGCGTGCATGCTAGGGCCGGTCCATGACCGGACCCAAGCCCCGCCGGCCCTCCCGGCCCGCACCCGCCCTGCCCGCACACCTGACCGCGCGCGCCGCTGCGCTGGCCGCCGTGCGCGGCGTATTTGAAAGCGCCACGCCGCTGGACGCAGGCCTGGCCGGGCGTCCCGAATGGGCCGAAATGGACGCGCGCGACCGCGCTTTCGCCCGCGCCCTGGCCGCTGCGGTGATCCGCCGGTCC
The DNA here is from genome assembly GCA_020832735.1 of Oceanicaulis sp. Classification (GTDB taxonomy): domain Bacteria; phylum Pseudomonadota; class Alphaproteobacteria; order Caulobacterales; family Maricaulaceae; genus Oceanicaulis. The sequence continues at coordinate 1,434 of JAFIEB010000126.1, forward strand.
GGCGCGCTGGACGCCGCCCTTGCGGCCGTGCTGGAGCGCCCCTTGCCGGACACCGCCCTGCGCGCGCGCCTGGCGCTGCGCTGCGGGGCGGCCGAGCTTCTCATCCTCTCCACCCCGCCTCACGCTGCTGTGGACGCCTGGGTTGAGCTGATGGGCGCGAGCCCGGAGAGCGCCGGTTTCCGCCGGCTTGCCAACGCGGTGCTGCGCCGGGTCAGCGGCCGCGGCGCGGCGCTGTTTGAACAAGCTGATGCGCTGGACGATCTGCCGCCCTGGCTGGCGGCGCGCTGGCGCTCGGCCTATGGCGAGGCCACAGCGCGCGCCATGGCTGCGGCGTGCGCGTCCGCGCCGCCGCTGGATCTGACCCTGAAGCCGGGCGGGGATCCCGAACAGCTGGCCCGGGCCATCGGCGGCGTGGTGCTGCCCACCGGCACGGTGCGCCGCACGGCGATCGGACTGGTGGAGGAGATCGAGGGCTATGACGCCGGCGCATGGTGGGTGCAGGACGCCGCAGCGGCCCTGCCTGCACGCCTTCTGGCGGCGGTTCCCGGCGAAAGCGTTGGCGATCTGTGCGCGGCGCCCGGCGGCAAGACGCTGCAGCTGGCCGCTACAGGCGCCCAGGTCAGCGCGGTCGAGCTCAGCGCCCGGCGCCTGCGCCGCGTGGAGGCCAATCTCGCCCGCACAGGCCTGACCGCCCGGCTGATCAAGGCCGACGCCGCGCAATGGCGCCCGGACGCCCCGCTGGACGCCGTGCTGCTGGACGCGCCGTGCACCGCCACCGGCACGCTGCGCCGGCGCCCGGACGCGGCCTGGGCCAAGCGCGAGAGCGACATTGCGGAGCTGGCCGCCATCCAGTCGCGGCTTCTGGACGCCGCCTTCGCCATGCTCCGTCAGGGCGGGCGCATGATCTTCTGCACCTGCTCGATGGAGCCCGAGGAGGGCGAGGCGCACATTCCCGCCTTCCTGGCGCGCACGCCCGATGCGGCGCTGGACCCTGTGCGCGCTGGGGAACTGCCGGGCCTTGACGGGGCGCTCGCCCCAGAGGGCTGGGTGCGCACCCGGCCGGACATGTGGGCCGGCGAGGGCGGGCTGGACGGTTTCTTCATCGCCCGGATCGTGCGCGCGCGCTGAGCCTGCGCTTGCCCCCTCATGGCTGCGCTGGTATCGCAGAGGCATGGCCAGCGCCCCCCTGATTTCGCCATCCATCCTGTCTGCCGACTTCGCCCGATTGGGCGAGGAAGTCCGCGCCATCGACGAGGCCGGGGCCGACTGGATCCATGTCGATGTGATGGACGGGCATTTCGTGCCCAATCTGACCATCGGGCCGGGCGTGATCCGCGCCATCCGGTCCTGGTCGGACAAACCGTTCGACGTGCATCTGATGATCAGCCCGGTGGATGCGTCTCTGGCCGCCTACGCCGAGGCGGGCGCCGATATGATCACCGCACATCCCGAGGCCGGCCCCCATTTCCACCGCACGGTCCAGGCGATCCGCGCGCTGGGCAAGAAGGCGGGCGCGGCGCTGAACCCGTCCACGCCTGAAACCGTCCTTGATTACGTGCTCGACGCGCTCGACCTGGTGCTGGTGATGAGCGTCAATCCGGGCTTTGGCGGCCAGAGCTTCATCGACAGCCAGCTGCGCAAGATCGAGGCGTTGCGAAAGACTGTGGACGCGCGCGGCCTGACCACGCTGATCGAGGTGGATGGCGGGGTGAATCCGGACACGGCGCGCGCCTGCGTGAATGCGGGCGCCCATGCGCTGGTGGCCGGTTCGGCGGCGTTCAAGGGCGGGCCGGAGCGCTATCGGGCCAATATCGCCGCCCTGCGCGGCCAGTAGCGGGCGGGCGGGGGATGGGGCGTCAGATGACACCGGTCGATCTCGCCGCCGCCCTGGGCCGCCGGGCGCGCCGGGAAGCGTCCGATTTCGCCAACGCCTTTGCGCCCTACCGGGCTGTGGCCCTGAGCGGACGCGCGCCCCAGGCGCTGGCGGTCACGCCGCGCGCGCTGCGCCGGGGCGACAAGGCGCGCGGCGCGGCCATGCTTGCGGGCCGGTTCGTGCTGGCGGGCGAGACGCTGGAGGCCGCGCCGGGGGACAGTCCCTGGGATTTGCCGGCGCCCTCCCGGCGCTTTGCCGAGGCGCTGCACGGATTCGCCTGGCTGCAGGACCTTTTGGCCGTGGACGAGGCGGACGCGCGCGCTGCGGCGCGCACCCTCACCGATGACTGGATCGCGCGTTTCGGCGCCTGGAATTTCGTCAGCTGGGAGCCGGGCGTGCTGGCCGCACGCGTGCGCGCCTGGACGCTGGCGGGGCCCGCCGTCCTGACCGGAGACGAGGGGCCGGCGCGTCTCAAATCCCTGGCCCGTCAATGCCGGCGCCTGTCGCGCGCCCTGCCGGTGGCCCCGGCGGACCGCACCCGGCTGGAGATGGCGCTGAGCCTGGCGCTGGCGGCGGTATGCCTGGATCTGCCCGGACGGCTGCAGGCGCGTGCGGGCGCGGCGCTTGAAGCCGTGCTCAAAGCGCAAATCCTTCCCGATGGCGGGCATGTCAGCCGCAGCCCGCAAGCGGCGGCTGATTGCCTCATCGCGCTGTGCGAGCTGGACGCCGCCGCCGCGGCCGCCGGCGCGCCCCTGCCCGACGAGGTGCGCCGGGCCATCGACCGGCTGACCGGTTTTGTACGCTTTTCGCGCCTGCCCGGCGGCGCGCTGGCGGGGTTTCACGGCGGCGGAGAAGGCGATGCGCGCGCCATCGACGCCGCCCTGTCCCACGCCGGCGGGGGCAAGGCGCCCACGGGCAAGGTGTTCAATATCGCGCCCCATGCCGGCTATCACCGGGCCGAGGCGGCGGGCAGCGTGGTGATCCTGGACGCCGCCGGGCCTCCGCCCGGACTGCATGGCGCGGACAGTCACGCCAGCGCCCTGGCCTTCGAATTCGCCGCATCGGGCGCGCGCATCGTGGTCGGTTGCGGCTGGTCGCCCGATCACGGCGCGCGCTGGCGCGAGGCGGTGCGCGCCACGGCGGCCCATTCGGCGTTGACGCTGGAGGAAACCTCTTCGGCGCGCCTGCTGGGTCCGGGCTGGCGGCGCGACCTCACCGGCCCGCGCGTGGCCCACAGCCCCGATCCGGTGAAAGTGCGGCGCAATGAGGAAGAGCTGGGCGTCTGGCTGGAGGCCAGTCATGACGGCTACCGCAAGGCGTTCGGCATGAGCCTGCGCCGGCGCATCTTCCTGGCCATGGACGGCGCCGATCTGCGCGGCGAGGACGGGCTGTTCCGGCCTGTCGAGGACGGCCCGCCCGCTGATCCCGAAGCGCGGTTGAGCTTCGCCATACGCTTTCACCTCCACCCTGATGTGCGCGCATCGCTGTCGCGCGATTCCATGAGCGCGCTGCTGGTGCTGCCCTCGGGCGACGGTTGGCGTTTCCGGACCGATGGCGGGCCTGTAAGATTGGACCGTTCGGTGTATCTGGCCGCCGGCGCTCCGCCGCGCCGGTCCACCCAGCTGGTGGTCTCGGGCGAGGCCGAGCCGTTCGGGGGCGGGGACCGCCCGCCCAACCGCGTGCGCTGGGCGTTCCAGCGCCTGGGCCGGGTCGGCGCGGCGGGCGGCTGACGCGTGCAAATAGGTTCACCGGCGCGCGCCGCCGGATCGGGTATGGTTTCCTGCAGGAGTATTCTTCATGGCTGACACAGACCTTACGGCGGTCAGGCGCGCGCTCATCTCGGTGTCCGACAAGGCCGGGCTGGCCGAACGCGCCCGCACCCTGGCAGAGGCGGGGGTGGAGCTGATCTCCACCGGCGGCACCCTGCAGGCCCTGCGCGATGCGGGGCTTGAGGCGCGCGACGTGTCCGACGTCACCGGCTATCCCGAAATGATGGACGGCCGGGTCAAGACGCTGCACCCGCGCGTGCATGGCGGACTGCTGGCCCGGCGCGAGCGCGAGGACGATCTGGCCGCCATGGAGGCCCACGCCATTCCCGGCATCGATCTTCTGGTGGTCAATCTCTACCCGTTCGAGGAGACCGCCCGCTCCGGCGCCGGGATCGAGGCCTGTATCGAGAAGATCGATGTCGGCGGTCCGGCCATGATTCGGGCCGCCGCCAAGAACCATCGCCATGTGGCGGTGTGCGTGGACATGCGCGATCTCGACAAGGTGCTCGAGGCGATGGCGGCCCACGAGGGATCGACGCCGCTAACCCTGCGCCGGCATCTGGCGGCCAAGGCGTTCGCGCGCACCGCCGCCTATGACAGCGCCATCGCGCAAAGGCTGGAAGCGGGGATTGAGAAGCCGGCGCGCAGCTGGTTCACGCTGGGCGGCCCGCGTCTTCAAAAGCTGCGCTATGGCGAGAACCCGCACCAGGACGCCGCTCTGTATGCTGCGCCCGAGGCGCGCGCAGGCGTGGCGTCAGCCCGCCAGGTGCAGGGCAAGGAGCTGTCCTACAACAACATCGCCGACGCGGATGCGGCCTACGAGCTGGTCAGCGAGTTCGATCCCGAGGCCGGCGCGGCCGCCGTGATCATCAAGCACGCCAATCCGTGCGGCGCGGCCGAGGGCGATTCGCTGGCCGCGGCCTATGAGCGCGCCTTCGCCGCCGATCCGGTGTCGGCCTTTGGCGGCATCGCGGCGTTCAACCGGCCGCTGGATGCGGCCACCGCCGACGCCATTACGCGCAATTTCACCGAGGTGGTGATCGCGCCGGACGCCGAGGACGCGGCGCTGGACATCCTGTCGGCGAAGAAGAATGTGCGCGTCCTGCTGACCGGCGCGCTGGCGGACCCGACAGCGCCGGGCTGGACGCTCAAATCGGTGGCGGGCGGGTTGCTGGTGCAGGCGCGCGACACCGGGCGCATCAACCCCTCCCAGCTCAAAATCGTCACCCAGCGCGCGCCGGACGAGGATGAGATGGCTGATCTCCTGTTCGCCTGGCGTCTGGTCAAGCATGTCAAATCCAACGCCATCGTGTTCGCCCGCGACCGGCGCTCGGCGGGTATCGGCATGGGTCAGACCAGCCGGGTCGAGGCGGTGCGCCTGGCCGTGCGCAAGGCGGAAGACGCAGCGAAGGAAAACGGCTGGGACGAACCGCGCACCCAAGGGTCGGCGTGCGCCTCGGACGCCTTCTTCCCGTTCCCGGACGGGGTGCGTGAGGCGGCCGGCGCCGGCGCGCGCTGCATCATCCAGCCTGGCGGTTCGGTGCGCGATGAAGAGGTGATCGCCGCCGCCGACGAGGCGGGGCTGGCCATGGTGTTCACCGGCATGCGCCATTTCCGGCACTGATCATGCGGCGGGCGGCGGCGGTCTTCGGGCTTGTGATCGCGCTGAGCGCGTGCGCGGCGCCTGACATCGCCGGGCACAGCACGCTGCGCTTGCCCGACGGGGCGGAGGGGCCGGTTCCCGCCGTGGTGCTCCTGTCAGGCTGCGGCGGCGTGCGCGACGTGCAGGACGACTACGCCCGGCAGGCCAATGCGGAAGGCTGGGCCGCCCTGATCGTGGATTCCCACGCCGCGCGCGGCATTGGCCGGGCCGGATCGCGCCTTCTGGTGTGCACCGGCGCGCGCATGCGCGGCCAGCAGCGCGCCGCCGACATCGTCTCGGCGCTGGCGCTGTTGCGCGCCGATGCGCGCATCGACGCCGATCATCTGGCGCTGGCGGGCTGGAGCCATGGCGGCTGGACGGTGCTGGACGCCATGGCCGCAGCGCAGGCGGGCGAGCTGGGCCCGGCGCCGCTTGAGGGCGTGCGCGGGGCCTTCCTGGTTTACCCCTATTGCGGCGCGATCGTGCGCGCCCGGCGTGATCCGGTGGGCGCGCCCTTTCCCGTGGAGACGATCCTGGCCGGGCGTGATCTGATCGCGGACCCGCGCGCATGTGAACGCCTGTTTTACCGCCAGCGCGCCTCGGGCGCGGCGATTCGCCCGCCCGTGCTGTTCGGCGAGGCGACCCACGCCTTCGACGCCGAGGATCAGCCCTGGGACCCGCGCATGCGCTACGACGCGGATGAGGCCGCCGAGGCTCACGCCCTGTTCCGCCGCTTCCTGCGCCGCACAGGGCCATGAAAAAGCCCCGGAGCGGGCGCTCCGGGGCTTTGAAACGCCTGAGAAGGGCGCGTGCGTCAGTCGCGATTGCCCAAGAGCATCAGGATGACCTGGAACATGTTCACGAACGCGATGTAGAGGTTCAGCGCGCCGTAATAGGTCATCACCGCCATGGAGCGCTCGTCGCCCGCAATCTCGGCATAGGTCAGTTTCAGGTTCTGGGTCTGCCAGGCCGTCACGCCGGCCATCAGGCCGAGAATGGCGAACTGGATGATCCACTGCAGGCCCGAGCTCTCGATGAAGAAGATGTTGATGATGCTGATCAGCACCACGCCGATAATCCCCATGAACAGGAAGGCGCGCAGCGGCTGCAGATTGGTCTTGGTGGTGTAGCCGTAGATCGACAGCGCAAAGAAGGACGCCGCCGTGATCACGAAGGCCTGGGCGATGGTGCCGAAGGTCAGGCTGATATCACCGGTCAGCGTCGTTGCGGTCGCCGCATTGGCGGCCAGCATCACCCACACGCCAAGGCCTGAGCCGATCAGCGTGACCACTGACCAGTAGAGCACCGCCGCGCCCATGGGCGAGGGGTTGCGCATGAAGAACATGGAGCCGAACAGCAGCACTAGCGGCCCGAACTGGACCACGTACAGAAGCGGCGTGCCCAGGACCAGCGCGGTCACCGGCGTCACCGTGCCCACGATCCAGGCCAGGGCGGCGGAGAGAACGAGGCCGAGGCCCATCTTGTTGTAGACGCCCAGCATGAAGCTGCGCAGGCCCGCATCCACCGAGGTGTCGAGCGTGCCCGCATGACCGCGGACTGTGCGATTGAACTGATTCATGATGTCCTTCCTGACGTCTGTTGTCCTGCGCCCCGGATTGGGGACGCAAATCATCTCGCCCGGACAGTGCGACCCGTCCGGATTTCGCCTCTTATATCGGGATTCCGCGCGCCACGTTCAAGAAAAACCGGTGCACGCACGCAGTCCCGTCCGCCGCAGGGGCGCTTGACGGGCGGGGGCGGTGCGCGGGCATGCTGGCGCCATGACCTTGCGCGTATTCGCCGCCCTGCCTGTCGATGACGCCATCGCCAGACGCATTGTCCCGCTGATGAAGGGCGTGCCCGGCGCCGCCTGGCGACCGCCGGAGAATTTTCACGTCACCCTGGCCTTTTTCGGCGAGCTGGACGAGGCGGTGATCGGCGAGCTGGATGATCAGCTCGCCCGCATCCGCTGCGCGCCGTTCGATCTGGTGTTCAAGGGCGTCAATCATTTCGGCAAGGCCGAGCCGAGCTCGCTCTGGCTCGGGGTGGAGGAGAACCCGGCCCTGTCCGGACTGGCGCTATCCTGCGTCCAGGCGGCGCGGCGCGTGGGCGTCGAGACCGAGCGGCGGGTCTATATCCCGCATCTGACGCTGGCCTATCTCAAGCCCTGGACCGATCCGGTGCGCCTGCTGCGGTTTGAACAGCGGCTCAATCTCTACCGCTCCGCGCCCATGCTGAACGACCGCTTCTATCTGTATTCCAGCCTTCAGACCAAGCCGGGCCGGCCCAATATCTATCAGGTTGAAGCCGAGTATCCGCTTTACCCCTGAGGCCTGGCGGCCCGGATCAGCGCCGCCGCCTCGCGGGCTGCGGCGCGCACCGGTTCTGCGCTGGCGTCGGCGCGCGCCAGAATCAGCGCACCCTCGATCGCGGCGAGCGTGAAGCCGGCCAGCGCGTCCGCGCGCTGCGAAGCCACCCCGTCCGCGCTGATGGCCTGGCTCAGGGCCGCACGCCAGCGGGCGAAGGCCTCGCGCACCGCCTGCGCGGCGGCGTCGTCTCCGGGCGTGACTTCCAGCGCGACCGTGGCCACCGGACAGCCCCGGCGAAAGTGTGACGCCTCCATCCAGCCCGCCAGCATTTCGCCATAGGCCTCCACCATGCCGGCGGCGTCCCCGGTGCGCCTATGGGCTTCACTTAGGCTGGTTTCCAGCAAGGACGCGGCGGCGTCGATGGCGGCGGCCGCCAGGCCCGCCTTGCCGTCAGGAAAATAATGATAGAGCGAACCCTTGGGCGCGCCGGCCCCGGCGAGAATCTCGTTGAGGCCTGTGGCCGCGTATCCCTGCTCCTGAAACAGGCGCGCCGCCGCCGCGATCAGCCGGTCGCGCGCAGAGGCCGGGCGGCGGGCGGTGTCAGGCTCGGGGCCGTCTGGCGTCATATCCATGCTCCGCAGGTTTGTCCTTCCATAGCGCGCCGCGCCGTGATTATATAGACCAGTCGGTCTAACCCCGGATCGCCCCCTCGAAAGGACGCCCCCATGACGTCAGCCGCCGCCACAGACTCTGCGCCCGCCACCGCCGGCGCCATCGCCGACAATGCGCGCAAGCAAGCGGGAGACGCGGGGGTCGTGGTGGACGCGGCCCTGCTGCGCGAGATCGTGAAAATACAGCCCTTCACCCGCTGGACCGGGCTCGAAATTCTCAAAGCTGAGAACGGCGAGGTGGAGACCCGCATGGTCTTGCGCCCGGACGACATGACCCAGCATCATGGCTTTCTGCATGGCGGTCTGATCGGATTTCTCGCCGACAACGCCGCCGCCTACGCGGCTGCGACGATGGTGGGCGATGTGCTGAGCGCCCAGTATTCCATCAATTTCCTGTCGCCTGGCGTGGGAGAGGCCTTCCGCGCCCGCGCCCGGGTCATCAAGGCGGGCAAGCGTCAGGTGATTGTGGCGGTTGATGTGATCGCTGAACAGGCGGGCAGTGAGAAGCTGATCGCCACCGCCACGGCGATGATTCTGCCGGTCGGCGCGGCGGCGATCGGCTGAACGCCGGGGTGCGCATCGCAGCTTGCATCTTGGCGCCAGCCTGCGATATCCCGCCGCAAAACGGATAATCCGGTTGAAAAAAGCGGGGGGGCGGATTAATCCCGCCACCTGACGGGGCGCGTCATAACGACTCCGTGCGTCAGCGCGACGCACGGTCCCGGGGGCCGCGCCGCGCTATGTCTTGTCAGGCCGCTATCGCCTGCACGCCCGGAAGGGCGCGCGCGCGAACGCGGCGCGAGTTATGAGGTCGGCACGTGACGGACGAAAAGAACCCCAACGGCGGCGGCGAGGCCACGCGCCGCGACTTCATCCACATCGCCGCAGGCAGCATGGCCGCCATTGGCGGCGCGGCGGTGCTGTGGCCCTTCATCGACCAGATGAACCCGGCTGCAGACACGCTGGCGCTCGGCACCACCGATATCGCCCTGGGCGAGCTGACCGAAGGTCAGGAAATCACGGTGATGTTCCGGTCCATGCCGCACTTTGTGCGCATGCGTTCGCCGGGCGAAGTGGAGGCGGCGCGCGAAACGGCCGTTTCGAGCCTGCCCGACCGCCTGGCGCGCAACCGCAATCTGGATGAAAGCGCGCCAGCCACCGACGAAAACCGCTCGGCCATGACCGCTGCGGTCTCTGAAGGGGTCGAGATTGAGGACGCGCTGCGCCAGGCGCTTCTGGTGACCAGCGCCAGCTGCACCCACCTGGGCTGCGTGCCCACCGAAGGCGCGGGCGATTACGGGGCCTGGTTCTGCCCGTGCCACGGATCGCATTATGACACGTCTGGCCGCATTCGCCGCGGTCCGGCGCCGGAAAACCTGCCCATCCCGCCGATGACCTTCATCTCGGCCACCACTCTGCGGCTCGGTTAGGAGATCACACGATGAGCGGACCTAGCACATACGAACCGAAAACCGCCTTCACGCGCTGGCTGGACTCCCGACTGCCCATCGTGCGCCTGGGCTGGGACTCGTTCGTGGATTTCCCGACCCCGCGCAATCTGAACTACTGGTACACGTTCGGCGGCATTCTGACCGTCTGCCTGATGATCCAGATCATCACCGGCATCGTGCTGGCCATGCACTACGTCCCGCATATCGATTACGCCTTCGCCAGCGTGGAGCGCATCGACCGCGACGTGAATTTCGGCTGGCTGATCCGTTCGATCCACGCGGTTGGCGCCTCGATGTTCTTCCTGGCCGTCTACATGCACATCTTCCGGGGCCTGTATTACGGCTCCTACAAGGCGCCGCGCGAGATCCTGTGGATACTGGGCGTGGTCATCTACCTCTTGATGATGGCCGCCGCCTTCCTGGGCTATGTGCTGCCCTGGGGCCAGATGTCCTTCTGGGGCGCGATGGTGATCACCAATCTGTTCGGCGCCCTGCCGCTGATCGGCGAGCCGCTGACCCAGTGGCTGTGGGGCGGGTTCTCGGTCGGCAACGAGACGCTGAACCGCTTCTTCTCGCTGCACTACCTCATCCCGTTCCTGATTGCGGGCGTGGTCGGGCTGCACATCTGGGCGCTGCACGTGCCAGGCAACAACAACCCGACCGGCATCAGCGTGAAGACCAAGGCCGACACCCTGCCCTTCCACCCGTACTATACGGTCAAGGACGGCTTCGCGATCGTGGTCTTCCTGATCATCTTCGCCGGCTTCGTGTTCTACGCCCCTGACGTGCTGGGCCATGCCGACAACTATATCGAGGCCGATCCGATGGTGACGCCGGCGATGATCGTGCCAGAATGGTATCTCTTGCCCTTCTACGCCATCCTGCGCGCGGTGCCCGACAAGCTTGGCGGGGTTATCTTGATGTTCGCCGCCATCGGCGTGCTGTTCATCCTGCCCTGGCTGGACACCTCGAAAGTGCGCTCCATGCGCTACCGCCCGATGGCGCGCTGGTTCTTCGCCTTCTTCGTGGTGGCGTGCCTGGGCCTGGGCTGGGCGGGCGCGGAGCTGCCTGACACCAAGGTGCCGGTGCTGGGCGCGCTGGGCGTGGACTTCCTGCTGATGGGCCGGGTGCTCACCGTGTATTACTTCGCCTACTTCCTGGTGATCATGCCCTTGCTCGGCTTTATCGAGAAACCGACGGCGCGGCCGGCCTCCATCGAGGAAGCCGTACTCAATGGCGACAAGCCGGCCAAGGCTGGCCCGGGCGCCGCCCCCGCCGCGCAACCGGCTGAATAGGAGATCCGCGATGAAAACCGTTTCCCGGCTCCTCGCCGCCGCTGCGGCGGTCATGCTGGTCGCCGCCCCTGCGGCGCTCGGCGCGGGCAAGTACCGCTCACCCGAACAGCACGCCTGGTCGTTCGACGGCCCGTTCGGCGAATTTGACCGCCAGGCGGTGCAGCGCGGCTTCCAAGTCTATCAGGAGGTCTGCGCGGCCTGTCACGGGATCAAACATCTGTCGATCCGCCATCTCGGCCAGCCCGGCGGGCCGTTTGAAGAGGTCGAGATCAATGGCCAGCTGATGCGCTACGACAATCCCAACGACAATCCGGTCGTGGCGGCGATCGCGGCGCAGTACACCGTGGCCGATATTGACGATATCGGCGAGCCGATCGAGCGTCCTGGCCGGCCTGCCGACCGTTTCCCCTATCCGTACGCGAACGAGGCCCAGGGCCGCGCGGCCAATGGCGGCGCCTATCCCCCGGACCTGTCGGTGATCGTGAAGGCCCGCCATTACGGCGCCAACTACATCCGCTCGCTGCTGCTGGGCTATGACGAGGAAGCGCCCGAGGACGTCGATGTGCGTCCGGGCAATTACTACAACCCGTACATGCCCGGGATGCTGATCGCCATGCCTCCGCAATTGCAGGAGGGGATGATTGAGTACGCTGACGGCACCGAGGCCACGGTCGAGCAGATGGCCAACGACGTGACCCACTTCCTCGCCTGGGCGGCCGATCCGCACATGGAAGCGCGCAAGAGCATGGGCATGATGGTCATGATCTATCTGTTCGGCCTGGCGATCCTGCTCTACCTGTCCTACCGGCAGGTCTGGAGCCGCGTGAAGCACTGAGCCGATTGTTTGCTCAAAGCGATCAGGGCCCGGAGGCGATCCTCCGGGCCCTTTGCGTTTGAACCCGGCGGATCAGCCGGCCTGCTCGGGCAGGCCAAGTTCGGCCCTCAAGGCGCCCAGCGCTTCAAGCCATACGCGCGCCGAGGCGTCTGACGGCGCGCGCCAGTCGCCGCGCGGGCTCAGCGCCCCGGCGGAGGTGAGCTTGGGGCCGTTGGGCATGGCGGTGCGCTTGAACTGGCTGGTCTGGTAGAAGCGCCGGGCGAACACCGCCATCCAGCGCGTAATGGCGTCCAGATCATAGGCGCGCCGGTCCTTGCCGGCGACATGGTGCGGCCAGCGCCCGCGCGCCGCATCGCTCCACGCCGAAGCGGCCAGAAAGGCGATCTTCTCCGGCCCGAAGCCATAGCGCAGCGCGTAATGCAGGGTGAAGTCGTGCAAGGCGTAGGGTCCGATCGCCGCCTCGGTGGACTGGACCGCGCCGTCAGCGCCGGCCGGCACCAGTTCAGGCGTGATCTCGGCGGCCAGAATAGTTTCCAGCGCGGCGCTGACCTGCGGCCCGAAGGCGCCGCGCCGCGCGGTCCAGGCGATCAGGTGCTGGATCAGCGTCTTGGCCACCCCGGCATTGACATTGTAGTGGCTCATCTGGTCGCCGACGCCATAGGTGCACCAGCCCAGCGCCAGCTCGGACAGATCGCCGGTGCCGATCACCATCCCCGCCTTGTGATTGGCCAGCCGGAACAGGTAATCGGTGCGCAGGCCCGCCTGGACGTTCTCGAAGGTCACGTCGTGAACCGGCTCGCCGCGCGCGTAAGGATGGTCCAGATCGGCCAGCATGCGCTCGGCGGCCGGGCGGATGTCGATCTCGCGAAATTGCGCGCCCAGCCCCTCGATCAGCGCGTGTGCGCGCGTGCGGCTGTCTCCCGACGTGGCGAGCCCGGGCAGGGACACCGCCAGAATGTCGGAGCGGTCCCGGCCCAAACGGTCGAATGCGCGCGCGGTGATGATCAGCGCCTGGGTGGAATCCAGCCCGCCCGAAACCCCGATCACGGCCCGCTTCACGCCGCTGGCGCGCAGGCGCTGGGCCAGGCTCTGCACCTGGATGTTCCAGGCCTCATGACAGTCCTCGTCCAGCCGTTCGGGATCGTTGGGAACAAACGGGAAGCGGTCGATCTCGCGCTCAAGCGGGACCGGCGCGTCCACAGGCGCATCCAGCACGAAGCGCACCCGGCGCAAGGCCCGCAAGCGTTCGGCCGAGCGGGCGGCGGCGTCGCGGAAGGTCGACAGGCGCAGCCGGTCCTGCTCGATGCGTTCAAGATCGATGTCGGCGTACACGCGCGCATGATCGTTGAGGAAGCGCTCGCCGGCGGCCAGGCGCACGCCCTGTTCGTAGATCAACAGCTGGCCGTCCCAGGCCAGGTCATTGGTGGATTCCCCCGCCCCGGCGGCGCAGAACATATAGGCGCCGCAGGTGCGCCGCGAATGGGCGTCGATCAGCACCGCGCGCTCGCGCGCCTTGCCGATGGTGGCGTTGGAGGCCGAGAGATTCACCATCACGCTGGCGCCGGCCAGGGCTGCGAACGTGCTGGGCGGGACAGGGGCCCAGAAATCCTCGCACACCTCGGCGTGGATCACGAAGCCGGGCAGGTCCTCGGCCTCGAAAATCAGGTCTGCTCCGAACGGCGCCTGATGGCCGGCCACGGTGATCTGATCGGCGATCACGCCCGTGGCGTCGGAAAACCAGCGCTTTTCGTAAAACTCGCGATAGGTGGGCAGATAGCTTTTGGGGACCACGCCCAGCAGACGGCCGCGATGGACGACCAGCGCGCAATTGAACAGCTGGCCGTGCTGGCGCAGCGCGCAGCCGAACACGATCACCGGCATGAGGCCGGCGCTTTGCGCGATGATGCGGCCTGCGGCCTGCTCGCTAGCGTCCAGCATCAGGCTTTGATGGTGCAGGTCCTCGGCGGAATATCCCGTCAGCGCCAGTTCGGGGAACAGGGCCAGGGCGCTGTGGCGGGCGTCGGCCTCGCGCGTCAGCGTCAGGATCGCGTCCGCATTGGCGTCCGGATCGGCCAGCGAAACGCGCGGCGCGAAGGCGGCGGCGCGCACCATGCGGTGCCGGTAGAGATTGTCGAACGCCGCCATGGCCGCCTTCCGTTCGCCGCGCAGGCTGGAGCGCCCGCTTTTGCTCAAAGTGAGTATTTATACGTGCGCGCGGCCCGTAGCAACTCAGGCGGCGGACAGATCGACCGCGCCGCTGAGATCGGCGGCTTCGGACTGGATGCCGGCCGGGGCGCGCGCGCCGGTGAAGCAGGCGCCGGAGAACTTGCCCCGCCGCACATCCGCGCCGTGCATGCGCGCAAAGGAGAAATCCGCGCCGGCCGCCTCGACATGGCGCAGGTCAGCGCCGGACAGGTCGGCGTAACGCATCACCGCAGCGGCCAGCGAGGCGGCCAGCAGGCGGTCATTGGGCAAGAGAAGCGGACCGATGCGCGCCTCGCGCAGATCGGCGTTGTTGAGTTTGGCGCCGGTCAGATCAGCCCCACGCAAATCGGCCCCGCGCAGCGAGGTCATGCGCAGATCGGCGTTGGACAGCTTGGCGCCCTGAAGTTCGGCGCCTTCCATGTCGAGCCCGTAGAGAATTGCGCCGCGCGCCTGCAGGGCGGTGAGATTGCGCCGGGCGAGGCTGCGCAGGCCGCGCAGATCCTTGCCGTCAAAGGTGGAGGGCGCGCCCTCCTGTCCGCCGGTCTCGCACCAGCGCGCATGACGGTCGAGGGCCCGGGCGGTCTCCCCGCCCGGATCGGAGACCTCGCCGGGCGGCGCATCGCGCAAGGCGCCGCTCATGTCCGCGCCGTTCAGCCGGGCCAGATCGAGCTTGGTTCCGATCAGCACCGCGTCGCGCAGATCGGCATCGGTCAGGTCCGCGCCGCTCATGTCCGCGCCTTCCAGATTGGCGCCGGGAAAGCGTGAATTGCGCAGATTGGCGCGGGTCAGGCGCGCCCCGATCAGCACGGCGTCGGAGAAGTCCGATGACTGGGCGACCACCCCGCTCATGCGGGTCTGGGACAGGTTGGCGCGCGCGAAATTGGCCATGCTGGCCTCGCCGGGCCGCTGCTCGTGGGTGAGCATGGACAGGCCCTTCTTCCGGTCGGCCTGGGCGATGGCGCCCTCGCGCAGATCGGCCTGGCTGAGATCGGCGCCGGTCAGATCGGCCCCGCGCAGGATCGCGCCGCGCATGTCGGCCCGGTGCAGCACCGCTCCGGCCAGATTGGCCTGGCGCATGTCGGCGCCATAGAGCACGGCGCGGGTCAGATTGGCGCCGGAGAAATTGGTCCCCTCCATCACCGCCCCGGTGAGGTCGGCGTCAGCCAGGTGGCGCCCGGACAGATTCAGCCCGTTGAGAATGGCGTAGGAGAAATTCGCGCGCGCGCCGCCCATGCGCCCGGTCATGAGAAAATCATGGCGCCGGCAGATCTCGTCGGCCGCGCCTTGCGTCAGGGTCCGGTACTGTATTGGCGTGCGGGTCATGCGCGTTCCGGGCGAACCGCGCCCTGATGCGCGGCTACAGGCGTCAAGACTTAACGTATTCAGCGTTAACGCGGCGTTGCGCGCGGGGCCGGGATGCGCACCCGGGTCAGGCCTTCACGCCCCATGCGGTCCAGCGCCATTTCCAGGCTTTCGTCCGGGCCAGCCGCCAGATCGGCGTCGAACAGGCCCGCGCGTCCGTCCTGGGCGATCAGGGGGCGTCCTGTCGCCAGGCGGGTGAAGAAGCCGGCATTGAGTGCTTCGGCCTCGGCCTGGCGCACGCCTTCCAGCACGCAGACGCCCGCCCCGGCGAGGATGGCGATCCCGCGCCCTGACACCCGCGCGTCGGGATCGCGGCAGGCGATGATCACCTCGCGCGGCGCCGCTGCGCTCAGCGCCTCGGCGCAGGGCGGGGTGCGTCCGTGATGGGCGCAGGGCTCCAGGCTGACATAAACTTGCGCGCCGCGCGCCTGCTCTGCGGCGATCTCAAGGGCCTGCGTCTCGGCATGGGGGCGTCCGCCTGGCGCCGTGGCGGCGGCGGCGATGACGCGCCGGTCCTTCACGATCACGCAGCCTACCGCCGGATTGGGCGCGGTCTGGCCGAGGCGCGCGTATGCGAGCGCCAGCGCTGCGTCCATGAAGCGCAGATCATCGGGCGTGATCGCGCGCGCGCCCATCAGGGGCAGGGGGGCAGGTCTTGCGCCCGCTCTGTGTCCAGATAGCGCGCCGAGACCGGGGTCAGCCCCTTCAGCTCGATCAGGAGCGGATTGCCCGTGGGCATTTCCAGCGAGACGATCCCGGCGTCGGGGATGTCGAACAACAGCTTCATCAGGGCGCGCAGCGAGTTGCCGTGAGCGGAGATGATCACCTCCTCGCCGGCTTCCAGGCGCGGGGCGATGGCGCCGGAGAAATACGGCGCCACGCGCTCCAGGGTCAGTTTCAGGCTCTCGCCCGCGGGCAGGGCGTCGGGATCAAGCGCAGCGTAGCGCGGGTCGAAGCGCGGGTGGCGCGTGTCGTCCAGGGGCAATGGCGGGGGCGGGATATCGAAGGAGCGCCGCCATATCTTCACCTGCTCGGCGCCGTGCGCCTCGGTCACCTCGGTCTTGTTCAGCCCGGTCAGCCCGCCGTAATGGCGTTCGTTGAGCCGCCAGGACTTTTCCACAGGTATCCACAGCCGGTCGACGCCCTCGAGCGCGAAGTGAAGCGTGCGGATGGCGCGTTTGAGCACGCTTGTATAGGCGTAGGTCGGCGCAAAGCCCTCCGCTTTGAGGAGCTCTCCGCCGCGCCGGGCCTCGGCCTCGCCCTTCTCGGTCAGATCGACATCCACCCAGCCGGTGAACCGGTTTTCCTTGTTCCAGACGCTCTGGCCGTGACGGGTGAGGACAAGACGGGTCATGAAAGGCTCCCGGGCGGCTGGGGCGGATGCGGCAGGCGCCTCGCGGTTTACCGGCTGGACAGCCAGGCGTCGAGAGCCTTGGAAAGTCCCGTTCGCCAGTCCGGCGCGGGCAGGCCGGTGACGGCTTCCAGGCGCGTGGAGGCCAGGCGCGCGTCCGCCGGTCGCGCCGCCGGGCGGGGAAAGTCCGCCGTGGTTATGGGTTTCACGCGCGCTGAGGGCGCTCCGGCCTCGCGCGCGAGATCAAAACACGCTTCGGCAAACGCCGCCCAACTCAGCTGCGGCCCGCTGGCGCAGTGAAACACGCCATGCGCATCGGGCAAGAGCGTCAGAGCGATCAGCCGCCGGGCCAGATCGCCGGCGAAGGTCGGCCCGGTCAGCTGATCGTCCACCACGCCGATCTCGTTGCGGGCCTCGGCCAGGCGCCACATGGCGCTGGGGAAATCAGATCCGGCGCCGCTGAACACGCCTGCCGCCCGCACCACGGCCGCGCCCGGGCAGGCCGCCAGCACGGCGCGCTCGCCTTGCAGCTTGGTGCGGCCATAGGCGTTGACCGGGGCGGGGGGCGCATCCTCGGCGAAAGGGGCGCCGGGCGCGCCGCCGAACACATAATCGGTGGACACAAGGACAAAGCGCGCGCCCAGCGCTGGGGCGGCCGCGGCCGCCTCGCCGGCGCCGCGCGCATTGACCGCGCGCGCCTCGTGTTCGCGGGTTTCAGCCTCATCCACCGCCGTCCAGGCGGCGGCGTTGATCACGGCGTCAGGGCGCCATTCAGCGATCAGGCCGGTTGCCGAGCCCGGACGGGCGAGATCGGCGTCCTCGCGTCCGGCGGCGCGCACCGCGTCAAAGCGTCCGGCAGCCTGCGCCGCGAGGGCGCGGGCGAGCTGGCCGGAGCGGCCGAGGATCAGAAGTCGGGCGGGCGGCTGGGTCATTTTCGGAATGGGTCTTGCACTGTGGGAAGCAGTAGAGCACCATCACAGATCATCAGAGCGGCTGGCAAGGCACCAGCAGCCGGACGGGGGATGCGGCCTCAGGGGGACTCGCATGGAGAGGGTGACGGTATCTGTTTCGACCGAAAGCGAGGCGCAGACGCTTGACCGCCTGGTCGAGCAGTTCACGCGAGAGCTGTCGGAACGTTCGAACGAGTGCGTCTTCTATCTCAGCGGCTCTTCGCCGGGCGAGACGCGGCGCATTGTGGAGACCGAGACGTCCGAGACCCTGCGCCGCTTTGTCGAATTTGTCAGCCAGAACGCCAATCTGACGCTCGGCTGATCAGCGCCGCTCCCGCCATCCGGGCGCAAACGGGGCGGGCATGTCGCGCAGGCGCGGCGCCGCGGCGTCCTTGTGCGACAGGACCGGCGCGCTCAGGCCCCAGTCAATGCCCAGATCAGGATCATTCCAGGCCACGCAGCGGTCATGCTCGGGGCTGTAGGCGCGCGTCACCTTGTAGGCCACGCGGGTATGCGCCTCGAGGGTGACGAAACCGTGCAGGAAACCCTCCGGCACCCACAGCCGGGCCGGATCGTTCTGGCACAGGCGCACTGCGACATGACGGCCCTGTGTCGGCGAACCGGAGCGCACGTCCACCGCCACGTCCAGCACCGCGCCCGTGATCACGCTGACCAGCTTGCCCTGGGCGGCGGGCGGCGCCTGGAAATGCAGGCCGCGCAGCGTGCCGGCCTCGGCCGAGTAGGACAGATTGTCCTGTTCAAAGGTCAGATCGAGCCCCGCAGCGCGCAGGCGCGGCGCCGACCAGGCCTCCTCGAACCATCCGCGCGCGTCGCCATGACGCGCCGGGCGGATGAGGCACAGGCCGTCCAGTTCCAGCGGTTCGATGTCCATTGCGCCAGCATCGGACGCTTTGCGCCCGGCGCCAAGCGCGCGCGGGCGGGTGAAACGGCGATTGGACGCAAGGCGGCTCTGGTCTACAAACTGGCGCCATGACCCGCCCTGATGCTGTCCGGCTTGACGAACCCCAGCTGATCGACGCCATGCGCCGCACGCTGGCGCTGGAGATTGACGGCCTTAACGCCCTGTCCGGCGCGCTGGGCGGGGAGGCTGCGCGCGCGGTGCGCCTGATCGCGGCCCTGCGCGGACGGCTGGTGTGCGCGGGCGTGGGCAAGTCGGGGCATGTGGCGCGCAAGATCGCCGCCACGCTGGCCTCCACCGGCACGCCGGCCCAGTATGTCCACCCGTCCGAAGCCAGCCACGGGGATATGGGCATGATCACCGCCGATGACGCGGTGCTGGCCCTGTCCAAGTCCGGCGAAACGCGCGAGCTGGGCGACATGATCGCCTATTGCCGCCGCTTCGCAGTGCCGCTGATCGCGCTGACCGCCGGGGCCCAGTCCACGCTGGCGCGCGGCGCTGATCTGGTGCTGCTCCTGCCGGCGGCGGAGGAGGCGTGCGGGGAGACGCGTGCGCCGACCACCTCCACCACCATGATGATGGCCTATGGAGATGCGTTGGCTGTGGCGCTGATCGAGGCGCGCGGCTTCACCGCGCGCGATTTCGCCCTGTTCCATCCCGGCGGCGCGCTGGGCTCGGCGCTGGCCCATGTGGGCGCGCTGATGCATTCAGGCGACGCGCTGCCTCTGGCCGCTTCGGGTTCGGATATGGGCGAGGCGCTGATCGAGATGAGCGCCAAGGGTCTGGGCTGCGTCGGCGTCACGGACGCGCACGGGCGCCTTCTGGGCATCATCACCGATGGCGATCTGCGCCGGAAGATGAGCCCGGACCTGATCTCCGAAACGGTTGACGCGGTCATGACGGCCGCGCCGGTGACGGTGCGCCAGGGCATGCTCGCGTCTGAAGCGCTGCGCCAGATGACGGCGGGGACGCGCAAGATCACACAGCTGTTCGTGTGCGATGAGGACGGGCGTCCCGAGGGGCTCTTGCACATACACGACCTCTTGCGCGCCGGCGTGAGCTGACAGGATGGCGATGCGGTTCTCCCTGCCTGACAGCGTGTTCTGGCCCGCCGCAGCGCTGGCGGCGGCGGCCCTGATCTGGGGCGCGATGCAATACCGGCCCACCGGCCAGGACGCCATCGTCACCCCTGACGCCTTCATCATGGAGGGCGCGGCGCTGGACCAGCTGATCCCCGGGCCGGGCACGCGCGCCCTGTTCGATCCGGCCGCGACCGGCGGACCGGTGGCGCGTCTGACCGCCACCGCCACGCGCGAGGCGGCCGGCCATCTCTCGGCCGGGGTGGGCGCGGTGATCCCGCCGGACTTCGAGGCCGCCGTGGTCGGGCGTGATATCGAGGTGCGCGTGGACATGCGCACGCCCGATCCCGATCTCACCCACGCCCATATCGGGTATTTCGTGGTCGGCGACGCGGATACGGGCTGGCGCCGGGTGGAGCTGGACAACGTGTACCGCACCGTCACCTTGCGCCATCACATCCCGGCCGGCACGCCGCTGAATGGCATTGACTGGGTCGGCGTGTGGCCGGACGAGGACGGGGCCGGGCGTCCGGTCCTGGTGCGCCGCATCGAGGTGCGCATACTGCCCGGCGAGACGCCTGAGGAGTGATTGCCCCTGCGCATCCGCGCAAGGTGCCGCCCGGACGTGTACGCAGCATCAAGGAATGAGCATGAACATCGACATCAAGCCGAACACCTGGGATTTCGAGACCCTGCCGCTGATCAAGCCCACAGGGTTTCGCGAGTACGATGCGCGCTGGTGGTTCGGCCATCCCGGATCGGACAAGGCGCCCGACCTCAATCTCTATGGCGTCCAGATGCTGGGCCTAGGGCTCGGCACGCTGATCCATGAGCTGGGCAAACCGCCGCAGATCGTCACCGGCCACGATTTCCGCAGCTATTCGCTGAGCGTGAAGCAGGCGCTCACCGTCGGCCTGATGCAGGCCGGGATCGAGGTGCATGATATCGGGCTGGCGCTCTCGCCCATGGCTTATTTCGCCCAGTTCCATCTCGATATCGAGAGCGTGGCCATGGTCACCGCCAGTCATAACGCCAATGGCTGGACGGGCGTGAAGATGGGCGTGGAGCGCCCGCTCACCTTTGGTCCTGACGAGATGAGCCGCCTCAAACAGATCGTGCTGGGCGGCGAGGGCAAGGCGCGCTCAGGCGGCGGTTATGTGCGCCGCGAGGGCGTGGCTGAAGTCTATGTGGCGGATGCGGTGGCCGGCGTGCGCCTGACGCGCCCGCTGAAGGTCGTGGCGGCCTGCGGCAATGGCACGGCGGGCGCGTTCGCGCCGGATCTCTTGCGCGCGCTGGGCGCTGAGGTGATCGAGATGGATTGCACGCTCGATCACACCTTCCCGAACTATAATCCGAACCCGGAAGACATGAAGATGCTGCACGCGCTGGCCGCCCGGGTGCGCGAGACCGGGGCCGATGTGGGCCTGGCCTTTGACGGCGACGGCGACCGCTGCGGCGTGGTGGATAATGAGGGCGAGGAGATTTTCGCCGACAAGGTCGGCCTCATGCTGGCGCGCGATCTGTCCGCCTCGCACCCCGGCGCGGTTTTCGTGGTGGATGTGAAATCCACCGGCCTGTTCGCCACCGATCCTGTGCTCAAGGCCAATGGCGCCACGACCGATTATTACAAGACTGGCCATTCCTACATCAAACGCCGCTCCAACGCGCTGGGCGCGCTCGCCGGGTTTGAAAAATCCGGCCATTACTTCCTGCAGCCGCCCATCGGGCGCGGCTATGACTGCGCCCTGGTGTCCGCGCGCTGCATTCTGGAAATGCTCGACCGCAATCCGGGCAAGTCGATGGCCGATCTGAAACGCGCCCTGCCGGTCAGTTACGGCTCGCCTACCCTGTCGCCGGCCTGCACGGATGAACAGAAATACGAGGTCGTCGACCGCATCATCGCCGCGTTCGAGGCCAAGCATAAGGCGGGTGAAAAGGTCGCTGGACGCGCCATCACGCATATCAACACGGTCAACGGCGTGCGCTTCACGCTGGAGGATGGCGGCTGGGGGCTGGTGCGCGCCAGCTCCAACACGCCCAATCTGGTGATCGTCGTGGAGAGCCTCACCAGCAAGGAGGATGTGCGCGCCATCTTCGGCGCCATCCGCGAGGAGCTGGCCCGCCATAGCGAGATCGGCGAATTCGATCAGGAGATCTGAGCGCGCCTCAGCGCCGCCCCGCTGGCCCGCGCGCTTGGCCTGCCCCCGGGCCGCTGCTATGCCTGCCTGACCGGCTGAAGGCCGGTCCTGTCAGTCCTTGCGGGGGAGCTGCGCGATGCGTGTCGCCATGATCGGAACGGGCTATGTCGGCCTGGTGTCGGGAGCCTGTTTCGCCGATTTCGGCCACCATGTGACCTGTATCGACAAGAACGAGGACAAGATCGCCCTGCTGCGCAGCGGCGGCGTGCCGATCTACGAGCCGGGTCTGGACATGCTGGTCGAGCGCAATGTGCGCGAGGGGCGGCTGGATTTCGCCACCGACCTGTCTGAAGCGGTGCGCCAGGCGGACGTGGTGTTCATCGCGGTGGGCACGCCCTCGCGGCGCGGAGACGGGCATGCCGACCTGACTTATGTCTACGCCGCGGCCGAGGAGATCGCCGCCGTGATGGAGGGTTTCACCGTCGTGGTGAACAAGTCCACCGTGCCGGTGGGCACGGGCGACGAGGTGGAGGCGGTGATCCGCAAAGCCCGCCCGGACGCGGACTTCGCCGTGGTGTCGAACCCGGAATTTCTGCGCGAAGGCGCGGCCATTGACGATTTCAAGCGCCCTGACCGTGTGGTGGTCGGGACCGAGGACGAGCGCGCCACCGCGCGCATGCGCGAGCTTTACCGCCCGCTCTATCTCAACGAGACGCCGATCGTGTTCACCAGCCGGCGCACCTCGGAGCTGATCAAATACGCCGCCAACGCCTTTCTGGCCATGAAGATCACCTTCATCAACGAGATGGCCGATCTGTGCGAGCAGGTGGGCGCCAATGTGCAGGAGGTCGCGCGCGGCATCGGCCTGGACAACCGCATCGGCGGCAAGTTTCTCCATGCCGGGCCGGGCTATGGCGGTTCATGCTTTCCCAAGGACACGCTGGCCCTGGTGCGCACCGCCCAGGAAGCCGGCGCGCCGGTGCGCCTGATCGAGACGGTGGTGGAGATCAATGACCGGCGCAAACAGGCCATGGCCGGCAAGGTGATCGCCGCGGCCGGCGGCTCGGTGGAGGGCAAGACCGTGGCGGTGCTGGGCCTGACCTTCAAGCCCAACACAGACGACATGCGCGAGGCGCCCAGCCTGGACATCATCCCGGCCCTGCAGGCGGCGGGCGCGCGCGTGCGCGCGTTTGACCCGGCAGGCATTGAGGAAGCCGAAAAACTCCTTGAAAACGTGGACTTCGTCACCGGCCCGTATCTGTGTGCGGAAGGGGCGGATCTCCTGGTCATCCTGACCGAATGGAACGAGTTCCGCGCGCTGGATTTTGACCGGCTCAAAGCCGCCCTCAAAACCCCGCTGATCGTGGACCTGCGCAATATCTACGATCCGTCCGAAACCGCCGCGCGCGGCTTCAACTATGTGAGCGTGGGCCGGCCGTAATCCTCACAAGCCGCCCGGCGCCGTCATGACGTGACATGCCATGGACGCGCACCCGCCGCTGCGCGACGTCGGCGCCTTGCAGCGGGTCAGGTGAGCGGCCAAGGCTTTCTTGGCAATAACAATCGCCTGCGGGTCAGCCAAAGCCCTCAAGACGTCTTCCGGCTGCTTTTGAATTGACTGAGCACCTCTGGCGTCAGCGACCCGCTCTCAAATTGCGCCTGCAAATCCAACAGTTCATCGTAGAAATGCCCGGGCAATTCGTCCCGGGCGACACGGCGTCCGCCGGTGCGGATGTGTTTGCCCTCATGCAGCGGGCCGTCCGGCTTTACGCCGGCCTTCGTGGCGTTGTGCAGCACGTCAACCAGCTCTTCGCCCGCTTCCTCGCCCAGGAATTCCAATATCGTGGTGATCCCGGACTTTGGATCGGCGAGCAGATCCTCGTAACGGATCATGAGCGTGTTCGGTTTGCCTTCCCATGAGCGCCTGTATTTCAGGACTCTGACAGCAAAAGCCCGCCCGCTGGTTTCCAGCCAGCGGGACTTGTCCTCCAATGAGGTGTTCCCCAGTCTGACATTATGATGGAACCAGGAAATAACCGAGTCGGGCAAATCCCTGAAAGACACAATCACCCTGATCTGATAGTCTGATATAAAAGACAGATTGTCATTATAGATAAGGTGGTGCTTGAGGAGAACATCCCTGCCGCGCCACTCGCCTGAGGCGTAATAGCCTGCAATATCGTCATCTTTTATAGACGGGCTTATGATGTCTTTCTGCCAGACTTGTGAGGGCCTGGCAGGCTGCATGCCATAGCGGATGATCCGTTGAACCCATGTCGATCCGCTTTTGGGGATGCCATTATTGATGATCAGCATGTCGCATCCCCTCTCCGCAAACGCCGGCGCGGCGGATCAGCTGTCAGATGATTGCAGATTATTCAGGCTCCATGCTCACAACCCGCCCAGCGCGGTCATGAAGTGGTAGGGCATGGAGGCGGGCAGATAATCCATGGGCGTGCAGCCGTCTGTCTGGCGCCGGTCGCACCAGGCCGGGCTGTCCTCGTCGATATAGGCGTCCATGAAGGCGGCGAGCTCGCGCGCGGCCTCGCCCGGCGCAGCCGTTTCGGGAAAGCGCAGGCGCGCGCGGATGCGTTCGAGCTGCGGCCAGGCCCGGCAGGTGGCGATGAGCGGTGCGCCTGCTGCGGCCACTGCGTCCAGCGAAAATCTGTCCGGTCCGCGCCCGCGCGCGTCGGCGAAACCGATCAGCCGGCGCGACCAGCTGGCGGTGTCGCGCGCGGTCAGGCGACGGGCCTCTGACAACAGCCAGGCCCATTCATAGCAATGGCCGGGCTCAATGCGTGCGCCCGCCTCGCCGGGGGCGCGCTCCCAGCCGGGGCCGAACACCTCGCCCACCGCGCCGCTCATCGGATCGAACATGAAGGCTTCAAACAGCCAGGCCAGCTCGCCGATGCGTTCGTGCGCGTCCGGGTCGCCGCTGGCCTCGTACCAGACCAGGCTGGCTTCCAGAAGGTGCATGTGCGGGTTGGCCAGCTTGCGCCCCGGCGCGGTCTGCGGGCTCGCCCAGCCGGGCTGGCCGTCGCGCATCTCCGCATCGATCAGCGCAAACGCCTCGCGCGCGATGCGTTCGGCGCGCGCCTCGCCCGTGGCCTGGAAGGCGCGTGCGGCCCCCAGCGCCACGAAGGCGTGGTCATAGAGATCACGCCGGGCGTCAGAGACGCCCTGGCCCGGTGTCAGGCCATGGGCCCAGCCGCCTTCGGGCGTGCGCGCCGGGCCGTCCAGATAGGCCAGCCCCTGATCGACCAGGCGGCTGGCGGCGCCGTCTGGGTCCCAGCCATGCATCAGCGCGGTGGCGAAGGTGAACACCTGTCGCGGCGCCACCCGGCCCCGGCGCGGCTGGGTGAAATTGGGCGCCCCGTCCCGGGTCAGGGTCTCGACAAAGCCGCCATTCTCCCGGTCCCAGCCTGCTTCGGCCCAGGCGGGCAGCATGCGCTCATACACCCACGCGCGGGCGCGCGCGGCCAGGGCGGGGTCGAGCCCCGGCGCAGCGGTGCGGCTGGCGCCTTCCACGGCGGCGCGCACCTCGGCGGCGCCGTCCAGCGATGTGACCAGCACCCCGTCAGGACTGGCCGCAATGGCCAGTCCGCTGACCCCGCGCACCGCGACGCGCGGTCCGGTGGAGAAGATGAAATTGTCCGAACCGTGGTCCTCGGCCGCGGGACCGATGATCACGCTGTCCCGGCCGGCGCCGTGCAGGGCTTTCAGCGCGCGAAAATCGCCCAGATCGCTCCAGCCCATGGAGACCGGAACCACGTTCACGCGCCCGGCCTTCTCCATCACGGCGTAGTCGATGGAGATGGACGGCGCGCGCGCAAACGCCTCGCGCGCCAGCAGGCGCGTCTCCCCCGCTTCCAGCGGTCCGGCGGCGGGCAGGGCGGCGCGCGCGGCTGCGATCATGTCCGGCGCGTGGAGTTCGAGCGCCTCGATCATGGCGCGGGCGCGGAACAGGAATATCCCTGCGTTCCACAAATGACGCCCGCCGGCGAGATAGGCTTGCGCGGTCTTGCGCGCAGGCTTTTCGACAAAGCGCTGCGCCGGGGCGAAGGGCGCGCGGGCCGCCTCGTCCGATTCCAGCTCGATATAGCCATAGCCGGTGGCTGCGTGATCGGGGCGGACGCCGAACGTGACCAGCGCGCCGCCGGCCGCCGCGTCCGCGCCGCGCGCCAGCGCCTCGTGAAAGGCGGGCACGTCGGCGATGTGATGATCGGCTGGTAAGATCAGGACGAGATCGTCCGGGTCCGCGCACAGTGCGGCGGCGGCGACGGCCGGGCCGGAATTGCGCGCCAGCGGCTCCAGGATCTGCGCCGCGCCCGGCAGATGCCGGTTCAGCGCCGCGCGCCAGCGCGCCCCGGCCACGGCGGCGGCGGGCGCCAGGTCAAAGCCGCCAGCGTGCGCCGGCAGGCGCGCAGCCGTTTCCGCGATCATGGCGCGCGGGCCTGACAGGGCGTGAAACTGCTTGGGGCGCTCGGGCGTGGACACCGGCCACAGCCGCGTTCCGGACCCGCCGCACAGGATGAACGGGCGCATCATGGCCATCTTAATTCGTCCCCCCGGACATCGGGCGCTTCGGCGCGAACACTGCAGCCGGGTTCTAACCGATTGCCGCGCTTTGCAGAAGAGGGGGGTTGCCTGAATAAAGCGCGCGTCCATCCGGTTGCGCGGCGCCGGAGCGCGGGCTAGACGGGATGCGCTTTGGATGAGGAAGAGGGAGGCGAGATCGTGGCCATCAAACGTGTACGCAAGGCCGTGCTGCCGGTCGCCGGGCTGGGCACGCGCGTTCTGCCCGCCACCAAGGTGATCCCCAAGGAGATGCTGCCGGTCTTCGACCGGCCCGCGCTGCACTATGTGATCGACGAGGCGCGCGCGGCGGGAATCGAGCATTTCATCTTCGTCACCGGGCGAAACAAGGGCGCTATCGAGGATTATTTCGACATCGCCTATGAGCTGGAAGCCACGCTGGAAGCCAAGGGCAAGACCGCCCTTCTGGAGACGCTGCGCGCCGATCTGCCGCAAGCGGGCGCGTGCAGCTTCGTGCGTCAGCAGGCGCCGCTGGGGCTGGGTCATGCGGTGTGGTGCGCGCGCGATCTGGTGGGCGATGAGCCGTTCGCTGTTCTGCTGCCCGACATGATCATGCGCTCCGATCCGCCCTGCCTGGCGGAGATGACGCAGGCCTATCAAACGGTCGGCGGCAATCTCATCTCGGTCCAGGAAGTGCCGCGCGAGGAGGTGTCCAGTTATGGCGTCATCGATCCTGGCGCGCGCAAGGGCGCGCTGATCGAAATGCGCGGCATGGTGGAGAAGCCCGCCGTGGCGGACGCGCCGTCCAATCTCATGATTTCCGGGCGCTATATTCTCCAGCCGGAGATTTTCGGCCTGCTCTCGCGCCAGACCCCTGGCGCGGGCGGGGAAATTCAGCTGACCGACGCCATGCAGGCGCTGATGGCCACAAGCGCCTTTCACGCCCTGCCGTTCACCGGCGAGGTGTTCGATACCGGCTCCAAGACCGGCTATCTGCGCGCCAGCGCCGCCATGGCGCTGGCCGATCGCGAGCATGGCGCCGAGGCACGCGCCATCCTGGAAGAGCTGCTCGGCCGCGCCGGTTGAGGCGCTCAGTCGCCCCCAAATTGCATCGGTATCATTACCTCAGGGAATTAGGCGGGTTTCGAAAAGCGCTTGTATATTATCAGTTTGCACGCAGGGGGCTCATGTTCTAGGCATTGTCCCGGGGACTGCACAGGGCATGGGGGACACAATGGCGCTGGTCAAGGTCACGCTCGTATCGGGCGTAGATGTCGAAATTGAAACCACGGCAGTGATTGCTGACGACCTGGTGGCGGCGTTCAGCCGGTACGTGGCCCAGGAGCGCACGCCGGACAAACGCACCATCCTGACGCCGACCCAGTCCATCTATATCGACTATTCCAAAGCCGCCATCGTGAGGCGGGTCGATTAGACGCGGCGCCCGGCCGCGCCGGGCGCGGTCACGGCTGTCGGGGGAAACCAGTCCATGTCCAATGTGAAGATCGTATTCGGGAATGCGTGACCGGCCTGTCCGGGGCCCTCGCTTGCGCGCCTCGCCGCCGCGTTTGTGATATTCGCCAATGAAGGTGAAGCCCAGCTACAGCGGCGCGGCGCAACAAGCGCGCGTGACGGAGCCTTGACCGCAGCCCGGCGCCTGTTATCAAGGCGGCGGGCGTCATATCAGCATGACGCTGACAGGAGATGCGATGGCGCTGGTCAAGGTGATTCTGGATACGGGCGCGGCCGTGGAGATTGAAACCACCGCAACCCAGGCTGACGATCTCGTAGCGGCCTTCGCCCGCTATGCCGGGGAAAAGCGCATACCTGAAAAGCGCACCATTCTGACGCCCAATCAGTCGATCTATATCGACTTTTCCAAGGTCGCCATCGTGCGGCGGGAGTTCTAGACTCGCCTGTGCCGGCTGAGTAGCGGGCCTGGCCCGTGAGGAACAACATCCATGAGCGCACGCCCCGCCAGCCTGGTCGTTCTGGGCTTTCCCAAATGCGGCACGTCGGCGCTGATGCTGGAGCTCGGAGCTCGAAGGGGTGTTGAGGTTCTCAGAAGCCGTACAAACAAGCTTGAAATCCAATGGCCGGAAATAAGGTCCATTGAGGAGTCTGTTTTCGAGCCGGGAGCGCTCGACCACAAAACTGTAGTGGTGGCGCACAAGTGCACGGCGTATATTTACGACAAGGCGGCGCTTGCCTATCTCGCGGAAAGCGGGAACAGACAATTCGTCATCTGCCTGCGCGACCCCGTGAAGTCACTGCGGTCCTGGTGGAAGATGCACAAGGATATCGCCACATCAGGCCGGAACAAGGCTCATTTCGCCTGGCAGGATCGGGATTTTTTCGCCAATTGCGATATCGAGCAATATTATTTAAAATTTGGCCAAAGCAAGTTGAATTACGCATTTCATATAAAAGAGGCTTTGAGCATCATAGGGGCCGCAAATATATATTTCATGCCACAGGAGCATATGGCGAAAGACATATCGGCGGCGGCAGATCAGATGCTGAAGTCAATCTTTAAGCCAGAGGTTTATTCGCAAATATTGCGCAAGAAAAACCATGTTGGATTTGGCGAAAGCGCTGAGATCAAGGTTCCAGACTGGATTGAGTCCGAAATCCGGGCGAACCACGATCCGTTGGTCCGTGAGCTCAGCCGGCTTGGGAAGTTCATAACCTAACTTTTTTATTCGTTGCGTCACTAAGTTCCGTTACTGACAGGTGCCGAGCCCGGTCAGCCTATTGAATTTTGTCACGGTGTTATCGTTAGAGCAGCTGTATCGGCCACGAACCCAAAGGCCCTGAATGCTGAAAACATTCAGTCGTTGCCTTTGACGGGGCTGAAACTATCGTTAAGATAAGGGGAGAAAGCTACTTCCTTCATGGGGGTGAATGGTGGCTTCAATGGCGGCTGCGTGAGCTGATCTAGG